>NZ_JAQIJT010000002.1:755000-982500 GCF_036946125.1 Sphingomonas adhaesiva
ATGCATGATAATCGGTCGGCGTACTTCCAGCAGCGCAACCGGGCCGCTGGCTACACCGCGCCTGACGGGCTGTCGGTGAACGGTCACCAGTTCGACGGGTCCGTGAAGTTCGGCGTCGCGACGGACGATGATCGAGGCCACCTCGTCGGCTATGCGGGGTACCGCAACATCGGTGCGATCGCGCAGAATTCCCGCGATTACAGCAACTGCGGTTTCAGCTCGAACGCTTCGGGTTTCAACTGCTCCGGTTCGCCGAACTCGTTCCCGGCCACTTTTGCAAACCTCCGGAACGGCGACTATTTCGGTGTGACCGCAAGCGGCGCATTGAACGATGGCAACCTGTATAATGCCAATCCGCTGAACTATTATCAGCGTCCCGACACGCGCTACCTCGGTGGCGTTATCGGTCGCTATGAGGTCAGCGACGCGCTCAAGCCGTACTTCGAGTTCAATTTCATGGACGATCGCACGGTCGCTCAGATCGCTCCCTCGGGCCTGTTCCTGGGTTCGGGCAGCATCTCGAGCATCAACTGCGACAACCCGTTGCTCTCGGCCGCTCTGGTGGGGCGGATCTGCGCCGCAGACAATCTCGTTCAGAGCGGGACCGCAGATGCCGTGTTCCTGAACCCCAACGGGACCCCGTACTCGCGCGGTGCGGTCACGATCGGGCGTCGCGGTGTCGAGGGTGGTGGTCGTCAGGCCGACTATCGCCATACCAGCTATCGCTTCGTCCTGGGGACCAAGGGCGATCTGGCACCCGGCGTGAGCTACGACCTTTCCGGTCAGTATGGCGCCACGACGATGTCGCTGAACTATCGCAACGAGTATTCGCTGACCCGCCTCACTCGCGCGACCGACGTCATCACCGACACACGCCCGGGTTCGTCCACGCTTGGTCAGCCTGTATGTCGTTCGGTTGTTGATGGCAGCGATGCGAACTGCGTCCCGCTCAACATCTTCAATCCGGCCATCACTCCGTCCCAGGCATCGTTGAACTACGTTCTGCAGACGGGCTTCCAGACTGGCGAAACCAAGGAGACGGTCATCACCGGCTCCATCACTGCACGGGGTGCCGACTACGGCGTCCAGCTGCCGTGGGCGAGCGAGGGCCTGGGCCTGAGCATCGGTGGCGAGTACCGTCGCGAGGCGGTGCAACTGAACGTGGACACGGCCTTCGCTTCCGGTGATCTGACGGGTCAGGGCGGCCCGACGCAGAACATCAGCGGCGCGTTCGACGTGAAGGAGTTCTTCGGCGAGCTCCAGGTCCCGATCGCCAGCGATCGGCCGTTCTTCCAGGAGCTGACGCTGAACGGCGGCTATCGCTTCTCCCACTACAGCACGGCCGGTTCGGTCAGCTCGTACAAGGGCGAGGCGGTCTGGGCGCCGGTCCGCGATCTTCGCTTCCGCGGGGGATACAATCGCGCCGTGCGCGCTCCCAATACGCAGGAGCTGTTCGCCAACCAGATCCTCGGCCTTGGCGGTTCCGACGATCCCTGCGCGGGCGCTGCGCCGGCCTTCACGGCGGCTCAGTGCGCACGGACTGGCGTGACGGCGGCTCAGTACGGCAATATCGTCGCCAACCCGTCGGAACAGTACCAGGATTTCGCCGGTGGTAACGTCAACCTTCGTCCCGAGCGGGCCGACACCATCACCGGGGGCGTGATCCTGCAGCCGCAGTTCATTCCGGGACTGTCGTTGTCGGTCGATTACTTCCGCATCAAGATCAAGGACACGATCGCCACGCTGGGCTTCGATACGATCCTGAAGCAGTGCGGCCTGACCGGCGATGCCCAGCTTTGTAGCTTCGTCCGCCGTGATCCGGGTACGGGGTCGCTGTGGCTGACGCCGAACGGGTTCATCAACAACCTGGCGACGAACGCCGGTACGCTCCAGACCAGCGGGTTGGACGTCGTGGGTTCGTACACGTTGCGGACCAGCGGGGTCGGGTCGTTCGGCTTCAACTTCAACGGAACGTATACCGACGAAGTGCGGCTGAACCGCGCAGGCGCCGATTACGACTGCGTAGGTCTGTACGGCGGTCAGTGCGGCTTCCCGCAGCCGAAGTGGCGGCATCAGCTTCGTGTCAACTGGACGCTGCCGGATGGTATCGGGGTGTCGGCACGCTGGCGCTTCTTGGGTGCAACCCGTTTCGAGCGTACCAGCGCTGACACGGATCTCAGGGGGTCCTTCAACCCGATCGATGCGCGCATCCCGTCGCAGAACTACATCGATCTGACGATGACCGCCCAGGTTGCCGAGAAGTTCTCGTTCCTGGTGGGCGCGAACAACCTGCTCGACCGTGCGCCGCCGATCGTCAGCCAGTCGGCTGCGCCGATCTCGTCGTTCGGTAACGGCAACACCTATCCGACGGTGTATGACGCGAACGGCCGTTACGTTTTCGTCGGCGTCTCGCTGAAGATGTAACGTTCGAAAGAAACTATCGTCATGATGGGCGGCGGATCATCGATCCGCCGCCTCTTTTTTGCCCTGACGCGACAATCGCGCAGGGCGATGGCTGGTCATAAGAGCGCCGCCACCTCCTCCCTCGACAGCGCGATTCCGAACATCATCGCCAGTCGCATGCGGTACACGCGCGGGTCGGTGATCTCCGCCTCGCTGGTCGCGCCGGCGGCGTGACGGCGGTAGTGTCGGTCGGTCAGCGCGGCGAAGCCGTGGGGCAGGACGATGCTGACCACATTGTGGTTCACGAAGCGGCTCGTGGGGGCGGTGGCGGACCAGTGGTTGCCCATCGCCAGGTCGCTGGCGTGCACCGTCGCGGTCGTGAAGCTGTATTGCGGCTGCCATCCGGCACCCGTCGCGCGGCCGTCGGTATTGGCGGGATGACCGTCGCGCAACAGCATCCAGCCATGTGCATCGTCGCGGCGCAGGACGAAGCGCGCGCCGTCGGGGGCGTCGGCCTCCGCACCGTCGACCAGCGGCAGGACCGGGGTATAGGAGCCGCCGAAGCCGGTGTCCGCGATCCATTCCGCTCCGTCGATCGTCACCAGCGCCAGCGTGTGGGTCAGCGGGGGCACCTCGGTCGCGCCCAGCCAGACGCGCGCCAGCAGCGGCCGCGCCTCGAACGCCAGCGCGGCCAGCGCGTCGAGGAACAGGCGGTTGTGCTCGAAACAATAGCCGCCGCGCTGCGCGGTCACCAGCTTGGCGGCGACCGACGCGCTGTCGATCGCGATCCCGCGGCCGAGCCGGACGTCGAGGTTCTCGAACGGGATGCGCTGGCGATGCTGCCATTGCAGTCGGGCGAGGCCGGCGGCGTCGCGGGTCGGCATCGCGGGAAGCTCGATGCGGGCGAGATAGGTGTCGAGGTCGAACATTCGCCCGGACTAGCGCGGGAGGCGTGATACGCGAAGGGGTTGCGCACATCGCCGCGCGCCGCCATGCGGTTTTCGAAGAATCAGTATGGAGGCGAGGATGAGCGACGTGACGGGTCTGGAGCTGCGCTCCGCGGTGGATGCGGACGGGCGGCTGACGCTGAGCCTGGAGGAGGTGACGCACGGTGCCCCCGCCGCGGACGAGGTGGTGGTGAAGGTGGAGGCGGCACCGATCAACCCGTCCGACCTGGGACTGTTGCTGGGGCCGGCGGATGTGTCGACGCTTGAGCGATCGGGTACGGCGGAGCGCCCGGTGGTGACGTTCCAGGTGCCGCGCGAGCGGATGGGTGGGGTGCGCGCGCGCATCGGGCAGTCGCTGCCGGTCGGGAACGAGGGCGCGGGCACCGTCATCGCGGCGGGCGAGGAGGCCAAGGCGCTGATCGGGCGCAAGGTCGGCATGATGGGCGGCGCGATGTACGCGCAGTATCGCACGCTGAAGGCGCGCGACGTGGTGCCGCTGCCCGAGGGCGCGAGCGCGGCGGATGGTGCTGCGATGTTCGTCAACCCGCTGACCGCGCTCGCCTTCGTCGAGACGATGCGGATGGAGGGGCACAAGGCGATCGTCCACACCGCCGCGGCGTCGAACCTGGGGCAGATGCTGCAGAAGATCTGCCTGGCGGACGGCGTGCCGCTGGTGAACATCGTGCGCAGCGAGGCGCAGGAGAAGATCCTGCGCGACATCGGCGCGACTCACGTCATCAACAGCAAGGCCGACGACTTCCGCGCGCGACTGGTCGATGCGATCGCGGAGACGGGGGCGACGATCGCGTTCGACGCGATTGGCGGCGGGTCGATCGGCAGCGATATCGTCCAGGCGATGGAGCAGGCGGCGAACCGCACCGCGACCGAATATAGCCGCTACGGCTCCAACACGTTCAAGCAGCTGTATATCTACGGCGCGCTGGACCTGTCGCCGACGACGCTCAACCGGCTGGCGTTCGGGTTCCAGTGGAGCGTGTCGGGCTTCCTGTTGACGCCGTTCATGCAGAAGGCGGGCAAGGAAGTGGTCGGCCGGATGCGCCAGCGCGTGGTGGACGAACTGACCACGACCTTCGCCAGCGGCTATACCGCGACGGTCGGGCTGGCGGAGGCGCTGAACCCCGATGTGCTGCGCGCCTATGAGAAGAAGGCGACGGGCGAGAAGTATCTGATCGACCCGACGCGGTGATGGCGGGATGCGGGCGTGACCCCGCGTCACCCCGGCCACATCGTCATGCCGGACTCGTTCCGGCGTCCCGGGTCCCACACGCCTTGTCCGGCGAGGTGCGCGGAACCCTGGACCCCGGATCAGGTCGAGACCTAGGCGAAACCCAGTTCCTTGTTCCCCGGCGAAGGCCGGGGCCCGGCTGGGGCACGGTGGTAACAGACGGAAAAGCCACGCCAACCGGGCCCCGGCCGTCGCGAGACCTTTGCAAAAGGCTACACCGTGCTCCTGCGAAGGCAGGAGCTCAGGGTTGCAGGTCCCATAATGCGTTGTTCTGCCGGGCCCTGGGCTCCTGCCTGCGCAGGAGCATGGCGTGGACTCGATGCCGTTGCACCTGTTTTGCAAAGGCCCCGCCTTCGCCGGGGAACGCCGAACGTGTCGAGCGATCCACGCCTTTCGCAGAGGTTTCGAACAGGTCCGGGCCGACGACCTGATAGGGGCGGGCAAACCGCGCCCTTCGTCGGCCGATCAGTTTACCGCGATGATCGCGATCTGCCGCCCGTAATCCGGCTCACCGCGATGCGTCGCGCGGCGGAAGCTGAAGAAGCGTTCCTCGTCGGCATAGGTGTCGAGCCCCAGCGTCTCGACCCGCTTCACCCCGGCGGCAGCGAGGCGGTGGGCGACATAGCCCTCCAGATCGAACTGCGCGTGGCCGGCGCGCGCGTCGGCGAAGAACCGCTCGTTGGCGGCGTCCGCTTCCTCGAAGCGGCGGCGGAAGGCGTCGTCCACCTCGTAGCTGGCGCGCGCGATGCACGGCCCGACGGCGGCGGCGATGCGGTCGCGACGGGCGCCGAGCGCCTCCATCGCGGCGATCGTCGTATCGGTGACGCCGGCCAGCGCGCCCTTCCATCCGGCGTGCGCCGCCCCCACCACGCCCGCGGCGGTATCGCTGAGGAGAACGGGGGCGCAATCGGCGGTGATGATACCGATAGCGAGACCGGGGCGATCGGTCGCGAGCGCATCGCCGCGCGGACGCTCCGCCAGCGGCGCGGTGACGGTGATGCAGTCGGCGGAATGGATCTGATAGGGCGTTTGGAGCAGGCATCCGGGCGCAACCGCGGCCAGCGCGCGGTCGCGATTGGCCGCGACGGTCGCGGCATCGTCGTCCGACCCGAAGCCGACGTTGAGCCCGGCGTGGAGCCCCCCGGACACGCCGCCGCGGCGGCCGAGGAAGCCGTGGCGGACATCGGCGAGCAGCCGCGCGCGAAAGACGTCGGGCGTATCGGTCACAGGTCGAGCCGCATCACGATATCCTCGTCCGCCTGGTCGCCGACCATGAACGCATAGGGGCCGACCTCCACGAAGCCGTGGCGCGCATAGAAGCGGCGCGCGCGCGGATTGTCGGTGAAGACGGAGAGATAAAGCGCGCCGCAACCGCGGCGGCGTGCCTCCGCGATGGCATGTTCCAGCATCGTGCGCGCCAGCCCGCTGCCGTGCTGCGACGCGACGACGTAGATCTGCCGAAGCTCGATCGCGTCCGATGGCGGGGTGAAGGGCAGGGACGGCGGGCCGAGCTTCATATAGGCGACGGGTTCGCCGTCCGCCTCCGCCAGCGTCACCGCGAAGCGCGGGTCGGCGATCTCCGCCGCCCAATTCTCGGGCGTGTGGATCGTCAGGAACGCCGCCAGATTGTCGGGCGAATAGAGGTGCCCGAACGTATCGGTGAAGGTCTGCCGCGCGAGCGCCGCGATGACGGGCGCGTCGTGAAGCGTGGCGGGGCGGAGCGTCGGGGTGTCGGTCATGCGAAACCTGCGGGTTGGGGCCAATGGGGATGCGAAACGGCGATGACGCGGAACAGCTCGCCCATCTCCTCCACCAGCCGCGCGCGGTCGGCGGCGACGCGGGGGCCGAGCGCGGCGGCACGCTGATCGATCCCCAGCGCGCGCAGGAAGGCGCCCTGACCGATCGTGCCCGACAGCCGCGCGCCCGAGGCGGTGGCGACGAGGCCGAGTGTCGCCATGTCGACATGCGCGGTCAGGTCGACCTCGCCCGGCTCGGCGAAGGGGTTGGCATAGGCGTGGCCGCGCACCGCCTGGAGCGTGTCGCCGATCGCGGGGCCGTCATAGCCGTAGTCGATCACCAGAGCCGCGCCCCCCTGCGCGACGAGGCGGGCCGACAGGTCGGCCATGATCGCGACGCTGGCGGGGGAGGTTTCGATGATCGATCCCGGCGCGGCGGCGCGCAGCGTGGGGGGAATGATCGTCTCGGGTATGCTCGCGCCCGCGATCGGCAGGAACAGCGTGTCCTGGCAGGCGACCAGCCGCTCGTGCCATCCGCCCGCGGCACGGACCAGCTGGCGGATCGGCAGCGCGTCGAAGAATTCGTTGGCGACGACGATCAGCGGCACGTCCTCGGGCAGGGTGGCGAGCGTGTCGTGCCACGTCGCGTGCGCGACGCGCCCGGCCTGCGCCTGCCGCAGCGTCGGGCTCGTCTCGACCAGATGGACCGGCGGCGTCAGCCCGGCGCGCGCCATCACGCGCAGCGCGTCCGCGGTCAGCGTGCCGCGCCCCGGCCCCAGCTCGACCCAGGCGACCGCGGGCCGGCCGGCGCGGTCCCACAGGTCCGCCGCCCAGGCACCGATCAGCTCGCCGAACATCTGGCTGATCTCGGGCGCGGTGGTGAAGTCACCGCCCGCGCCCAGGGGGTCGCGTGTCGCGTAATAATGCGCGTTGGCGGCGGCCATGAACTGGCTGACCGGGATCGGCCCGCCCAGCGCAATGGCGCGCGCCAGCCTCTCCGCCAGCGCAGGCTCGGCGGCGGCGCTCACGCGACGCTGGCCGTCCCGGCGGTCGCCTCGACGCGGCGACGCCGCCGCCCGGAGGTGGCGATGAGGAACGCGCCGCCCGCGATCATCGGGACGCACAGCCACTGGCCCATGTGCAGCCCGGTGGCCTGCGCGAACTCGACCAGCTGGCGGTCGGGCTCGCGGAAGAATTCGACGACGAACCGCGCCGTGCCGTAGCCGGCCAGAAAGATGCCGACGAGTCGTCCGGGATAGTAACGCGCATCGGTGCGCCAGAAGAAGAACCACAGCAGCGCGAACAGCGCCACGCCCTCCAGCCCCGCCTCGTACAGCTGGCTGGGATGCCGCGCCGGCTCCGCGATGCCGTAGGGGACGGTGTTCTGGAAGACGATCGCCCAGGGTACGTCGGCGGGCTTGCCCCACAATTCGCCGTTCACGAAATTGGCGAGCCGGCCGAAGAAGAGCCCGAACGGCACGCAGCACGCCACCCAGTCGTGGACCCGCAGCCAGTCCAGCCGGTTCTTGCGCGCGAACCAGATGATCCCCAGCGACGTGCCGACGACGCCGCCGTGGAACGACATGCCGCCGTCCCACAGCCGCAGGATCGACAGCGGCCGAACCAGCATTTCGGGCGCGTAGAACAGCACATAGCCGATCCGCCCGCCCAGGATGATCCCCAGCGTGGCATAGAAGACGAGGTCGTCGGCGTGCCGCCGCGCCATCGGGGCGCCCGGCTGCGCGATCAGCTTCAGCAGGTACCACCAGCCGATGACGATGCCGGCGATATAGGCGAGGCTGTACCAGCGCAGCGTGAAGAAGCCGATCGTGAACACGTCCGGGTGCAACCCCAGATCGGCGAATCGGATATGTCCCGCGGCGGGCACGGCCCCGGCGGCAAGAGCAGGCAGTATCAAGGCTTTCCCCTTTTCGACCGCGTCTGCATAATGGGGCCAGGGGACAAACCCAAGTGGAGAGAATGATGCGGACCGAGTTGGACCAGCAGATGGACGCGGTGATGGCGACGCTAACCGCCGAGGGAGGGCCGCTCGCGCTGGGTCAGGTCGAGCGGTTCGGCCGGACGCTGCCCTATATCGCCGCCGCGCCGCCCACGCTGCCGGCCTATTTCGCGCATTTCTGCACCCAGCACCGCGATGTCGAATTCCTGGTCGCGGGGGAGGAACGGCTGACCTACGGGCAGGTGCATGACGCGGCGACCCGCGTCGCTCACGCGCTGGCCGACGGATACGGCATCGCCAAGGGCGACCGCGTCGGCATCGCGGCGCGCAATTCGCCGTCGTGGATCGTGCTCTATATGGGGACGCTGATGGCGGGCGGGGTGGTCTGCCTGCTCAACGGCTGGTGGCAGGCGGAGGAGTTCGAGGGCGCGATCCGCGACGTCGGCGTGTCGCTGGTCTTCGCCGATCCGCCGCGCACGAAGCGGCTGGCGGCGATTCCCGGGCTGGGCGATGTGCGGGTCGAGACGTTCGACGATCTGCAACCGCTCGAAGCGGCGCTCGACCCCGTGTTCGCGCGGGCGAAGGGCGGCGACCTGCCCGAGATCGCGCGCGACGATCACGCGACCATCCTCTTCACCTCCGGCTCGACCGGCGTGTCGAAGGGGGCGGCGTCGACCCATTTCCAGGTCACGCAGGGCGTCTTCAACTATCTCGCCTCCGCGCTGATGATGCTCGGCATCTCTCAGGCGGCGGGCGTGACCAGCACGCTCCAGCCGGCGACCCTGCTCAACGTGCCGCTGTTCCATGTGACCGCGGAGGTTCCGGTGTTCCTTCAGAGCATGGCGATCGCGCGCAAGCTGGTGCTGATGCCGAAATGGGATGCCGAGGAGGCGATGCGGCTGATCGACAAGGAGAAGGTGACGTATTTCGTCGGCGTCCCGCTGATGAGCTTCGAGATGCTGACGCACCCGAACCGCGCCAGATACGACCTGTCGACCGTCACCGACATCGCCGCCGGCGGCGCGCCGCGCCCGGTCGAGCACGTCAGGCGCATCGATGCGGAGATGGAGGGCGCGCCGCTGATCGGCTACGGGCTGACCGAGACGAACGGCGTCGGTACCGGCAACTGGCGCGGCAACTACCTGGCCAAGCCCAATTCGGCCGGGCGCGCGTCGATGCCGCTGGTCGATCTCGCGATCCTCGACGATGACGGCCGCACGCTGGGCGCGGGCGAGCGCGGCGAGGTGTGCATCCGCTCGGTGTGCTGCTTCCAGGAATATTGGGGACGCCCCGACGCCACCGCCGATGCGTTCACCGCCGACGGCTATTTCCGCACCGGCGACCTGGGCTATCTCGACGCGGAGGGCTATCTCTTCATCGTCGATCGCAAGAAGGACATCATCATCCGCGGCGGCGAGAACATCAGCTGCCAGGAGGTCGAGGCGGCGCTCTACGAACACCCCGAGGTGGCCGAGGCCGCGGTCTTCGGGCTGCCCGACGAGCGCTATGGCGAGGTGCCGGGCGCGGTCGTCCACCTGGCGCATGCCGGCGCGGTCGAGGCGGAGGATCTGGTCAATTTCCTCGCGCAGCATATCGCCGCGTTCAAGGTACCGCACCGCATCTGGATCGCCGCCGACCCGCTGCCGCGGCTGGGGACCGAGAAGATCGACAAGGTGAGCCTGCGCAAGATCTACCGCGACCGGGTGGGGGCGGAGGCGGTGTAGAGGATGTAACCCCGCCCCGCCCATGCCGCCACCCCGGACGTGTTCGAGACATCTGCGACACCCAGTTCCTGTTCCCTGAGGAAGGCGGGACCTTTGCAAAAGGGATGCAACAGCGCCACGTACCGGCCGTGCTCCTGCGCAGGCAGGAGCCCAGGGCCAAGCAGAACAACGCCTTATGGGACCTGCAACCCTGGGCTCCTGCCTGCGCAGGAGCACGGTGGCGCCTTTTGCAAAGGCCCCGCGAAGGCCGGGGCCCGGTTGGCGTGGCTTTTCCGTCTGTTACCGCCGTCCCCCAGCTGAGCCCCGGCCTTCGCCGGGGAACAAGGAAGTGAGTTTCGCAGAGGTTTCGGATAAACCCGGCATGACGGTGTGGCCGAAGCGAACGCCGACTTTCCGCCTTTCGCCCCGCCGCACACCCCGCTACCCCGTCGCCATGCCTGCGCTGACCCGTCGCAACCTGCTGATCTCCGGAGGCGTGGGGGCGGGGCTGCTGGTCGCCTGGGCGGCGTGGCCGCGGACCTATCTGCCCCATCTCGCCACGGCGCCGGGCGAAACCGCGTTCGGCGCCTATCTGAAGATCGGTCGCGACGGGCAGGTCATCGTCGCGGTGCCGCAGGTCGAGCACGGGCAGGGCGTCTACACCGTGCTGGCGCAGATCGTCGCCGACGAACTCGGCGCGGACTGGCGCACCGTCGGGGTGGAAGCGGCGCCGATCGGCCCGCTGTATGCCAACACGCTGGGCGCGGAAACGTTGTTTTCCGGGGCCTTCACCCACATTCCCGAGGGGCTGCGCGAGGAAGCGTGGACGCGCGACGCGCTGATGCTGACCGCCGGTTCCACCTCCGTCCGCCGGTTCGAAGCCCCCCTGCGTGAGGCGGGGGCGGCGGCGCGGGTACTGCTGTGCAAGGCGGCGGCGCGGCGCTGGGACGTGGCGTGGGAGGAATGCGATACGGACGGCGGCTTCGTCGTCCACAACGCGCAGCGGCTGCGCTTCTCGGAACTCGCCGCCGCGGCGGCGAGCGAGGCGCTGCCTGATGAACTGCCGCTGCGGCTGGGCGAGGACGGGCGCCTGTCCGGCCAGTCGCTCCCCCGCCTCGACGTCCCGGCGAAGGTGGACGGATCGGCCAATTTCGTCGCCGATGTCCGCCTGCCCGACATGGTGTTCGCCAGCATCCGGCAGGGGCCGCGCGCGACCTCGCGCCTGTTGAGCGTGAACAAGCCGGCGGCGGAGAAGGTGCGCGGCGTCGTCGCGGTGGTGGAGCACGAGCGATGGGTCGCCGCGGTCGCGACCAGCTGGTGGTCGGCCAACCGCGCGCTGACGGCGCTCGCCCCGCGCTTTGCCGACGACGGGCCCACGCTCCACGATGCCGCGATCCTGCGCGCGCTGGACGCGGCGCTCGACGCGCCCGGCTACCGGGTCGCCGGTGCGGGCGACGTGTCCGAGGTGTTCCGCGCCGCGCGCCTGATCGAGGCGGAATATGTCGCGCTCCCCGCGCTCCACGGCGCGGTCGAGACGCCCGCCGCGACCGCGCAGTGGCAGAACCAGCGGCTGGAATTGTGGATCGCCACGCAGGCCCCCTCGCTCGCGCGCGCCGCCGCGG
Organism: Sphingomonas adhaesiva; assembly: GCF_036946125.1. Lineage (NCBI taxonomy): Bacteria > Pseudomonadati > Pseudomonadota > Alphaproteobacteria > Sphingomonadales > Sphingomonadaceae > Sphingomonas > Sphingomonas adhaesiva. The sequence goes on from NZ_JAQIJT010000002.1 coordinate 766,618, forward strand.
CGGAGGCGATCGGCGTGGCGCAGGGGCAGGTGATCGTCCATCCGATGATGGTCGGCGGGTCGTTCGGCGCCGCGCTGGAGCCCGATGTCGCACGGCAGGTCGCGATCCTGGCGGTGCGCCTGCGCCGCCCGGTGCAGCTGATGTGGTCGCGCGGCGAGGCGCTGTTGCAGGACCGCGTCCGCGCGCCGGCGAAGGCGCGAATGACCGCGCGGCTGGCCGCCAACGGCGCGATCCTGGGCTGGCAGGCGAAGATCGCGGTCGCCGCGACCGGACACGACATGGCGGCGCGGATGATGCCGGACAGCCTGCTGCGCCGGATATCCGGGGTGCTGCCGGGGGGGGGCGACGGCTATGCCATGTCGGGTGCGGTGCCGGCCTATCGGCTGCCGGCCTTCGCGGTCGATCACCACCCCGCCGCGATGGCGCTGACGACGGGTCATTTGCGTGGCGGAGCAGATGGTTACACCGCCTTCTTCACCGAATGTTTCCTCGACGAGCTGGCGCAGGCCGCGGGCAGCGAGCCGATGTCCTACCGCGTCGGCATGCTCGGCGGCGACCCGCGGCTCGCGCGCTGCCTGACGACCGTCGCGGCGCTCGGCGGATGGGGCGGGGGCATCGCCGGCAGCGGGCAGGGTATCGCCTGTCACGCGGTGGCGGGCAGCGCGATCGCGGTGCTGGCGGAGGCGCAGGTCGACGACGGCGGGCGCCCGCGCGTCGACCGGCTGGTCGCTGCCGTCGATTGCGGTCGTGCGATCAACCCCGACGTGGTGCGCCAGCAGATCGAGGGCGGGCTGATATTCGGCACCGGCATCGCCATCGGCCGCGGCGCATCCTATCGCGACGGTCTGGCGCAGGTGCGGATGTTCGGCGACCTGCAATCGCCGACGCTGGACGACGCGCCGGAGGTGACGGTGGAACTGATCGCCTCCGCGAGCGATCCGGGTGGGGTCAGCGACCTGGGCGTGCCCGCGGTCGCGCCCGCCATCGCCAACGCGCTGCACGCCGCCACCGGCGTGCGTCGCCGCACCCTTCCGCTCAGGAGTTCGTCATGATCCCCGCCGGACATCCCGCCGTCCCGCCGCCGCGTATCGGCGTGCTGCTCGTCAATCTGGGGACGCCCGATGGCCCCGATGCGCGCTCCGTGAAGCGCTATCTCGCCGAATTCCTCTCTGATCCGCGCGTCGTGGAGATCCCGCAGATCGCGTGGCAGCCGATTTTGCGCGGCATCATCCTCAACACCCGGCCGAAGAAGTCGGCGCACGCCTATGCGCAGGTGTGGAGCGACGACGGCTCCCCGCTCGCGGCGGTCACGAAGGCGCAGGCGCTGGCGCTGAAGGACGCATTCGGCCCCGAGGTGATGGTCGACTGGGCGATGCGCTACGGCAATCCCGCGATTTCCGACCGGCTGCGCGCGATGAAGGACGCCGGGTGCGAGCGCATCCTGGTCGCGCCGCTCTACCCGCAATATTGCGCCGCGACGACCGCGACCGCCAACGACAAGGCGTTCGCCGCGCTGGCCGCGATGCGCTGGCAGCCCGCGCTGCGCACGCTGCCGCCCTATTACGACGACCCGGCGTATATCGACACGCTCGCCAATAATGTCCGCAAGGGGCTGTCAGCGCTCGATTTCGTGCCCGATGCGGTGATCGCCAGCTTCCACGGGATGCCGCAGCGCACGCTGGAGCTGGGCGACCCCTATCATTGCCACTGCCGCAAGACGGCGCGATTGCTGGGCGAGGCGCTGGGAATGGAAATGACCGTCGCCTTCCAGTCGCGCTTCGGCCGGGCGAAGTGGCTGGAGCCCGCCACCGACACCACGCTGGAGGCGATGCCGGCGCGCGGCATCCGCAAGGTCGCGATCGTGGCGCCCGGTTTCTCGGCCGATTGCCTGGAGACGCTGGAGGAGCTGGCGATCCGTGGACGCGAGAGTTTCGTAGCGTCAGGCGGCACGGATTTCGCGTACCTGCCTTGTCTCAACGACACGGCGGAGGGTATCGAGATGCTGCGCACACTGTTGTCGCGCGAGCTGGAGGGGTGGCGCAGGGCCGCGTGATCCCCCGGCACAACGGGAGGATGACCGATGGCACGGGTTGCGATTGTTACGGGCGGAACGCGCGGCATCGGCGAGGCGATCAGCGTCGCGCTGAAGGATCTCGGCATGACCGTCGCGGCCAACTACGCCGGCAACGACGAACGCGCGAAGGAATTCACCGACCGCACGGGCATCGCGGCGTACAAGTGGGACGTGGCCGATTTCGACGCGTGCCAGGCGGGCTGCGCGAAGGTAGCGGAGGAACTGGGGCCGGTCGACGTGCTGGTCAACAATGCCGGTATCACGCGCGACGGTACGATCCTGAAGATGACCTACCAGATGTGGAAGGAGGTCATGGACACCAACCTGGGCGGCTGTTTCAACATGGCCAAGGCGGTGTTCCCCGGCATGCGCGAGCGCAAATGGGGCCGTATCGTCAACATCGGCTCGATCAACGGGCAGGCGGGCCAGTACGGGCAGGTCAATTACGCCGCGGCGAAGAGCGGCATCCACGGCTTCACCAAGGCGCTGTCGCAGGAGGGCGCGAAGCTGGGCGTGACGGTCAACGCGATCGCGCCGGGCTATATCGACACCGACATGGTCGCCGCGGTGCCGCCCGAGGTGCTGGAGAAGATCGTGGCGAAGATTCCGGTCGGCCGCCTGGGCCAGGCCAACGAGATCGCGCGCGGCGTCGCCTTCCTGTGTTCCGAAGAGGGCGGGTTCGTCACCGGCTCGACGCTGAGCATCAACGGCGGCCAGCATATGTATTGAGGCGGGCGGTCAGGCCGGGCGTGTTCCCTTTTCGGGGGGGCGCCCGCTCGCCGCGGTCACCCGATATGGTGCGCCAGCACGACCAGGTCGTGCGTGCCGCCCGCGCTGTCGCGGACGTGGCGCGCCAGCCGCGCCTCGGTCGCGAAGCCGAGCGTCTCGAACAGCGCGATCGCGGCGGCCTGATCGGAGGTCATCGCCGCGGTCAGCTTCTCCACCCCGCGGCTCGAGGCGACGCGCAGCATCGCCTGCAACAGGTCGCGCCCCAGCCCCGCACCGCGCCGCTCGGCCGCGACCAGCAGCCGGACCTCGCCGACATGCCCGCTCCACCCCAGCGGGTCGCGCACCAGTGCCGCGGTGCCGACCAGCACACCGTCCTCTTCCGCGATCAGCCCGTCGATCCAGCCGTCCTCGATCGCGGTGAGCCAGGCCGCGATCACCCGCGGACGCCGCAGGTCGCGCCCCAGGAACAACAGGTCGTGCTCCGGCAGCGCGGCGGCGAACGCCTGCATCGCCTGGCGATCCTCCGACCGGAAGCGGCGGATCCGGTAGTCACCCATGCCGCCTCTCCAGACCGGCCAAAGAAACCCTACGTCCGCGGTCGGGCGCGCGGCGTCAACCCCGTTACGGCGCGCTGCGCGTGACCTCCACCGGCGCGCCGCCCGTCGCGTCGAGCAGCGAGTCGCCGCCCAGCGTGCGGTAGAGCGTGACGAGGTTGGTCGCGCGCACCAGCTGCGTCGACACCAGCGTCCGCTGCGCCGAATAGAGCTGCCGCTGCGCATCGAGCGACGACAGGAAGGTATCGATCCCGCCGCGATAGCGCGCGTTGGTGAGGTTCAGCGTGTCGCGCGCCGCGTCGTAGAAGCGGCGGTTGGCCGCCAGCTGATCGGTGATCGTGCCGCGCCGGGCGAGCGCATCCGACACCTCCTGGAAGGCGGTCTGGATCGTGCGTTCGTAGGTGGCGAGCGCCACGTCGCGCTGCGCAACGCTGTAATCCACCCCGGCGCGGCCGGCGCCGGCGCGGAAGATCGGGTAGCTGGCGTTCGGCGCGACCGAATAGCTGAACGCGCCGCCGGAGAAGAGCCGGCTGAGCGCGGTGCTGGCGAACCCGACGAGCCCGGTGAGCGAGATGCGCGGGAACAGTTCCGCGCGCGCCGCGCCGATCTCCGCATTGGCGGCGCGCAGGGTGTATTCGGCCTGGACCACGTCGGGACGGCGCAGCAGCACGCCCGAATCGATTCCGGCCGGCAGCTCGCCGATCCGTTGCGCGGCCTCCTCGATCCCCTTGGGCAGCAGCGCGGGGTCGACGGGCGCGCCGACCAGCAGCTGGAGCGCGTTGACGTCCTGCGCCAGCGCGGTGCGCTGCTCCGCGGCATCCGCCTGTGCGGTGGCGAGCACCTGTTGCGCCTGTCGCAGGTCGGTGCGCGGCGCCACCCCGCCGCGGCGGCGCGCATCGGTCAGCCGCACGCTCGCCTGCGCGGCCTCCACGGTCTCCTCCGCGACGGTCAGCAGGCTGCGGTCGGCACCATAGGTCAGCCAGGCGGAGGCGACGTCGCCGACCAGCGTCAGCCGCGTCGCGCGGGCGGCGGCTTCCTGCGCGAAATAGCGCGACAGCGCGGCGCCGGTCAGCGCGCGGACGCGGCCGAACAGGTCGATCTCGAACGCGGTGACGCCCAATTGCGCCTGGAAGGTGCTGCGCCCGCCCGAGGTGTTGACGACGGTCGTCCCGCCCGTGCCGGCGCCGGTGCCGCCGGTCCCGGTGCCCGTCCCGCCCGTACCCGTCCCGCCCGTACCCGTGCCGATCGCATTGGTCGTGCCGCTGCCGCCGTCGCGAAAGCTGTAGCCCGCGGTCGCGTTCACCTGCGGAAAGAGGTCGGCGCGCTGGATGCGATATTGCGCGCGCGCGCTTTCGATGTTCGCGACCGCGATGCGCAGGTCGCGGTTGTTCGCCAGCGCCTGGTCGATGATCGCCTGCAACCGCGGGTCGCGGAAGATGTCGCGGTAGGTGACCGCCGGGAGCGCCGCCTCGCTCTGGCGCAGATAGGCGTCGCCGACCGGCCACGATTGCGGCACCGGCGGGGCGGGGCGGACATAGGTGGGGGCGAGCGAGCAGCCCGCGAGCGCCACCATCGCGGGAAGCGCGGCCAGCAGGCGCGTCATCGGGCAGGCTCCGGAGCGGGGAGGGCGGGGCGTTCGGGCGGGGCGGGCAGCCGCGGCGGGGTGCCGCCGTCGTCCGGGCCATCGCGGCGCGGCGTGTCGGGCGGCGCATCGGGCCCCGACGAACCGCTGCCGCCGCGCAGCCCCTTGAACCCGTCGCGGAAACCGCGGCGCACCATGACGAAGAACAGGGGAATGTAGAAGATCGCGAGCACCGTCGCGGTCAGCATCCCGCCGATCACCGCGGTGCCGATCGCGATGCGGCTGTTCGCGCCCGCGCCGGTGGAGATCGCCAGCGGCAGCACGCCGAAGATGAAGGCCAGACTGGTCATCAGGATCGGGCGCAGCCGGATGCGCGCGGCGGACAGCGCGGCATCGATGACGCGCTTGCCCTTCCTTTCCTCCTGTTCCGCGAATTCGATCATCAGGATCGCATTCTTCGCCGCCAGCCCCATCGTGGTGAGCAGCCCGATCTGGAGATAGACGTCGTTGACGAGACCGCGCAGCGTCGTGAACAGGACCGCGCCGATCAGCCCCAGCGGGATGACCAGCAGCACCGCCAGCGGGATCGACCAGCTTTCGTAGAGCGCGGCAAGGCACAGGAACACGACCAGGATCGACAGGCCGTACAGCAGCGGTGCCTGTCCCGCGGACAGCCGCTCCTGATAGGACAGCCCGGCCCAGCTGACGCTCGTCCCCGGAATCTGCGCCGCCAGTTCCTCGATCCGCGTCATCGCGTCGCCCGAGCTCTTGCCCGGCACCGACTGACCCTGGAATTCGTAGGAGGAAATGCCGTTGAAGCGCGACAGCGTCACCGGCGCCCTGGTCCAGCCGATCCGCGCGAACGCGGAGAAGGGCACCATCTGTCCGTTCGATCCGCGCACGAACCACTGGTTCAGGTCGGTCGGCTCGGACCGATAGGCCGCATCGCCCTGCACGAAGACGCGCTTCACCCGGCCGCGATCGACGAAGTCGTTGACGTAGCGGCCGCCCCAGGCGGTCGACAGCGTCGTGTTCACGTCCGCCTGCGTCAGCCCCAGCGCCGCCAGCTTCTGCTGGTCGACGTCGATCTTCAGCGTCGGCACGTCCGGCAGCTCGGTCAGCCGCACCGAGGCGAGGATGGAATCGCCCTCCGCCGCCGCGATCAGCCGGTCCTTGGCGGCGGCGAAGTCGGTATCGCTCAACCCGCCGCTGTTCAGCAGCTCCATGGTGAAGCCGTTCGACTGCCCCAGCCCGCGCACCGCGGGCGGGATCAGCGCGAAGACGCGCGCGTCGCGGAAACCCCGGAACGCCGCGGAGGCACGCGCGACGATCGCATCGGCGGTATTCTCGCTCCCCTTGCGCTCGGCCCAGTCGGTGAAGTTGAGGAAGCCCTGCCCGGTGTTCTGCCCGCTCGGGCCGCCGCCGCCGCCGCCCGACACGGTGAAGATCGTGCGCAGATTATGGCTTTCGTTCTGCGCGAAATAGCTCTCGACCTGCTTCTGGATCGCATAGGTGCGGCCCTGCGTCGCCCCTGCGGGCAGCTGGAACTGGATGCTGGCGCTGCCCTGATCCTCGGTCGGCAGGAAGCCGGTCGGCATCCGCAGGAACAGCACCGCCAGCAGCGCGACCGTCCCCAGATAGACCAGCAGCCAGATCGCCTTGCGGTCGATCACGTGGCGCACCCCCGCCTCGTACCGCGCGACGCCGCGATCGAAGCGCGCGTTGAAGCCGTCGCGCGCGCGCTCCAGCAGGTGCGCGACGCGCGGCGCCTTGCGCCCGATCCAGCCCTGCTCGATCGGGTCGCCATCGGCGTCGTGCTTCTGCTTCAGCAGCGTCGCGGTCAGCGCGGGCGACAGGATCAGCGCGACCAGCACCGACAGCACCATGGCGGAAACGATGGTGAGCGAGAACTGGCGGTAGATGACGCCCGTCGACCCGCCGAAGAACGCCATCGGCATGAACACCGCCGACAGCACCAGCGCGATCGCGACCAGCGCCACCGTGATCTCGTTCATCGACTCGATCGTCGCCTCGCGCGGGGTCATGCCGGGGTTCTCCTCCAGCAGGCGCTCGACATTCTCGACCACGACGATCGCGTCGTCGACCAGCAGGCCGATCGCGAGCACCAGCCCGAACAGCGTCAGCGTGTTGATCGAGAATCCCGCGACATAGAAGACCGCGAACGTCCCCAGCAGCACGACGGGCACCGCGATCGCGGGCACCAGCGTCGCGCGCCAGCTCTGCAGGAACACGAACATCACGATGACGACCAGGATGATCGCCTCGATCAGCGTCTTGACGACCTCTTCGATCGACAGCTTGATGAAGTCGGTGGTGTCGTTGGCGAAGGCGTAGGTGACGCCCGCGGGGAAGTTCTTCGACGCGCGCTCCACCTCCGCCTTGACCAGATCGGCGGTCTCCAGTGCGTCCGCGCCCGGCGCCAGAAGGATCGCGAGACCCGCGCCCGGGTGGCGGTTGACGCGGCTGCGCGCATTGTAGTTCTCCGCGCCCAGCTCGATCCGCGCCACGTCGCGCAGGCGGACGGTCGCGCCGCTGTTCTGCGTCTTCAGGATGATGTTGGCGAATTCGGCCGGGGTGGTCAGCCGCGACTGTGCGGTGACGACCGCGTTCAGCATCTGCGTATCGGGGGAGGGCTGCCCGCCGATCTCGCCCGCGGCGACCTCCGCATTCTGGTTGGTGATCGCGGTGACGACGTCGCCGGGCATCAGCTGGACGCTCGCGAGGCGGGCCGGATCGAGCCAGATGCGCATCGCATATTGTGAACCGAAGACGTTGGTGTCGCCCACGCCCTTGATACGGCTGAGCGGGTCCTGCAGATTCGACGTCAGATAGTCGGAGACGTCGCGGTTGGTCAGCTTGTCGGTCTGGTCGTAGACGCCGACGATCAGCAGGAAGTCGGGGTTCGACTTGCGGACCACCAGCCCCTGCTGCTGCACCTGCTGCGGCAGGCGCGCGACCGCCTGCTGCACCTGGTTCTGCACCTGGACCTGCGCGATGTCGGGGTCGGTGCCCTTGTCGAACGTGACGGTGATCGTCACCGAGCCGCGGCTGGACGAGGACGACTGGAAATACAGCAGCCCGTCCAGTCCGGTCAGCTGCTGCTCGATCACCTGCGTCACGCTGTTCTGCAGCGTCTGGGCATTGGCGCCGGGGAAGGTGGCGCGGATCGACACCTGCGGCGGGGCGACGTCGGGATATTGCGCGATCGGCAGCGACAGGATCGCCCCGACGCCCGCCAGCATCACGATGATGGCGAGCACCCAGGCGAAGATCGGCCGGTCGATGAAGATACGCGACATCGGGTGTCTAGCCGCCCTTGCCCTGACCGCCCGCGCCCTTTTCCTGCTCCATCTTCTTCAGCTGCTCGGGGGAGGGGGGCACGATCTTCTGCGGGGTGTTGGCGGGCACCGGGTTGATCGGCGCGTCGGGCTTCAGGTCGCGCAGGCCCTGCGTGATGACGCGGTCGCCGGGGTTCAGCCCCTTGGTCACGACCCAGAACGCGCCCTGCGCGCGATCGGCGGTGACGGTGCGCTGCACCGCCTTGTTGTTCGCACCGACCAGGAAAAGGGTCGCATTGCCCTGCGGATCGCGGCTGATCGCCTGTTGCGGGACCAGGAACGCGTTCTGCTGGATCGCCTGGGTGAAGATCGCGCGGACGAACATGCCCGGCAACAGCAGCCCCTGCGCGTTGGGGAACAGCGCGCGCAGCGTCACCGCGCCGGTCGACGGGTCGACGACGACCTCGGCGAACTCGACGCTGCCGGTCTGGCCGTAGTCGCTGCCGTCCTCCAGCTTCAGCCGCACCTGCGCGCGTGCCGGCACCGCGCCACCGCTGGCGAGCGCGCGGCGGAGCGCCAGCAGGTCGGCGGCGGATTGCTGGATATCGACGAACATCGGGTCGAGCTGCTGGATCGTCGCCAGCGGATCGGCCTGGGTCGAGGTGACGAGCGCACCGACCGTGAAGAGCGAGCGCCCGATCCGCCCCGTGATCGGCGCGGGAACGGTGGTGAAGCGCAGGTTGACGCGCGCGGTGTCGAGCTGCGCGCGGTTCACGCCGATGCTGGCGGCGGCCTGCTTCTGCGTGGCGACCGCGTCGGTATAGTCCTGCTTGCTGATCGCCTCGATCTCGGCGAGCGGGCGATAGCGGTCGGCGCGGACCTTCGCCGCCTCGTAGGTAGCCTGCGCATTGGCGACGCCGGCGCGCGCCTGATTGGCGGCGGCGCGGTAGAGCGAGGGGTCGATCTGATACAGCGGCTGCCCGCGCGTCACGATCGAACCCTCGGTGAAGAAGCGGCGCTGGATCACGCCCGACACCTGCGGACGGACCTCGGAGCTCTGGAAGGCGACGGTGCGGCCGGGCAGCTCGCTGACCTGCGGCACGCCGGTCGGCTGGACGATCACGAACCCCACGCTGGTCGGGCGATTCTGTCCGCCGCCCTTCGCATCCTTCTGCTGGCCGCCGCCACCGCAGGCGGAAAGGAGCAGGAGCCCCGATGCAGCCGCGACGTGCCACGACGTCCGGCCCGTCAGCCTTGGCATCCGCTTCGTCACCTTTCCTCGATCGATCACCGCCCCCGCGGGTGCGGAGGGGTAACGGCTATTTGTCGCAAATGTGTCGCAAGCGGAAAGAAAAATTGCTGACCGTCACCCCGGACTTGTTCCGGGGTCCCGCTTCTGTCGGAGCCCCGGCGCCGGAGCGGGACCCCGGGTCAAGCCCGGGGTGACGGCCATTTCGGCCCTACCCCCGCACGAAATTCCCCGCGCGGCGCTCGCCGACGGCCTTGATCCCCTCGCGGAAGTCGGCGGTCTGCATCAGCCGGTCCTGCTCGGCGCGCTCGTGGTCGGTGCGGCGGCGGACCGCCTCGGCCAGCTCGGCGCGCATCGTGGCACGGGTCGCCTCCACCGCCAGCGGCGCATTGGCGGCGATCTCGGCCGCCAGCCGCTGCGCCGCGGCGCGCACATCGTCCAGCGGAACGACCTCGTCCGCGAGGCCGTAGCGCAGCGCGTCCTCCGCCTTCACGCGCCGCCCGGTCAGCAGCATCAGCGAGGCATGCTGCTCGCCCACGACGCGGGGCAGCGTATGCGTGATGCCGAATCCGGCGTGGAAGCCGAGCGTGACGAAGCTGGCCGAGAAGCGCGCCTCCGGCGCGGCAACCCGGAAGTCGCCGACCAGCGCGAGCCCGAGCCCCGCGCCGACCGCCGATCCCTGCACCGCCATCACGACCGGCTTGCGCGTCGAGAACAGGCGGACGGCGTTGCGATAGAGTCTGGGCGTTTCGCTCTCGCCGTTCTCATCGGCAAGCGGTTTGTCGCCGGTCAGATCCGCGCCGCCGCAGAACACCTTGCCGCCGGTCGCGAAGACGAGCGCGCGCACGCTGTCGTCGGCGTCGAGCGCCTCGAACGCGTCGGCGATCTCGCCCACCGTGTCCGCGCTGACGAAATTGGCGGCGCCGCGGGTATAGACGACGGTGGCGACATGGCCGTCGATCGATACGGAAAGGTGCTCGCTCATGCTCTCGTCCCCAGCAGGTTGCGGGCCACGACCCAATTGTGGATCTCGGTCGGGCCGTCGTAGATGCGCATCAGGCGGATGCGCGCGGCCATCTGCTGCAGCGGCATCTCGCGCGTCATGCCCATCGCGCCGAAGCATTGCATCGCATGGTCCAGCACCGTCCACGCCATTTCCAGCGCATAGGACTTTATCATCGACACCTCGTTGCGCACGTCGCGCCCCTGGTCGAGCTTCCACGCGCAGTCATAGGTCATCAGGCGGGCGGCGTGGATGCCGATCGCGGCCTCGGCGATCCAGTTCTGGATCGTCTGCCGCTCCGACAAAGGCTTGCCGAAGGTGGTGCGCTGTGGGGCGTAGTCGATCATCATCTCCATCGCGCGCTGCGCCATGCCGATCGCGTTCGCCGCCATTTCGGAGCGGCGGGTGCTGAGGCGCAGCTGCATCGGTGCGAAGCCCTGCCCCTCGGTGCCCAGCAGCTTCCAGCCCGGCACGCGGCAATCGTCCAGCGCGACCTCATAGGTCGTCTCGCCGCCGATCATCGGGATCGGGCGCACGACGTGGAAGCCCGGCGCATCCTTGTCGACCAGGAACGCGGACATGCCGCCTCGCGCGCCCTTCTCCTTGTCGGTCACCGCCATCACGATCGTGAAGTCGGCGCGCGCCGCCTTCGTGATCCAGATCTTGCGCCCGTTGAGGATCCAGTCGTCGCCGTCGCGCACCGCGGTGGTCTTCATCCCCGCCGGGTCCGCGCCCGCGCCGGGTTCCGAAATGCCGATCGCGCTGATCGTCTCGCCGCGGACGTAGGGCGCCAGATACGCCTCGCGCTGGCGGTCGTTGACGGTGGCGGCCATCATCCGCAGGTTCGGGGAGTCGGGCGGCAGCGTGAAGGGGACGATCGTGCGCCCCAGCGCCTCGTTCACCGCGACCATCGCGACCGCGGGGAGATCGTGACCGCCGACATTCTCCGGCGCGTCGAGGCCCCACAGCCCCAGTTCGCGCGACACCCGCTCGACGCGCTCGCGCTCCTCGGCGGACAGCTCCAGCCCGTCGCCGGCGATGTCGCGCGCCAGCACCGCGCCCTCCAGCGGGATCAGTTCGTCGTCGACGAAGCGGCGGACCAGGTCCGCGACCATGCGATGGTCCTCGTCCAGATCGAAGTTCATGATCTCTCCCAATTCAGCCTTGCCGCTGTCCTAAGCACGCGCGCGGCATTGCGCCACCCACCGGGAAACCGAATTCGAATTGAGGCGTTGGCAAGGGACGGGGGTGTAACGGAATGCCGGCGCCTCCCCGCTAAAGGGGCGCAGTTCTTGGTTTTTTCGACACGACGACCGACTCTCCTGCTCGCCGCCTCGGCACTTGCCCTGGCGGGTGTGCCGGCGACGGCGCAATGGCAGAAGCCTGGCACCGCTCCCGCGCGCGGGCCGGACGCGCCACGCGACGCACGCCAGCCGCCGGCACAGGACGCGGCGGACGCGCCGATCGTCCCCGATGCGGAGTTCGACGCCGCGCTGCCCGCGATCGGCAACGACATCAACGCGCCGCTGGAACCGATGCCCGTCGCGACGCAGGATCGGGAGACCGCCACCGGAGCGGTCGCCACGCAACCGGCGATCGTCCCCGGCCAGCTGCCCGCGGTGGCCCCCGTCGACCCGGTGCTGGCACAACCGCTCGAGCCGCTGTCCGCCTTCGACACCACCCCGCTCCAGACCGTGGCGGACGTGAAGCACGCCGACGCACCCGAGATCGCCTATGCCACCGAGGTGCGCGGGCTCGATCCGCTGGGGCTGACCGACGAGTTCAATTCGCTGTCCGCGCTGCGCGAGGGCAAGGGCAAGGCTGCCAACGCCACGCAGGTGTCGGCCCGCGCGCGCGAGGACGAGGCGCTGGCGGTGCGGCTGATGAAGTCGCTCGGCTATTACGACGGTACCGCCGTCTCGACGATCGAGAGCGCCCCCGGCGAGGCGCAGGGGGCGACGGGCAAGCTGCGCGCGATCGTCAGCGCGACGCCCGGCACGATCTATCGCCTGGGCGCGATCGCGATCAATGCGCAGCCGACCGTCCCCGCCGATCTGATCCGCCGCGAGCTGCCGCTGCGCGAGGGCGATCCGATCGAGGCGGCGCGGATCCAGGGGGCGGAGGCCAACGTCAGCCTGAAGCTGCCGCAGCAGGGCTATCCGTTCGTCAAGGTCGGCGAGCGCGACGTGCTGCTCGACGATGCCACCCACAAGGGCGACTACACGCTGCCCGTCGATACCGGCCCGCGCGCGTCCTTCGGCGTGCTGCGGACCGAGGGCGACCGCGTGTTCGACCTGAAGCACCTGAACGTCTTCCCGCGGTTCGAGCAGGGGCAGCTCTACGACGCGCGCATGACCGACGACCTGCGTCAGGCGCTGGTCGCGACGGGGCTGTTCAACGGCGTCGGCGTCCAGCCGGTGCGCACCGGCGTGCCCGGCCCCGACGGCACCGAGCAGGTCGACCTGATGGTCCGCCAGACCAAGGGGCCGTTCAAAAGCCTGGCGGGCAGCGTCGGCTTCCAGACCGGGCAGGGGGTGACCGCGGAGGGCACCTTCACCAACCGCAACCGCTTCCCGCCCGAGGGCGCGCTGATCCTGGGCGCGATCGCGGGCACGCAGCAACAGGGGCTGTCGGGCACCTTCCGACGCCAGAATGCGGGCAAGCGCGACCGCACCGTCACGCTGATCGCCAGCGCGCTGCGCGCCAATTACGATGCGTTCGAGGCGTTCACCGGCACGCTGTCGGGCCGTATCAGCTACGATTCGACGCCCATCTGGCAGAAGAAGCTCACCTATGCCTTCGGCTTCGAGCTGGTCGGAACCAACGAGCGCGTGTTCGACTTCGATCTCAACCGGCGCGTGCGGCGCACCTACGGCGTGTTCGCGCTGCCGACGCAGGTACTGTTCGACCAGTCGAACGACCTGCTGAACCCGACCAGGGGATATCGCCTGAAGCTGAACCTCAGCCCGGAGACGTCGGTGCAGGGATCGGTGCGGCCCTATGGCCGTGCGTTGGTGGAGGCGACCGGCTATTATCCGGTGTCGGACTCGCTGGTCATCGCGGGGCGTGCGCGCGCGGGCAGCATCTTCGGCATCGCGCGCGACGATCTGGCGCCATCGCGGCGCTATTACGGCGGCGGCGGCGGGTCGGTGCGCGGCTTCGGCTTCCAGCGGCTGGGGCCGTTCGAGCCGCTGAGCTCGCTCGTTCCGGACGAGGAGGGCAGGGTCAACCTGTCCGACCTGCGCCCGGTCGGCGGACGCAGCATCAACGAATTCTCGCTGGAGGCGCGCTATCGCTTCGGCGATTTCGGCATCGTGCCGTTCATCGATGCGGGCAATGCGTATGAAAGCGTAATGCCGACGGGCAAGGACCTGCGCTTCGGCGCGGGCATCGGCGGGCGCCTCTACACCAATTTCGGGCCGATGCGCGTCGACATCGCCACCCCGCTCAACCGGCGCGCGGGCGATCCGCGCGTCGCGCTCTACCTCTCGATCGGGCAGGCATTCTGATGGTCGGGGCGGATACGGGTGCAGATACGGGTGCGGGCACCGGGGTCGTGGTCGTGAAGCGGCCGCTGTGGCAGCGCGTGCTGAAGTGGATCGGCATCGCGATCGGCGCGGTGGCGCTGCTGCTCGTCGTGATCGTCGTGGGGATCAACACCGATCCCGGCCGTCGTTTCGTCGCGGATCAGATCGGCGGCTACACCACCGCCTCCGGCCTGAACATCAAGGTCGGGCGGATCGACGGCTCGCTCTATGGGAAGATGCGGCTGTCCGACGTGCGGGTCAGCGACCCCAGGGGCGTCTTCCTCACCTCGCCGCGGCTCGACGTCGACTGGCGCCCGTTCGCCTTCGCGCGCAACCATGTCGACGTGCGGAGCGCCGCCGCCGATCTCATCACCTTGCGTCGCAACCCCGAACTGAAGCCGTCGACCGAGCCGACCGATCCCAACGCGCCGATCCTGCCCGATCTGGACATCGACATCGGACGGCTGACCGTCGCGCGCTTCGTGATGGAGCCGCCGGTCGCGGGCGCGCGCTATATCGCGCGGCTGAACGGGGCGGCGCATATCGCGGACCGCCGCGCGCAGCTGACCGTCGATGCCGCGACCTTGCGCGGGCAGGGTGCCGCGGGCGGCGGCGATGTCGCGCGGGTCCGGCTCGACGCGGTGCCGGACGAGGACAAGCTCGACCTCGACGTCCGGCTGCGGGCGCCGGCCGGGGGCGTGGTCGCGCGGCTGGCGGGGCTGAAGGCGCCGCTGCTCGCGACCGTGGCCGGGCGCGGCAGCTGGAGCGCGTGGCAGGGGCGTGCGGTCGCCACGCTGGGCGGCGGACAGCTCGCCGACCTGGCGCTCACCGCGCGCGACGGCCATTTCGAGGTGCGCGGGCCGACGCGCCCCGGCCTGTATCTGGAGGGGCCGGTCGAGCGGCTGACCGCGCCGCAGATGGACGTGGCGCTCGACGCGACGCTGGCGCAGCGGCGGGCGGACACCCGGATCAAGCTGACCTCCGCTGCCTTGGCGGTGGATGCCGGGGGTATCATCGACCTCGCCAACAGCCGGTTCGGCAATTTCGCGATCGATGCGATGCTCAGGACGCCGGGCGCGATCGCCCCCAATCTGCGCGGACGCGACGTGCTGGCGCGCGTGGTGCTGAACGGCGCGATCGCGACGCCGACGGTGGATTACAAGGTGCGCGCCACCTCGCTGGGCTTTGCCGAAACGACGGTCGAGGGGCTGTATGCCGAGGGGCTGGCGCGGGTGAACGCGGACCGCATCCTGGTGCCGGTCCACGCCCGGGCGAAGCGGATCAGCGGGCTGAACCCGGCGCTCGGCGGGCTGACGACAAATGCGCGGGTCGATGGCGATCTGGCGATCCAGATGCCCAATATCCTGTCGGACAATCTGCGCATCCGCTCCGACACGATCGATGCCACCGCGATCACCGCCGCGAACATGCAGACCGGGCGCTATACCGGCGCGCTGCAGGGGCGCGTCAACAACTTCCGCGTCGACAGCGTCGGTATCCTGAACATCCAGACCAATGCCGACCTCGTCACCGCACCGGGCGGCGGCTTCGGGATCACCGGACGGGTCGCGGTGCAGACGAGGCAGCTCTTCAACGAGGGCGTTCGCAACTTCCTGGGCGGCAATGCGGTGCTCAGCACCCGCTTCGGCTATTCGCCGCAGGGCGTGGTGACGTTCCAGCGCCTGACGATGAACGCGCCGCAGTTCCGCATCACCCGCGGGCAGGGGCGTTACGACGTCGCGACGGGCGCGCTGCTGGTCGATGCCGACGCCTATTCGACGCAATACGGCCCGCTGTTCGCCCGGATCGGCGGCAGCGCGGCGGCGCCGGTCGTGCGCCTGCGCGCGCCCCGGCCCGGGGTGGGGATCGGGCTGGCCGACCTCGACGCGCGCATCGTCGGGCGCGGCGGCGCCTATCAGGTCAATGCGACCGGCGGCACCAATTACGGCCCGTTCACCGCGGACGTGCTGGTCACGCCCGGACGGCAGCTCGCGGTCGACATCCGCCGCGTCCTCTTCGCCGGGATCCAGTTCGCGGGTCGCGTGGTGCAGACCGCCGCCGGGCCGTTCGCCGGGCAGGTGCGCTTCGCCGGTTCCGGGTTGACCGGACAGGCGGTGCTGGGCGCGCAGGGCCGCTACCAGCGCGCCAGCATCGACGCGCGCGCCAGCGCCGCGACGATCCCCGGGATGGTCGACTTCACGATCGGCCGCGCGCTGATCGCGGCGGATGTCGTCCTTTACGACACCCCGCAGATCCGCGCCGACGCACAGGTCGCCGACATGCGCTACGGCGCGACGGTGATCCAGTCGGGCCGGGCGAAGGTCAATTACGCCGGGGGATCGGGCACGGCTCAGGCGCTGTTCACCGGCTCCAACGGCGTGCCCTTCCGCGTCGCGGTCAACTCGCAGCTGTCGCCCAGCCTGTATCTCGTCGCACTCAAGGGCGAGGCGAACGGCGTCGGCTTCCGCACGCCGAGCGCGGCACGGATCGTCCCCGCCGCCGGCGGCGGTTATCGCCTGGAGCCGGCGCGGCTGGACTTCGACAAGGGTACCGCGCGGCTCGCCGGTCGTTTCGGTGGCGGAACGACTGAGGCGCAGCTGCGGCTCGACCGGATGGACCTGTCGCTGGTCAGCGCGCTCGTCCCCAATCTGGGCATCGGCGGGCAGGCGACCGGCAGCGTCGACTACATCCAGCGCCGCGGCGAGCCGGCGCCTCAGGCCGACGTGCGTGTCAACATCGCCAACTTCACCCGCTCCAGCCTGTCCGCGGTGTCGGAGCCGGTGGACATCGCGTTCCTCGGCCGGCTGACGGCGGCCGCGGGCGAGGCACGCGCGCTGGTCCGGCGCGGGGGTACGCCGGTCGGGCGGATGGTGGCGACGCTGACCCCCGCGGGCAGCGGCAGCTGGACGACGCGGCTGATGCAGGGGCCGCTGTCCGGCGGCATCCGCTACAACGGGCCGTCGGGTGTGCTGTTCAGCTTCGCGGGCCTGGCGGAGCAGCAGCTGTCCGGTCCGATCGCGGTCGCCGCCGACTTCGGCGGAACGGTCGCGGCGCCGCGGATCAACGGACTGATCCGCGCCGACAATCTGACCTATGACAACGAAACCTACGGCACCCGCCTGTCGCAGATGAGGATCGCGGCGCGCTTCAACAACGACCGGCTGGAGTTGAACCAGCTGCAGGCGCGTGCCGGGCAGGGCAGCGTCCAGGCCCAGGGCAGCGTCAGCCTCGCCGCGGCGCAGGGCTTCCCGATGGATATCCGGGTGGCGTTGCGCAACGCGCAGCTCGCCAGGTCCGACGCGCTCGGCGCGACCGCCAACGGCGACATCCGGATTCAGAGGAACGCGGACGGCGGCGTCATCAGCGGCGACATCCTGATCCCCAATGCGCGCTACCAGATCATCCGCCAGGGCTCGGCCGAGGTGCCCGAGCTGACCGGCGTGCGCCGCAAGAGCGACCTGCGCACCCCGCGGCCGACGGATCGACCCGCGCCCGAGCCGGTGGGGCTCTTCCGCCTCGACCTGCGCCTCCATGCCGACAACCAGCTGTTCGTGTCCGGCATGGGGCTGGAGAGCGAGTGGCAGATGGATCTGCGCGTCGGGGGCACCTCGGCCGCCCCGACGATCAGCGGCGGGCTGGACCTGGTGCGCGGGACCTATTCGTTCGCGGGCAAGAGGTTCGACGTCACGCGCGGGCAGGTGCGCTTCCGCGGCGGCGCGCTGACCGATCCGGACATCAACATCCTGGCGACGACGACCAGCGACGGCGTGACGTTCAATATCGCGATCACCGGCACGGGGCAGCGACCGCAGATCGCGTTCACCTCCACGCCCTCGCTGCCGCAGGACGAGGTGGTCAGCCGGCTGCTGTTCGGCACCAATCCGGAGAATCTGTCCGCGACCGAGGCGATCCAGCTGGCGGCAGCACTCAACTCGCTGCGCGGGTCGGGCGGCGGCGGGCTGAATCCGCTGGGCAAGCTGCGCTCCGCCACCGGGTTCGACCGGCTGCGCGTGCTGGGGGCGGACGATGCGACCGGGCGCGGCACCGCGCTGGCGGCGGGCAAGTATCTGACCAACGACGTCTATATCGAGATCGTCACCGATGCCCGCGGCTTCACCGCAACGCAGCTGACGATCGCGCTGACGAGGGCGATCAGCCTGCTCTCGCAGGCCGGTTCCTTCGGCGGGTCGAACGTGCAGCTGCGCTATTCGAAGGATTTCTGATCCGGCGCCGGCCCACACCCGCACCCGCGTCATCCTCGCCTGCGCGAGGATGACGGCCGCGGGCTCGATGACCGGCAAATCCGTCCTTTTCCGCTACTGACATCTGCGTTAGCATGCCGGCGGGAAGAGGAGATCGCATGACCGATCACGTCGATGTCGTCATCGTGGGCGCCGGGCTGTCCGGCATCGGCGCGGCCTGGCATTTGCAACAGCGCTGCCCGGACCGCCGCTACGTGATCCTGGAGGCGCGACAGGCGATGGGGGGAACGTGGGACCTGTTCCGCTATCCCGGCATCCGTTCCGACTCCGACATGCACACGCTGGGCTACAGCTTTCGTCCGTGGACCGCGGCCAAGTCGATCGCGGACGGCCCCTCCATCCGCGACTATATCGAGGAGACGGCGCGCGACGGCGGGATCGACCGGCATATCCGCTATGGCCACAAGGTGGTCGCCGCGGCCTGGTCCACCGCCGAGGCGTGCTGGCGGGTCGAGGTGGCGCGCGACGACGGCACGCACAAGTCGATGACCTGCACGTGGCTGCACATGTGCTCGGGCTATTACGATTACGAACAGGGACATGCGCCCGACTTCGCGGGGCAGGAGACGTTCGCGGGGCGGGTCGTCCACCCGCAATTCTGGCCGGAGGACATGGATTATGCCGGCAAGAAGGTGGTGGTGATCGGCAGCGGGGCGACCGCGGTCACGCTGGTGCCGTCGATGGCCAGGCAGGCGGAGCACGTCACGATGCTCCAGCGCTCGCCGACCTATGTCGTATCGCGTCCGGCGCAGGACCGGCTGGCGAATTGGCTGCGCAGCAAGCTGCCCGCGAAGACCGCCTACGGCCTGACGCGGTGGAAGAACGTGACGATGGGCATGTTGTTCTACCGCATGACGCGCCGGAGGCCGGAAGCCACGAAGGAGCGGCTGATCGGGATGGTGCGCGAGCATCTGGGCCCCGACTACGACGTCGCGACGCATTTCACCCCGCGCTACAATCCGTGGGACCAGCGCCTGTGCCTGGTGCCGGACGCGGACCTGTTCGACACGATCAAGGCGGGCAAGGCCGATGTCATCACCGACACGATCGAGCGCTTCACCCCGCGCGGCATCCTGCTGACGTCGGGGCGCGAGCTGGAGGCGGACATCATCGTCACCGCCACGGGGCTGAAGATGTCGCTGTTCGACCGTGTCCGGCTGACGCGCGACGGGGACGAGGTGCGGCTGGCCGACTCGCTGCAATACAAGGGGATGATGTTCTCCGACGTGCCGAACCTCAGCTTCACCTTCGGCTACACCAATGCCTCGTGGACGCTGAAGGCGGATCTGGTGGCGATGTATATGTGCCGCGTGCTCAACACGCTGGCCAGGCGCGGCCTGCGACAGGCGACGCCGCGGATCGGGGCGGTCGGCGTGGCCGCGGAGCCGTTCGTCGACTTCACCTCCGGCTATATCCAGCGTGCGCTCGATCAACTGCCCAAGCAGGGCGATCGCAAGCCGTGGCGGCTCAATCAGAATTATGCGCTGGACGTGATGGCGCTGCGGTTCGGATCGGTCGACGACAGCATGGAATTCTCGAACCCCGCAGGGTCGCAGCGCCGCGCCGCCTGATGGCGACCGCCGGGCCGCGTCGCGAAGCGGCCTGACCTATCGAGCATTTACGGCCCGGTTGGGGGTGCGTCGCGGCGTTGGCCGCACGCGCCCTTGGCCGGGCCGTTGATGCTACCCGGTTACCAGGGCTTGATGTTCACGCCGGTCACGAGCGCGATGATGAACGCGAGCATGGCTTTCTCCCTGTTTTTTTAGCCTCGATCGAGGCAGGGGAAAGTTAACGTTGCATCCACCATCACTCAATGTCGTTAACCATCTATTAACCGTGAAGCGTGTCCGATTTAAGCCAATCTTCAGGAATCCACCCTTATTCCGGGAACCCTATGGCCTGCATGACCCATGTCGCCGATGCCGGGCGCCTTCCGCGCCAGGCGATCGCGCATGTCGCGTTGCCGGGCGTGGCAAACCGGATCCGACTGCTGATCGCGATCACGAACTATGCCGCGCTGCGTCGAGCGCTGGGTTGCGCGGCGTCGGCGACGCTGTCGGAGCGGCTGGCGCAGCGGATCGCGCTCGTGCTGCCCGAAGCCCACATAAGCCCGGCCGGTCGCGATCTGGTCGAGGTGACGTTCGACAGCCGCGACGGGGAGGCGCTGGCGACGGCGACCGCTGCCGTCACGGCCGCCTGCGAGGTCGCGTTTCCGGTGGCCGGTCTTGACGTCGCGGTTCGCGTGGTGATCGGCGGCGCGGCGGGCGCGGTGGATGGCGACGAAGTGAGCCTGAGCGAGGCCGCCGAGGCGGCGCTGGTGCGATCGGGGCGTGCGGAGAGCTTCTGCACCGGCGTGACCCCGCTCGACGAGGCGCAGCAGCTGGCCATCGAACTGGACCGGGCGATCGCGTGCGACGAGCTGTTGCTGGTCTATCAGCCCAAGGTCCACGTTCGCCGGCAGGAGGTCACCAGCGTGGAGGCGCTGATCCGCTGGCAGCATCCCGATCGCGGCATGGTGCTGCCGGGCGACTTCATCACGGCGGCGGAGCAGGCGCAGCGGATCGATCGCCTGACGCTCTGGACGATCGCGCGCGCGATCCGCGATCAGCGGACCCTGCGCGAGCGCGGCCACGACCTGCGCGTGTTCATCAACATATCCGGCCAGTTGCTGGCGGACACGGGGTTCGCCAACGAGGTCTGCGCGCTGGTGCAGGCGGCGCCGGACACCAGCATCGGCTTCGAAGTGACCGAGACGTCGGTCATCCGCGACCCGGCCGGCGCGATCGCGAACCTGAACCGTTTCGACGCGATCGGCATCCGCATCTCGATCGACGATTATGGTGCCGGTCTGTCGAGCCTGGCCTATCTGAAGCAGATGCCGGCGCGCGAGCTGAAGATCGACAAATTGTTCGTGACCCAGCTGACCAGCTCGAACCGCGATCCGCTGATCGTGCGCTCGACCATCGACCTGGCGCACGCACTGGACATGGAAGTCGTGGCCGAGGGCGTGGAGACCGCGGCCGCGCTGGCACTGCTGAGCGTGATGGGCTGCGATCAGGTGCAGGGCTATTTCATCAGTCGGCCCATACCGCTCGATGGCCTGATCGACTTTCTGGGCGACGAATCGCGGCGGCATGCCGCCCAGCACACGCGCACCTCCTTCCTGCGGCTGGCGAGCGCGTGGAAGCGCGCATGAGGGCAGCCCTCGCGCTGCTGGCGGTTGTATCGGCGGTGCCCGCGGCGGCGGCGCCCGACACTTTCCAGGCGCGGATCGAGCAAGCCAAGACCGCGATGCTGGCGGCGCCGGAGCGCGCCATCGCGCTTGCCGAATCGGCGCGCCCGCAGGTGGCAAAGGCACCATCCGCGCCGGAGCGACTGGCCCGCCAGGCGACGATCGACTGGTTGATGGGGGAGGGCGCGATCCGTCTGGGGGATCCCCAGCGCGGGCTCGACCTGCTGCATCGCGCGCGGCGCGAGGTGGACGCGAGCCTGCCCGGCACCCAGCTGGAGGCGGATCTGTTGCTGTCGCTGGGCGGTGCGCTGACCGACACGGGCGACATCACCGAGGCGCTGGCCACCCTGCAGCGCGCCCACGTGCTGTTCCAGTCGCTGAACCAGCCCCGCAATCAGGCAAAGGCGCTGATCCTGATCGCGCTCCTGTACGACCGCGCGCGCGATCATGCCGGGGCATTGCGCTATTTCGACCGCGCGTCCGGGGCGACGGGGACGGATCCGGGATTGTCGATGGCGATCCACAGCGGCCGCGGCGTCGCGCTGTGCGCGATGGGGCAGCATGCAGCGGCGGTCGACGAGTTCGCCAGGGCACTGACGATCGCGCGTGCGATGAAGAGCAATGTCGCCAGCGCGCAATTGCTTGCCAACATGGCCGACGCGCAGTTGCGGCTGGGTCAACCGGCAGCGGCGGAGCAGTCGGTGGAACGCGGGCTCGCCCTGGCGACCGATCCGGCGATGACGGTGATCCGCCAGGTCCTGATCGCGACGCGCGCCAACATCGCGTTGCGCCGCGGTGATGTCGGACAGGCGCGGTCGTTGATCGCGGCACGGTTCGACGGCGTCGACCTCCGGCGGACGCTCCTTGCCGATCGCGATGCGCACGAGATCGCCTATCGCGTCTACATGGCGGCGCACGATGACGCGGCGGCCTTGCCGCACCTGATCGCGCTGAAGCGTCTGGACGACCAGGCGACGGAAATCGCGCGGTCCAACAGCGCGGCACTGGCATCGGCGCGGTTCGATTACGCCAATCAGGAACTTCGGATCGCCCAGCTCAAGGCGGACGATCTGTCGCGCACGGTCGCGTTCGAACGGTCCACCGCGCAGACGGAGCGTACGTTCTTCGTCCTGGCGGCGCTCGCGGCGCTGCTGGTGGTGTCGTTGCTGGCGGCAGGGCTGTTGCTGCTCCGCCGCAGCCGCGATGCGGTCCGCGCGGCCAATGACGGGCTGGAGGCGACGAACAGCGAGCTGGCCAAGGCGCTGCGGATCAAGACCGAGTTCCTCGCCACGACCAGCCATGAAATCCGGACGCCGCTGAACGGTATCCTGGGCATGACGCAGGTGATGATCGCCGATGCGACGCTGAACGAGGTGACGCGTGACCGCCTTTCGGTGGTGCACGGGGCCGGGGTGACGATGCGGGCGCTGGTCGACGACATTCTGGACGTCGCCAAGATCGAGACGGGCCGCATGACCATAGAGATGGCGCCGATCGACCTGCGCACCGTCCTGCAGGAGGCGGCGCAGCTGTGGCGCGATCCCGCCGCGGCGAAGGGCCTGTCGTTCCGCGTCGTGATGGACGAGGTGCCCGGCTGGGTGCTGGGCGACGAGGCACGGTTGCGCCAGATCGTGTTCAACCTTTTGTCCAATGCGGTCAAATTCACCGGCGCTGGCCATGTCGCGCTGAGCGTCGCGACGTCCGCCGGGCGGCTGCGGCTGACCGTGGCGGACAGCGGCATCGGCATCGCGCCTGCCGCGCACGAGATGATCTTCGAATCGTTCCGACAGGCCGATGCCGGGACGACGCGCCGGTTCGGCGGCACCGGATTGGGGCTGGCGATCTGTCGAAGCCTGGCGCGGGCCATGGGGGGCGACGTGACGGTGCGCAGCGAAGAGGGCGGGGGTGCGACCTTCATGCTCGACCTGCCGCTGGTGCTCGCGGACGCTCCCGAAGCGATCGTCGCCGCGGCGCCGGTGGCGGTGCTGGTGGTGGAGGACAATCCGATCCGCCGCGCGATGTTCGCGTCGCTGCTCTCGCCGCTCGGCCGCGTCGCCTTCGCCGATCCGGCCGACGCAGCCGCCGATGCGGCACGCATCGCACCGGCGCGGGTGCTGCTCGACCACGGCGCGCATCCGTCGGTCGACGTGGCTGCACTGGTCGCCGCAGCCGGCCCGGCCCCGGTAATGGCGCTGCATGCGCGCGGCGATCACGGCGCCCACGCGCAACTAATTCGCGAAGGTGCCACGCAGGTGGTTGAAAAGCCCGTTGAAAAGAGTGAATTGGTACGCCTGGTCGGCGCCTTGTCTTCGCGACTTGCGCTGGCCGCGGCATAGGCCGATACGGGGGGCATCGTTTCGGCGCCGTTCTGAAGGGGGGGCAAGACCCGAATGACGGCTATGAGCGTTCTGTTCATCGAGGATGACCGGATGAACCGGCGCGTCGTTCGCGACATGCTGGATGTCGCGGGCGCGTCGATGGTGGAGGCGGAAAGCGCGGAGATCGGGCTGGGGCTGATCGACGCCAACGACTTCGACGTGATCCTGGTCGACCTGCGGATGCCGGGCATGGATGGGATCACCGCGATCCGCCATATCCGCGCCCGCCCCGACGCGAAGGCGCGATTGCCGATCATCGTCGTCACCGCGGATACGGCGGTCGATCTGCGCGAGCGATGCCTGCGGGCGGGCGCCGACGACATCATCTTCAAGCCGGTGGCGATGGATGCGCTGTTCGAGGCGATCGGCCGCGTGCTGGCCCATGACGGCGACGACCTGCTTTAGGCAGGATCGGTACGCGTGCTGACGGCACGCGATCGCATCTACGTTTTCGGGCGCAGCGCCGCGGCGAGGGAGGTCGTGCCGCTGCCGCGCCGCGCTGGTTTCGGCTGGTCCGGCGCCGGCGACCAGCCGGTCAGGAAGATCAGGTCGAAGCGTTCGGGCGTCCGGGCGTCCGCGTCGCCGCGCTCGGCAAAGGCAGCGGCGGCGCGGGCCAGCACGTCGCGGCGCAGCGGGTGGCGCTCCGTCAGCACGTTCGCCGCGCCCATGCCGCGCAGGTCGTCGAGCAGTCGACCGAAGCCGGAGTAGCGGACGGTCAGCGTCTCCACATCGGCGACCGGCATCGCAAATCCCGCGCGCAGCATCAGGTCCCCCGCCGAGCGGACGTCGACCTGCGGGTGGAGGCGCGCGACCGGATGATCGCCCTCCGCCGCTCGCAGCACCGCGCGCAGCGTCGCCAGCGTGTTCGCCCCGGCGAACGCACCCAGGAAAAGGCCGTCCGGGCGCAGGACGCGCCGGACCAGCGTCAGCGCGCCGGGCAGATCGTTGACGGTGTCGAGCGTTCCCGCCGCGACGACGAGGTCGAACGACTGATCCGCGAACGGCAGGTGATCCTCGTCCCCCTGAACCCCGCCGGCGGCTTGCGCGAAGGCGTATCCGGGGTCGAGCCGGGCTACCTTTGCGCCTGGCGGCGGGGTGAACGCGGCGTCGAAACACCCCAGATCGAGCACGTCGGTGAAGGTGCGGGTCACCACGGACAGGCGGTCGGCGATCCCGTCGAGCATCTGCGCGCGCAGAAAATCGTGCGTGGCGAAGGCGCGCGCGGCGCGATCACGGGCGCGGCGACGGGCGCTGGCGGAGAAGATGGCGGGGGCGGACATGACAGGCGCCGGCTTGTGCCCGCTTGAGGGCAGCGCCACAAGGTCGCGGTGCGCCTTTCCGCCCTCTTCGGCCCCGTGCTCGACCTCGCCCTGCCGCCGCGATGCCCGTCATGCGGGGCGATCGTGGTGGGGACCGACCGCTTCTGCATGCCGTGCTGGCAGTCGCTGCGCTTCATCGGGCCGCCGTGGTGCACCACGTGCCAGCGTCCGTTCGCGGTCGATCGGGGGCAGGGCGCGCAATGCGGCGCCTGTCACGCCGATCCGCCGCGCCACGACGGCATTCGTGCCGCGGTCGCTTATGGTGCGGTGTCGCGCGCGGTGGCGTTGCGGCTCAAATATCATCGACGCACCGCCTTTGCAGCGACGATGGCGCGCCTGATGGTGCGGCATCTGCCGGCGGACGCGAGCCTGCTGGTGCCGGTGCCGCTGCATCGGTGGCGGATCTGGACACGCGGGTACAATCAGGCGGCGTTGATCGGGGGGCATCTGGCGCGGTCGAGCGGGGTGCCGCAGCGGACCGACGTGCTGATCCGCACCCGCCGGACGCCGATCCTGCGCGGTCGCAGCGGCACGGAGCGGCGTCGTGCGGTAAAGGGCGCGTTCGCGGTGACGGATGCGGCGGCGATCGCGGGGCAGCGGGTCGTGCTGGTGGACGATATCTACGCCAGCGGCGCGACCACCGACGCCTGTATCGCGGTCTTGCGTCGTGCCGGGGCGGCGCGCGTGACGGTGCTGGCATGGGCGCGCGTGTTGGACGACACGGATTGACAGTGCCGGGGTGCGATCACACCTAGGCGGGATGGCACAGGTAGAGATCTATACGAAGGCGTTCTGTCCCTATTGCGCGCGGGCGATGAACCTGCTCGCGTCAAAGGGCGTGGACCCGGCCGAAACCGACATCACGATGGACAGCGGAAAGCGGCAGGAGATGATCCAGCGTGCGAACGGCCGCACCACCGTGCCGCAGATCTTCATCGACGGGACGCATGTCGGCGGCTCCGACGATCTCGCCGCGCTGGAGCGTGACGGCAAGCTGGACGCGATGCTGGCGGCGTGATCGTCTTCGACCTGCGCTGTTCGGGCGGGCACGTGTTCGAGGCGTGGTTCGCCTCGTCCGGCGCGTTCGAGGACCAGCGCGAACGGCGGCTGGTCGCCTGCCCGGTGTGCGGCGACGACGATGTCGCGAAGGCGGTCATGGCACCCAATGTCGCCGTGAAGGGAAATCGGACGTCCGCTGCCTCATCGCTGCCCGAGGAGGCCAGGGCGCTGCTGGCGAAGGTCGCTGCGGCGCAGGCATCGGCCCTGGCGGATTCGCGTTGGGTGGGACGCGACTTCGCGAAGGAGGCGCGCGCGATGCACGACGGCGACGCGCCCCGGGCGTCGATCCATGGACAGGCGACGATCGACGAGGCGCGCGCGCTGGTCGACGATGGCGTGGCGATCGCACCGCTACTGGTGCCGGTAACGCCGCCGGACCGCCTGAATTGAGACGAAAACCGCCAGACGCTGGTCCGCGGCGGTACGTCACCCGCGATCAGGACAGGGACCGGCCTACGCCGGCCGGCGCGATGCGTGCGCGGGCGACCGCGCCGTCGCGCGGCGAGGTGCGGGCCGTGCCGCTGTGGCCGATGGTCGTGGCGGCGACGCTGGGATTTGCCGTCGGGCAACGCTGGCGCCGCGGACGCGGGGAAGCCGCGGTGGTTCGCGATGCGGCTTTTGCGGGCGGCTCTGCGGACAAGTAGCCGGGACCGTACGGCGCAGGGTTGGACGCGTCCTGCGCCGCCGCCGTCGATGTCCCTAGGCGGCGAGCACGCTCAGTTCCAGCCAGCCGTCATCGGCGACGGTGACGGTCAGTTCGCCATAGTCGCGCACCGCGCGCTGTCGGGTGGTGAGCGGCGATGCGTGGTTGGCGTGCGTGGCGGTGACGACCATGACGTCCGCCCCCGCGGCCTGCGCCGCCGCCACCCCGGCGGGGGCGTCTTCCCAGATCAGGCAATCGGCCGGGGCGACGCCCAGCCGCTGCGCCGCGGCGAGGAAACAGTCGGGGGCGGGCTTGCCGGTCGCGACATCCTCCGCGGTGATGAACACGGCCGGCGCGTCGAGCCCGGCCGCCGCCAGCCGCGCCCGCGCCAGTTCGCGCGGCGCGGACGTGACGATCGCCCAGCGATCGGCGGGGAGCGACGCCAGGAACGCCGCCGCGCCGTCGATCGCCACCACGTCATCGACATCGGCGATCTCGGCGCGGGTCAGCGCGGCATATTCCGCCGCCACGTCCATGCCCGGCGTCGCGAAGCGCGTGATCGTCTCCACCGCGCGGACGCCGTGCATCACGCGCAGCAACGCGTCGGCGTCGATGCCGTGCCGGGACGACCATTCGGTCCAGGCGCGGATCGCGGACGGGATGCTGTCGAGCAGCGTCCCGTCCATATCGAACAGGAACGCGGCGTAGCGGCGGCGTCCCCTCACGTGCGGTTGGCGGCGGACAGGACGGCGCGGACGCTGGCGGTGGCGATGTCGGTGTCGATCCCGACGCCCCAGACGATGCGCCCCTCCGCCGTGCGGCATTCGAGATAGGCGACCGCCTGCGCACCTGCGCCGTGGCCGATGGCGTGTTCGGAATAGTCGACCACGTCCATGGTCGGCCCGGTGCTGTCCGCCAGCGCCGCGATCACACCCGAGATCAGGCCGTTGCCGCGACCGGAGATCGAGCGATCCTCCCCGTCGATCGCCAGGCGACCGACGAAGATGCGGTCGCCCGCCGCTCCCGTCTCCTCGTAATCGCGCAACACGAAGCGGTCGCCGGTGCCGGGCAGATACGCGCGTTCGAACGCGCCCCAGATGTCGGCGGCGTTCAACTCGCGGCTGCTTTCGTCCGCCAGCGCCTGCACGTGGCGGCTGAAATCGGCCTGCAGCCGCTTGGGCAGCTTCAGCCCCTTGTCCTGCTCCAGCACCCAGGCGACGCCGCCCTTGCCCGACTGCGAATTGACGCGAATGACCGCTTCGTAGCTGCGGCCCAGATCGGCGGGGTCGATCGGCAGATACGGGACCTCCCACAGGTCGTCGTTGCGCGCGGCCTGCGACGCGAAGCCCTTCTTGATCGCATCCTGATGGCTGCCGGAGAAGGCGGTGAAGACCAGCTCGCCGGCATAGGGCGTGCGCGGATGGACGGTGATGTTGGTGGCATATTCCACCGTCTTCACGACCTCGTCGATGTCGCCGAGGTCCAGCTGCGGGTCGACGCCCTGCGTGTACATGTTGAGCGCGACCGTCACGAGGTCGCAATTGCCGGTCCGCTCGCCATTGCCCAGCAGGCAACCCTCGACCCGGTCCGCGCCCGCCATCATCCCCAGCTCCGCCGCCGCGACGCCGGTGCCGCGGTCGTTGTGGGTGTGGAGCGAGATGACCACCGCATCGCGATTGCGGATATGCCGCGCGAACCATTCGATCTGGTCGGCATAGACGTTGGGCGTCGCGCATTCGACGGTGGCGGGCAGATTGAAGATGATCGGCGCGTCGGGCGTCGGCCGGAGCACGTCCATCACCGCCTCGCAGACCTCGACCGAGAAATCGAGCTCGGCGGTGGAGAAGGTTTCGGGCGAATATTCGAACTGCCAGCGCGTGTCCGGGCGCTTCGCCGCTTCGTCGCGCAGCACCTTCGCGCCTTCGATCGCGATCGTCTTCACCTCGTCGCGCGACATGCCGAAGACGATCTTGCGCCACGCCGGCGACACCGCGTTGTAGAGGTGGACGATCGCGGTCTTCGCGCCGTCGAGGCTCTCGAAGCTCTTCTCGATCAGGTCGCGGCGCGACTGGGTCAGCACCTGGATCGCGACGTCGTCGGGGACGCGGCCGGTGCGCACGAGCCCGCTGATGAAGTCGAATTCGGTCGCGCCCGCGCTGGGGAAGCCGACCTCGATCTCCTTCAGCCCCACCTTCACCAGCAGGTCGAAGAAGCGCGTCTTCTTCTCCGCATCCATCGGATCGATGAGCGCCTGATTGCCGTCGCGCAGGTCGGTCGACAGCCAGCGCGGCGCGCGCGTGATCGTCTTCGACGGCCAGGTGCGGTCGGGGATGTCGATCGTGGGAAAGGGGCGGTATTTGACGGAAGGATCGCGCAGCATGACGGTCGGCTCGCTTGGTCGAGGGGGGCGGTGGTCGGATCGTCCCTTAGGCGCGGGGTGCGCAGGGGGTATCCCCACGCGACGGCGAGTGCGCGCCTAAGGGCGCGTAAGTCGAAGGAGGAGGCCGATCGCCCGTGTCATCACAGTTCTGGGCGTAGCGCGGTGCGGGGCGGCTTGTCCAGCGGATTGCCGCCCGTGTGCCTGATGTGCGTCAATGCGCCGTTTATGAAGCGGCAACATCTTGCGCGCCACAACGGAAGAACGGATTGCCGTCGTCGCAGGGATCGATCATGTTTCAGCTTGTCTACATCAGCAGCACGGTCGGGGTGCCCAACACGCGCGAGGTGATGGACGTGTCGTGCCGCAACAATGCGCGCGATGGCCTGACCGGATTGCTCTATTTCGACGGCAAGCGCTTCCTCCAGGCGCTGGAGGGCGAGCGTGCGATGGTGGAGCGCACTTATGCGCGGATCGTCGCCGACCCGCGACATCGGGCGCCGGTGGTGCTGTCGAGCGGTGAGGTGCCGGTGCGCGAATTCGGCGCCTGGACCATGGCGGAGCGGCGGCCGGGGGCGGATGGCGACGCCTTCGTGGCGCAGGTGGGGGCGCTGGTGGCGAACGCCTCGCCCGCGGTACGCGCGACGTTCGACGGATTCGTGCAGGTGCGGCGGGCGGCGTGACCGATAGTCGGGCCCCTCCCGCACAGGGGAGGGGCCTGAATTGCGTCACGCCGTGAAGGCGGCGTTCACCATGAGCTTGACCTCGTCCGAGACGACCGGCGCGGCATAGCCGAGACCGAAGTCGCTGCGCTTGATCGTGCCGGTGCCGGTGAAGCCGAAGTTGGTCTTCTTGCTCATCGGGTTGGTGCCCGCGCCGACGAAGGTCACGTCGAGCGCGACGGGCTTCGTCATGCCCTTGATCGTCAGGTTGCCGGTCATCTTCGCCCGCGTCGCGCCCTGCGGCGTGACCGAGGTGGAGACGAAGCGTGCGGTCGGATTCGCGGCGACGTCGAAGAAGTCCTTCGATTTCAGGTGCCCGGCGAACTGCGCGCTGGTCACCGACAGTTGATCGATCGGGAAGGTCACGTCGACCTTCGTCTGCGCCAGCGTGGCGGGATCGATCGTGATCGAACCCTCCGATGCGCCGAACTGCCCCTGCAGCATGGAGAAGCCCATGTGGTTGACGGTCCAGGTCACCTGCGTGTGGGCGGGGTCGACCTGATAGGTGCCGGCCGCGATCTTTGCGGTCGGCTTGCCCGGCATCTGCGGGGTGCTGGCGATCTGCGCGACCGCGGGGACGGCGACCGCAATGGCGAGCGCGGCGGCGATGGCATGACGCATGATAGTGATCCTCCTGTTGTTCAGCCCTTGCTGCCCAACGTCGCGCGCGGGCGAAAGTGGCAGGTGCGAAACGATCTATTTCGCGGAACGGGCGGATCAGCGCTCGATCAG
This sequence comes from Sphingomonas adhaesiva, assembly GCF_036946125.1. Classification (NCBI taxonomy): domain Bacteria; kingdom Pseudomonadati; phylum Pseudomonadota; class Alphaproteobacteria; order Sphingomonadales; family Sphingomonadaceae; genus Sphingomonas; species Sphingomonas adhaesiva. The sequence continues at coordinate 797,359 of NZ_JAQIJT010000002.1, forward strand.
CGTGAAGTCGTAGGTGATCTGGACCCAGGCGCCGATGATCGGCTTGCCCCCGACGGTCGGCGGGCGGATCAGGAACTGGAACGCGGCCTGCCGTGCGGTGCCGGCCAGCCCGGTACCGGGCGGCGTTTCGCCTACCTCCCGGCAATCGTCGACACGGTTGCGCGGCGCGGTGCGGCACAGGATGACGCCGATGCCGGTGCGCGCGCGCCTCGAGAGATACGGATTCATCTCCGCCGCGGTCGGGCGGCGCACCCAGTCGCCGGCATAGACCGCGGCGTTGCCGGGGCCGCGCCCGATCGGGGCGGCATCGGCGGTCTGCGTCGTCTCGTCCGAATCGGTGCTGCGGGTGGGGGCGGTGCCCTTGATCTTTCCGACGTCGCTGGCGGCGAACTCGGCCTGGCTCAGGATCATGACGCCGGGCAGCACCAACGGCGGGGTCGGGGCGGGCGGCTGCGGCACGTCGGGGCGCGGGGCGGGGGTCCGCTCCGGGGCGGCGGCCTTGCGGGTCTGCTGCTGCTGCGTCTTCTCGCGCGTCGGCTGCTGCGCACTGGTCCCCTGCGAGCGGACGTCGAAGGTCGCGAGGGGGCGGCCGTTGCCGTAATCGGACGGCGGCAGGATCCCCGTGACCCGCAGCAGCGCGAGCAGGATCAGCGCGGCGATCCCGATCGACAATGTGGCGGAGACGATGCGGTTCACCGGACCGGGCCGCGCGCCATACGCGGAGGTTCGATACGACGAAGTGTGGAACGCCGCCGTCCGCATGGCGCGGGCGATTAGCGGAAGGTGGGGGTGGGGGCAATCGGGGTGCTGGCCCCTCCCTTTCGAGGCAGGGGAGATTGAGTTGCGTCACCCCGGCCTTGAGCGAGACCTTTGCAAAAGTCTCCCCCCGTGCTCCTGCGTAGGCAGGAGCCCAGGGTTGCAGGTCCGATAAGGCGTTGTTCTGCTGGGCTCAAGGCTCCTGCCTGCGCAGGAGCACGGTGTGGCCTTTTGCAAAGGCCCCGCCTTGAGCCGGAGTCCCGCTCCTTTCCACCCTCGCGGGAGGAGCGGGACCCCGGGTCGAGCCCGGGGTGACGGAGGGGCTCCCAACCCGCCGGCCCGTCGGACCCGGCGAAGCCGTGCCCTGTGGGCCGGCTGGCCGGGCCGGCCGATCTCGCGCGAGTCAGGCGATCGGCATCGCCGACGCCTGCCGCGCTTCGATCAGTTCCTTTCCTTGTCCACCAGCTTGTTCGCGCCGATCCACGGCATCATCGCGCGCAGTTCGCTGCCCGTCTTCTCGATCGGATGCGCCTCTGCCGCCTTGCGTGCGGCCTTCAGCTCGGGCTGGCCGGCGCGGTTGTCGAGGACGAAATTCTTCACGAAGCGGCCCGACTGGATGTCGGCCAGCACGCGCTTCATCTCCTTCTTGGTTTCCTCGGTGATGATCCGCGGGCCGGTGGTGATGTCGCCATATTCGGCGGTGTTGCTGATCGAGTAGCGCATGTTGGCGATGCCGCCCTCGTACAGCAGGTCGACGATCAGCTTCGTCTCGTGCAGGCACTCGAAATAGGCCATTTCGGGGGCGTAGCCGGCCTCGACCAGCGTCTCGAACCCGGCCTGGATCAGATGGGTGATGCCGCCGCACAGCACGGCCTGCTCCCCGAACAGGTCGGTTTCGCACTCTTCCTTGAAGTTCGTCTCGATGATGCCCGAGCGGCCGCCGCCGACGCCCGAGGCATAGGCGAGCGCGATGTCGTGCGCGTTGCCGCTGGCGTCCTGCTGCACCGCGATCAGGCACGGCACGCCGCCGCCCTTGACGTATTCGGAGCGGACGGTGTGGCCCGGCCCCTTGGGCGCGATCATGATGACGTCGATGTCGGCGGGCGCCTCGATCAGCCCGAAGTGGACGTTGAGGCCGTGCGCGAACGCCAGCGCGGCGCCGGGGCGCACATTGCCCTTCAGATCGTTCTCCCAGATCGCGGCCTGATGCTCGTCCGGCGCCAGGATCATGATGATGTCGGCCCAGGCGGCGGCTTCCTTGTTGCCCATCACCTTGAAGCCGGCGCCCTCGGCCTTCTTCGCGGTGGCCGAGCCCTCGCGCAGCGCGATCGCGACCTCCTTCACGCCCGAATCGCGCAGGTTCTGCGCGTGCGCATGGCCCTGCGAGCCGTAGCCGACGATGGCGATCTTCTTGCCCGTGAGCAGGTTCAGATCGGCGTCGCGATCGTAATAGACCTTCATTTCGATACTCCCTCTTTCGTCACCCCGGCCTTGAGCCGGGGTCCCGCTTTCCTCGTCGTCGCAGAAGAAGCGGGACCCCGGATCAAGTCCGGGGTGACGTGGTGTTGTTGAAAACTTACGCCGCGTCCTTGCCGCGGGCGATGGCGACGATGCCGGTGCGGGCGACCTCGATCAGGCCGACTTCGCCCATCAGCTCGACGAACTTGTCGATCTTCTCGATCCCGCCGGTCACCTCGAAGACGAAGCTGCTGGTGGTCGCGTCGACCACGCGCGCGCGGTAGACGTCGGCCAGGCGCAGCGCCTCGATGCGGTGGTCGCCGGTGCCGCGCACCTTCACCAGCGCCAGCTCGCGCTCGACATGGGGGCCCTCGGCCGTCAGGTCGTGGACGCGGTGGACCGGGATCAGCCGGTCGAGCTGCGCTACGATCTGCTCCAGCGTCGCGGGCGATGCGGAGGTGACGATCGTGATCCGGCTGACCGCCTTGTCCGCGGTCACCTCCGACACGGTCAGGCTCTCGATATTGTAGCCGCGCGCGGTGAACAGACCGGCGATCCGCGCCAGGATGCCGGGTTCGTTGTCGACGATGACCGCCAGCGTATGGCGCTCGGCTTTCTCTTCGCTGATGTGCATCTTCTTCTCGCTCCCCTCCCTTTTAAGGGAGGGGCTGGGGGTGGGTCGCGTCCGGGTGATACGGGGCGGGCGGGAGGCGCAGGTGCCGTTGCGCGAGCACGCCACCCACCCCCCGGCCCCCTCCCTTGAAAGGGAGGGGGGAGGGTTGCTCAAACCAGTGCCTTGGCCTCGTCGTCCATGGTGCCGCTGACCTCGTTCGCCTGCAGGATCATGTCGGTGTGCGCCGCGCCGGAGGGGATCATCGGGAAGCAGTTGGCGAGTTTCGCCACCATGCAATCGACCATCACCGGGCCGTCGTGCGCCAGCATTTCCGCGATGCCCGCCTCCAGCTGGTCGGGCCGCTCGATGCGGATGCCCTTCCAGCCATAGGCCTCGGCCAGCTTCACGAAATCGGGGAGCGAATCCGAATAGCTCTCCGCATAGCGGCTCTCATAGGTCAGCTCCTGCCACTGGCGGACCATCCCCATATATTCGTTGTTCAGGATGAAGACCTTCACCGGCAGGCGATATTGCGTCGCCGTGGCCAGCTCCTGAATGTTCATCTGGATCGATGCCTCTCCCGCGATGTCGATCACCAGCGCCTTGGGATTGCCCAGCTGCGCACCGATCGCGGCGGGCAGGCCGTAGCCCATCGTGCCGAGCCCGCCCGACGTCAGCCACTTGTTGGGCAGGTCGAAGCCGAAATGCTGGGCGGCCCACATCTGGTGCTGGCCGACCTCGGTGGTGATGATCGGCTGGCGGGCACGCGTGGCTTCCCACAGCGCGCGCACGGCGCGCTGGGGCATGATCTCGCCGTTGTAGCCGTTGGGCTCGTTCTCCGGGAAGTCGAGACACCGGACCGCGCGCCAGCCGTCGATCCGCCGCCACCATTCCGACGTATCGGGCTTCGGATGCTGGCGCGACTTCCAGACGCGGATCATGTCCTCCATCGCGTGCCCGGCGTCGGCCACGATGGCGAGGTCGATGCGTACCGTCTTGTTGATGCTCGACCGATCGATGTCGATGTGGACCTTGCGGCTGTTGGGGCTGAACGCGTCGAGCCGCCCGGTGACGCGGTCGTCGAAGCGGCTGCCGATGGCGACGACCAGATCGGCCTGGTTCATCGCCATGTTCGCTTCGTAGGTGCCGTGCATCCCCAGCATCCCCAGCCATTGCGGGCCGCTGGCGGGATACGCGCCCAGACCCATCAGCGTCGAGGTGACGGGCGCGCCGGTGATGCGCGCCAGCTCCTGCAACAGCTGCGACGCCGCGGGCCCGGCATTGATGACGCCGCCGCCGGTGTAGAGCACCGGACGCTCGGCCGCGGCGAGCATGTCGACGACCTGCTCGATCGCGGCGCGATCCGCCTTGAGGGCAGGGCGATAGGTCTTGTGCTGGATCGGGCCGGGCTTCTGATACTTCGCCGTCGCGACCTGCACGTTCTTGGGGATGTCCACCACCACCGGGCCGGGGCGGCCGGACGTCGCGATATGGAACGCCTCGTGGATGACGGGGCCGAGACGCGCCGGGTCCTTCACGAGATAATTGTGCTTCGTGCAGTGGCGCGTGATGCCGACGGTATCGGCCTCCTGGAACGCGTCCGACCCGATCAGCGTCGTCGGCACCTGTCCGGTGATGACGACCATCGGGATCGAATCCATCAGCGCATCGGTGATGCCGGTGACCGCGTTGGTCGCGCCGGGGCCGGAGGTGACGAGCACGACGCCCGGCTTCCCCGTGGCGCGGGCATAGCCTTCCGCGGCATGGGTCGCGGCCTGTTCGTGGCGCACCAGCACGTGGCGGATCCGCGGCGTGCCGCCGGCGGTGTGCCGGAACAGCGCGTCGTAGATCGGCAGCACGGCGCCGCCCGGATAGCCGAACACGACCTCCACGCCGAGATCGCACAGCGCCTCGACCAGGATGTCTGCTCCGCTCTTCTCGGTCACGTCACTTCTCCTCCAACGGGAACGCGCGGCCTCCTTAGCCGCGATGGTCGCGGCGCGCTACGGCATCGAAAGTTACGCGTCAAACGGTTTATGCGAAATAAAATTGCGAATTAACGGTGGGCGTCCGGAGCCAGCCGGGCGGCGGCTGATGGCGGAACCACGTATATTGGCGCTTCGCATAGCGGCGCGTGGCGAGTTGCGCGCGGGCCAGCGCCTGCTCGCGGTCGATCGCGCCGTCCAGCATCGCGGCGATCTCGGGGACGCCGATCGCGCGGCGGACGGGCGCGTCGGGAGGGACGTCGTCCCGCGCCAGGAGGCGCGCCACCTCGTCGACGGCGCCGCCGTCGAACATCGCGATCAGGCGGCGGTCGCAGCGCTGCATCAGCGCGTCGCGATCGGGCAGCAGCACCATGGCGCGCAGGTCGATGTCGCCGCCGATGCCGCCGTGGCGCTCCGCCTGCCATGCGGCGAGGGGGCGGCCGGTGCTGCGGATCACCTCCAGCGCACGCGCCATGCGGGCGGTGTCGCCGGGGGCCAGGCGCGCGGCGGCGGCGGGATCCTCCCGTGCCAGTGCGGCATGGGTTTCGCTGACGGGCAGCGCGCGGATCGCGGTCCGGATGGCGGGGTCGATGTCGGGCACCGGGGCGATGCCGTCCAGCAGGGTGCGCAGGTACAGGCCGGTGCCGCCGACCAGGATCGGCACCTGTCCCGCTTCATGGGTCTGCGCGATGATCGCGCGCGCATCGGCGGCCCAGCGCGCCGCGGAGCAGGACTCCGCGCCGTCGATATGGCCGAACAGCCGGTGCGGCACGCGCGCCTCGTCGGTGGCATCGGGGCGCGCGGAGAGGATGCGCAGGTCGCGGTACACCTGGCTGGCGTCGGCGTTGACGACAACGCCGTCGATCCGCTCCGCCAGGTCGATCGCGGCCGCGCTCTTGCCGCTGGCGGTCGGCCCTGCGATGAGCGCCACCCTTGGTTTAGCGGGGATAGGCATGTTCACGGCGACGCTGATAGCAGCAGGGCGGCTGACGCCAAGCATCGTGGCGGACGCGCGGGCGCGGCTGGCGGCGGCCGGCTGCGCGCCCGCCGACGCGGCGTGGATCGACGACGGCGATGCGGCCGACGTGCCGTTCGGGACCGATCCCGCCGCGGCGCGCGCGGCGGTCGAGGGGGCGTTCGAGCGCGTCGACGTGGTGGTCCAGCCGGCGGCGGGACGACGCAAGATGCTGCTGGTCGCGGACATGGATTCGACGATGATTACGATCGAATGCATCGACGAACTCGCCGATTACGCCGGGCTGAAACCGCGAATCGCGGCGATCACCGAGGCGGCGATGCGCGGCGAGCTGGACTTCGAGGGCGCGCTGGATGCGCGCGTGGGACTGCTCAAGGGGCTGTCCGCGGGGGTGATCGACGATTGCCTGCGCGAACGGGTGACGATCATGCCCGGCGCGCGCGCGCTGGTGCGCACGATGCGCGGCTGGGGCGCGCGGGCGGTGCTGGTATCGGGCGGGTTCACGCGCTTCGCGGAGCCGGTCGCGGCGGAGATCGGCTTCGATCGCGCCATCGCCAACGTGCTGGAGATCGAGGGCGACGCGCTGTCCGGGGCGGTCGCGCGGCCGATCGTTGGCGCTGAGACGAAGCGGGCGACGCTGCTGGAGACGCGCGCGACGCTGGGGCTGGGCGAGGCGGAGACGCTGGCGGTCGGCGATGGCGCCAACGATCTGGCGATGATCGGCGTGGCGGGGCTGGGGGTCGCGTATCATGCGAAGCCGGTCGTGGCGGCGGCGGCGGCGGCGCGGATCGAGCATGGCGACCTGACGGCGCTGCTGTGGACGCAGGGCGTGCCGAAGCGGGAGTGGTTGGCGGCGTGACGACGTCACCCCGGCCTTGAGCCGGGCCTTTGCAAAACGGGTGCAACGGCATCGAGCCCATGCCGTGCTCCTGCGCAGGCAGGAGCCCAGGGCCAAGCAGAACAACGCTTTATGGAACTGCAACCCTGGGCTCCTGCCTGCGCAGGAGCACGGTGTAGCCTTTTGCAAAGGTCCCGCCTTGAGCCGGGGTCCCGCTTCTGCGCTGGCGTCGGATGGGAGCGGGACCCCGGGTCAGGCCCGGGGTGACGAAAGATCAGCGCCCCAGGAACGTCAGCAGGTCGCGGGTCAGGCGATCGCTTTCGGTCGCGAACAGCCCGTGGGGGGCGCCGTCATATTCCACCAGCTGCGCATCGGCGATGCCACGGGCGGCCTGGCGGGCGCTGGTGTCGATCGGCACGGTCTTGTCGCCGGTACCGTGCAGCACCAGCGTGGGCACGCGGAACGCGGGCAGGTCGCCGCGGAAGTCGGTGTGGCCGAAGCTCTCCGCGCATTTCAGCGTCCCCTGCAACCCGGCCTGCATCGCCAGTCGCCACGCCCAGTCGAGCTGCGCCTCGCTGACCGGGCTGGTGACATAACCGACACCGAAGAAGTCCTTGAAGAAGGTGCGGAAGAAATTGGGGCGGTCCTTCAGGATGCCGTCCGCGATCCCCTGCAGCGTCTCCTCCGGCACGCCGTCGGGATTGTCGTCGGTCTTGAGCATATAGGGCACGACCGAGCCGATCAGCGCGGCCGACACCACGCCCCTGCCGCCATGGCGCGACATGTAGCGGGCAACCTCGCCCCCGCCCATCGAGAAGCCGACCAGCGTCACATCCTCGGTCGCGCCGGCGGCCTCCATGACGTCGCGCAGGTCGTCGGTCAGCGTGTCGTAATCGTAGCCCGACCATGGCTGTCCCGAGCGGCCGAAGCCGCGGCGGTCGTAGGCGATGGCGCGGAAACCCGCGTCCGCCAGCGCCTTCATCTGCGGGTCCCAGCTGTCCGACGACAGCGGCCAGCCGTGGATCAGAATCACGGGGCGACCCTGGCCCCAGTCCTTCACGTAGATGTCGGTGCCGTCGCGGGTCTTGATATAGGGCATGGGGTGCTCCTGATGGCGATCAGGTGCGGTAACGGGTTGCGGGAGGGCGCGTTCCGCGCGGTGGCGTACGCTGACTGCCAGCCGTTCGGCCTGAGCGAAGTCGACGGCGACGGGAAGGCAGTGGTGGCTGTGCTTCGACGTCGCTCGGCACGAACGGAGGTAGTTACCGAGATTCGGCCAAAAACGCCTCGACCTTGCCCAGGTCCACCGTGCGATCGAGGTACGTCTGGCCGATCCCGCGGGCGAGCAGGAAGGGCAGCGTGCCCGCCGCCATTTTCTTGTCGTGGCGCATATGCTCGACCAGCTTCGCGGCGGGGGCGTCGATCCCCGCCGCCGCCAGACCGTCCGGCAGCCCGCTCGCGCGCCAGTGCGCCGCGACGCGCTCGCTATCCTCGCGGGGGCACAGCCCGGTGGCGGCGGAAAAGCCGAACGCCAGCGCGCAGCCCGCCGCCACCGCCTCGCCGTGGAGCAGGCGGTCGGAAAAGCCGGCCTCCGCCTCCAGCGCATGGCCGAAGGTGTGGCCGAGGTTCAGCAGCGCGCGCCGCCCCGTCGTCTCGAACTCGTCCTCGCCGACGATCCGTGCTTTCGCGGCGACCGAATGCGCGATGGCATGGGTGCGCGCGTCGCGGTCGCCCGCCAGCAACGCCGCGCCGTTCGCCTCGCACCAGGCGAAGAAATCGGCGTCGTCGATCAGCCCGTATTTCACCACCTCGGCATAGCCGGCGCGGACCTGCCGCGCGGGCAGGGTGTCGAGCACGTCGGGATCGATCAGCACCAGCCTGGGCTGGTGGAAGGCGCCGATCAGGTTCTTTCCCGCGCGCGCGTTGATCCCGGTCTTGCCGCCGACCGACGAATCGACCTGCGACAACAGCGTGGTGGGGATCTGCACGAAGCCGCAGCCGCGCTTCAGGATCGCGGTGGCGAATCCGACGAGATCGCCGATCACGCCGCCGCCCAGCGCGACGACATGGTCGCCGCGTTCGGTCCCCAGTTCCAGCAGCCGGTCGGTCAGCCGCTCCAGCGTGGCCCAGCTCTTCGACCCCTCTCCCGCCGGGAGGACCACGTCGTGGTGCGCGATGCCCGCCGCCTCCAGCGAGCGGCCCAACGTGGCGAGATGGGGCGCGACATTCGCATCCGCGACGATCGTCATCGCCCGCTTGCCCGCGATCGGTGCCAGCAACTCGCCCGCACGTGCCAGAAGGCCGCCCTCGATCCGCACGTCGTAGCTGCGCTCGCCCAGCGCCACGGGGATGATCGTCACTTGCCTATCGCCTCCATGATCGCGCGCACCGTCGTTTCGTGCGGGCCGTGGCCGCTTTCGATCCGGATCGGCGCCAGCGCGTAGAGCGGGTTGCGCACCGCCGCCAGCTCGCCCAGCACCTTGGCCGGATCCTTACCGCGCAGCAGCGGGCGGGTGTCGCGGCGACCGACTCGTTCCGCGAGCACCGCGATCGGCGCGTCGAGCCAGATCGCGAGCGTCTCCGCCAGGATCAGCGCGCGCGTGTCGTCGTTGATGAAGGCGCCGCCGCCGGTCGCGATCACCTTCGGCCGGCCGTCGATCAGCCGCTGGATCACGCGGCGCTCGCCGTCGCGGAAATGCGGCTCGCCGAAGCGCGCGAAGATGTCGCTGATCGACATGCCCGCCGCCGCCTCGATCTCGCTATCGGCATCGACGAAGGGCAGCCCGAGCCGGGTCGCCAGGCGACGCCCGATCGTCGACTTGCCGGTCGCCATCAGCCCGACGAGCACGATCGGCTGCCCGTGCCATGCGGGGGATGGCGTCTGATCGGTCACGGGTGGGCTTTGCAACATCGTCCGCCCGGCTATACAGCGCACATCGGCGTCGGCAACCGACGGTGCGCGGATCGCCCGCGGCGACGCGGTGCGGATCGTGGCGGACGCATGATTAAAGTGACGCCTGAGTAAAGTGACACCTGAGAAAAGTGACGGGGAAGTATTGATGTCTCGGTTGATCGTCTCCGTCGTGGTGCTGCTGGCCATCGTGTTCGGCGCGCTGTTCTTCTTCGCCGGCCGCGCCACCGAGCAGCCGACGACGCGGATCGAGAAGGCGGTCGAGCTTGGCAACCTCGCGAGCTAGGCGCGCGCTGCTGGCGGGGGCCACGGCGCTCGCCGCCGCGGCGGCCGCGGTCGCGCAGGAACGCCCCGAATCGCTGCTGCCGCCGGGCTTCTCGGACCCGGCGCCGGCGCCCAGCGCCGCGCCGCGCACGCCTGCGCCCGTCGCCACCGCCACCGCCACGGGCGGGGTGCCGATGGTCCAGCCGCTGCCGACCCCCGGCGGATCGCCGTCGCCGCTGCCGTCCCCCAGCGCCAGCCCCTCTCCGATGCCGACGCCGCGCTATGAGATGCCCGCGTCCGCGCGCCGGTCGCTGGCGCGGGTGGGGGCGAGCGATGCGTTCGCGAGCGACGCCTTTGGCGCGGCGGACGGCGCGTATCTGGAAACGTTGATGCGGCGGCTGTCGGCACCGCTGCCGTCGCGCTGGCTGTCGATCGCGCTGCGGCGGATGCTGGTGGCGCGGGTGGACACGCCCGCGGGCGTGGGCGGCGCCGATTTCGCCGCGGAGCGCGCCTGGCTGCTGCTGCGCATGGGCGAGGCGGCGGATGCGCGCGCAGTCGTCCAGGCGGTCGACACCGACCGTATCACGCCCAAGCTGCGGCAGGTGTGGATGCAGGCGGCGCTGGCCACCGCGGACCCGGCCGGGCTGTGCCCGCTGGCGGACGCGGCGGGCAACAGCGAGCGCGGCTGGATCGTCGCGCGCGCGATGTGCGCCGGGCTGACCGGCAATGCGCGGTCGCAGCCGCTGATCGCCGATGTGCGGCGGCGGCGGGTGGCGAGCGGGGTCGACCTGCAACTGGCGCAGAAGGTGATGGGCGCGGGCCTGAACAGCCGACAGGCGATCACGATCGAATGGGCGCCGGTGACGGAGCTGACCGCGTGGCGCTTCGGTCTGGCGACGGCGACGGGCGTCTCCATTCCCGACGAATTGTACGCCACGGTCGGCGCGCAGGTCGCGGGATGGCGCGCGCTGGCGCCGGGGATCCCGCTGGCCGAGCGGGCGGTGCCGGCGGAGGCCGCGGCGGCGATGGGGGTGATCTCCAGCGCGGCGCTGGTCGATCTCTATTCGGCGCTGGGCGATGCGGACGACATGCCCGCGCCGCTGACGCGGACCGCCAATGCGCTGCGCGATGCCTATGCCGCGAACGACGCGCGCGCGCGGCTGGACGCGATGCAGCGCCTGTGGGACGAGGCGGAGACGCCGGCCGCACGATATGCCCGGCTGGTGCTGACCGCGCATGCCGCGGGACGGCTGCCGGTGGTCGACGGCGACGCGCGCGCCGATCGGGTGATCGCATCGATGCTGACCGCCGGGCTGGACCGTACCGCGATGCGGTGGAGCGGGCATGTGAAGGAGGGCGGCGACGCCTGGGCGATGCTGTTGCTCGCCGATCCGGATGCGATCGGGCAGCGGCCGGGCGGGGTCGTCGGCACCTACGCGCCCGAAGGGCCCCTGGCGGAGCGGAAGCGGCAGCTGTTCTTCGCCGGGCTGGCCGGGCTGGGGCGGCTGTCGCAGGGCGACATGGAGGAGCGCGCGTCGTCGCTGGACGTGCGGATCGGCGCGGAGAACAGCTGGACGCGCGCGATCGACCGCGCCGCGCGCGAGCGTCAGCCCGGAACGGTGCTGCTGCTGGCGGCGGTGGGTATGCAGAGCGGGCGGTGGAGCGGCATTCCGCCCGCCGCGCTGTACCGCGTGGTGTCCGGCCTGCGCGCGGTCGGGCTGGACGGCGAGGCGCGGATGATCGCCGCGGAGGCGATCGCGCGGGTCGGGTGATGGGGATGGCGCCTGCGCCTCGTCATTCCTGCGAAGGCGGGAATCCCGACACGCTACCGTCGTGGCTCTCTTTACAGGCCTTAGCGCATCTGGATCCCCGCCTGCGCGGGGATGACGATCCGGCGGCATGACCGACCGCGACGCCATCGAGCGCTTCCTGGAGATGATGGCGGCGCAGGCGGGGGCGGCGGCGAATACGCTGGCGGCGTATCGCCGCGACCTGACGCTGGCGTCGGACGTGCTGGCCGGCGCGCTGGCCCGCGCCGACGCGGACGCGCTGGCGCGGCTGGCGGACGAATGGCGCGACCTGTCGCGGGCGACCGTCGCGCGCAAGGCGGCGGCGCTGCGGCGGTTCTTCGGCTTCCTGCTCGACGAGGGCGACCGTGCGGACGATCCGTCGCGCGCCCTGCCGCGCCCCGGTACGCGCCGTGCCCTGCCGCGCACGCTGGGTCATGCCGATGTCGACCGGCTGTTCGCGGCGGTCGCGGCGCGGCTGGCGCGCGATCCGCCGATCGCGACCGACCTGCGGCTCGCGGCGCTGATCGAACTCCTCTATGGCAGCGGGCTGCGTGCGAGCGAGCTGGTGTCGCTGCCGCGCAACGCGGTGCATCCGGACCGCCCGTTCCTGATCCTGAAGGGGAAGGGCGGGCGCGAGCGGCTGGTGCCGCTGTCCGACCGCGCGCGCGCCGCGGTGGCGGCGTGGCGGGCGCATGTGCCCGCGGCGGCGGGATACCTGTTCCCCTCGGGCGGTACGCATATCTCGCGCGTGCGGCTGTTCCAGCTGGTGCGCGGCATCGCGGCGGAGGCGGGTATCCCGCCCGACCGGATCAGCCCGCACGTGCTGCGCCATGCCTTCGCCACGCACCTGCTGGAGGGGGGCGCGGACCTGCGCGCGCTGCAGACGATGCTGGGGCATGCCGACATCGCGACGACCGAGATCTACACCCATGTCGACCGCCGCCGGCTGGTCGATCTGGTCAACGAGCGGCACCCGCTCGAACGGACGCTGGCGGAGGCGCGCGTTGACGCATCGGTGTCCGGCACGTAACGGCGCGCGATGCCCAGTTTCCTCGACTTCGAGAAGCCCATCGCGGAGCTTCAGGCGCGCATCGACGAATTGCGCGACACCGGCGCCGATGGCGGCGTCGATATCTCGGCCGAAATCGCCAAGTTGCAGACGAAGTCGGACCGGCTGCTGAAGGACACGTTCGCCAGGCTGACGCCGTGGCAGAAGACGCAGGTGGCGCGCCACCCCGAGCGCCCGCATTTCAAACATTATGTCGCCGGGCTGTTCGAGGAATTCGTCCCGCTGGCGGGCGATCGCGCGTTCGGCGACGATCAGGCGATCCTGGGCGGTTTCGCGACCTTCCGCGGGCAGCGCGTGATGGTGCTGGGGCATGAGAAGGGCGACGATACCGCCAGCCGGCTGCGCCACAATTTCGGGATGGGCAAGCCCGAGGGCTATCGCAAGGCGATCCGGCTGATGGAGCTGGCCGATCGCGCGCGGCTGCCGGTGCTGACGCTGGTCGATACCTCTGGCGCGTTCCCCGGCATCCAGGCGGAGGAGCGCGGCCAGGCGGAGGCGATCGCACGCTCGACCGAGGCGTGCCTGGCGCTGGGTGTGCCGATGGTCGCCGCGGTGGTGGGCGAGGGCGGTTCGGGCGGCGCGATCGCGCTGGCCAGCGGCAATCGCGTGCTGATGTTCGAACATGCGGTCTATTCGGTGATCTCGCCCGAGGGCTGCGCGTCGATCCTGTGGCGCACCGCGGACAAGGCGGCAGATGCGGCCGAGGCGATGAAGGTGACGGCGCAGGACCTCAAGAGCCTGGGCGTGATCGACGGCATCGTCGCCGAGCCGGTCGGCGGCGCGCACCGCGATCCCGCGGCGGCGATCGCGGTGCTGGGCGATGCGCTGGAGGCGCAGCTGCGCGACCTGACGGGGATGGGCGGCGACGCGCTGCGCCGCGACCGGCGGGAGAAATTCCTGAAGATGGGGCGCGTGGCGTAACACCCGCACTCCGACGACGAAAAGGGCGGCGGAACCGAAGTTCCGCCGCCCCTCCTGATCCCTTCGGGATCGTCGTCGTCTTAGTTCGACGTCGCCATCTTCGTGCTGACACCGTTGAAGGTGGTGGTCAGCTGGTTGCCCAGGCCGCGCATGGCGGCGATGGCGGCCACGGCGATCAGCGCGGCGATCAGGCCGTACTCGATCGCGGTCGCGGCCTTGTTGTTCTTGATGAACTTGCGAATGGTCTGCATGTCGATCTCCGTGGACACGTGAAGCTTCAGTTACCCGGCCAGCCACCCTTCGAAAGCGGCTTCAGCGATGACGGGTGTAGGAAGGCGCGGTTGATAAAGATTTAAGGCGCGGATGAATTTTGGGCCGAAAGAGCGTTAACTGGCGATAACCAGATTGCGCCTGACGAATTCCCACAGGCCGTTGTTCGCCGCCGACCAATTGTTCATCGCGCCGACCAGTCCCAGCGACAGGATGGCGAGGATCAGGCCGTATTCGATCGCGGTCGCGCCACGCGAATCGGCGACGAGGCGGATCAGGCGGGCGACGCGGATCAGGTAGCGGACGGGGCGGATCGGGCGCAGCATGGACGCGTCGTATCGGGTAACGGGTTAAGGAACGGTCGATGACGGTCCTGGTGGTGGCGGCGGCGCTGATCGACGCGCGGGGGCGCTGCCTGATGCAGCAGCGCCCGGCGTACAAGCAGCATGGCGGACTGTGGGAGTTTCCCGGCGGCAAGGTGGAGGCGGACGAGGCGCCCACGGAGGCGCTCGTGCGCGAGCTGGCGGAGGAACTGGACATCATGGTCGAGGCGGGCGCGCTCGCGCCGCTGTCCTTTGCGAGCGATGGGATGGTGACGATGCTGCTCTACCGCTGCACGCGCTGGGGCGGCACGCCGCGGCCACTGGCAGCGGATGCGCTGCGCTGGGATGTGCCGGAGCGGCTGGCGACGCTGCCGATGCCCCCGGTCGATGTGCCGCTGGTGGCGGCGCTGCGCGCATAATCCTTGCATCCCGGGCGGTGAAAGCGGGCGCAAAGGCAAGGACATGGCGCGCGCGCCCGCGCTAGGCTGTCCGCCATGACGAGAGGGAGCGGGCGAATGCGGCAGCGGACATGGCGGATGGCGGCGGTCGCGGCGTTCGTCTCGGTGGCGTCGCCCGTCGTCGCGCAGCAGGCGCTGTCCCCCGTCACCATCGCCGCGCCGATCGTCACCGCGCATCGCGGCACCTTCGGCGGGACCGCCATCGCCTATGATGCGGTGGTCGAGCCGGTGGTGGTCGACGGGCTCGACGGCAAGCCCGCGGCGCGGCTGGTCGCGACCTCCTACATCGCGCGCGGCAGGGAGAGGGACCGGCCGGTCGCGTTCGTCTTCAACGGCGGGCCGATCGGGCCGACCGCGTTGCTGCACATGGGGATGTTCGGGCCGAAGCGGGTGGCGGTGCCGGACGATCTGAGCGCCGATCCGGCGACGTTCCGCGTCGTCGACAACCCGTATATGCCGCTGGATGCGACCGACATCGTCATCTTCGACCCCGCGAACACGGGGTACAGCCGCACGTTGCCGGGGGTCGCGCCCGAGTCGCAATTCTCCAATGCGGCGGATGCGCGGCAATTGGCGCAGCTGGTGCAGCGCTGGCGGGTGCTCCACGACCGGCCGGGGGCGCCGGTGTATCTGATCGGCGAGAGTTACGGCACGATGCGCGCGGTGGAGGCGGCGGACCAGCTGCGCACGGCGGGCGATCCGGTGGCGGGGATCATGCTGCTGGGACAGGCGGTCAACATCCTGGAATATGCGCAGCGACCCAACAACATCGTGAGCTATGCCGTATCGTTGCCGACGCTGGCGGCGATCGGCTGGGCGCAGGGCAAGGTGCGCGCGCAGGGGCGCACCTTCGAGCAGTTCATCCGTGCGGCGGAGGATTATGGCGCGGGCGAGTATCTGACCACGCTGTTCCAGGGCGACCGCGCCTCGCCGGAGCGGCAGGCGGCGGTGGCGGCACGGCTG
This sequence comes from Sphingomonas adhaesiva, assembly GCF_036946125.1. Classification (NCBI taxonomy): domain Bacteria; kingdom Pseudomonadati; phylum Pseudomonadota; class Alphaproteobacteria; order Sphingomonadales; family Sphingomonadaceae; genus Sphingomonas; species Sphingomonas adhaesiva. The sequence goes on from NZ_JAQIJT010000002.1 coordinate 812,954, forward strand.
GAGGCGTTCACCGGGCTGCCCGCGGCGGAGTTCGTGAAGGCGCGGCTAAAGGTGAGCAAGGCGGCCTATCAGAAGCTGCTGCTGCCGGGGCGCAGGCTGGACACCAACGACGCGCGCTACGTCGTGCCCGCCGGGGCCGAGGGCGCGGCATATAACAGCCGACACACGCCGGAGGCGGTGCTGCTGTTCCATGACGAACTGGGCGTGCCGGCGGCGGCGGGCGTCTATGCCACGGGCAATCCGGCGGAGGCGTATTTCACGCGCTGGGGCTGGGCGCCGGTCGTCTCTCCGTTCCTCGACATGCCCTATGTCGGGCAGCTGAAGACGGTACTGGACACGCAGCCGGCGACGCGGCTGTTCGTGGGCAACGGCTATTTCGATACGCAGACGACGATCGGCGCGATGGATTATCTGGTCGCGCAGTCGGGGTTGCCGCGCGACCGGGTGACGACGCGTTATTACTGGGGCGGGCACATGTTCTATACGGTCGAGGCGAGCGCGAAGGCGCTGGGCGACGACGTGCGCCGCTTCGTCGCGCCGAACGCGGTTGCAGGACCCGCCGCGGTACGCCCATAACCGGGCGCATGAAGCGACTGTTCCTCGCCGCGATCGCGGTGGCCGCCCCTGCCTGGGCGCAGCTCGATCCGCCCGCCTGGACGCGCCCGATCCCGCCGGTGCGGCTGATCGGCGCGATCGACTATGTCGGGACCGAGGGGCTGGCGGCGTATCTGATCCGCACCCGCGACGGCGCGATCCTGATCGATGCGACCATGGCGGAGAACGTGCCCGCGATCGAGCGCAACATCCGCGCGCTGGGAGTGAAACTGCGCGACGTGAAGCTGATCCTCGTCAGCCACGCGCATTTCGACCACGCCGCCGGGTTGACGGCGATGCGCCGCGATACCGGCGCGCAGGTCGTGGCGGGGGCGGGCGATGCGGAGGCGCTGGAGACGGGCATTCCGCCGGGCGAGACGACGTACGGCGTGATCCGCTTCCCCGCGGTGCCGGTCGCGCGCCGCGTGCGCGACGGCGACCGCGTGACGCTGGGCGGTACGACGCTGCGCGCGGTGGCAACGCCGGGGCATACGCCGGGCTGCACGACCTGGACGATGAAGATCGCTCGAGGGGGGCGCCCGCTCGACGTCGTCTTCCCGTGCAGCGTGACGGTGGCGGGCAACAGGCTGTTCGGCAACACGCGCTACCCCGGCATCGCGCAGGACTACCGCGCCAGCATCGCGCGGCTGGCGGCGCTCCCCGCCGACGTGGTGCTGCCCGCGCATCCGGAAATGGCCGACGTGCTGGAGCGCGCGAAGACCGGCCGGCTGGTCGCGCCGGGGCTGCTGCGCCAGATCGTGCTGAAGGCGCGCGACGACTTCGACCGGGAGTTCCTGCGGCAGGGGAGGGTGGCGAAGTGAGCGTGACGATGTACGGCATCCCCAATTGCGACACGATCAAGAAGGCGCGGACGTGGCTTGGCGCGGCGGGGGTGGCGTTTGCGTTTCATGACTACAAGAAGGCGGGCATCGATGCCGCGACGCTCGATCGGTGGATCGATGCGGTGGGGTGGGAGGTGCTGCTCAACCGCGCGGGGACGACCTTTCGCAAGCTGCCCGAGGCCGAGCGGCAGGGGGTGGATCGGGAGCGGGCCAAGGCGCTGATGCTGGCGCAGCCGTCGATGATAAAGCGCCCGGTGCTGGTGCATGACGACGGCGTCGAGGTGGGGTTCAAGCCGGAGCGGTATGCGGCGTTGTTCGGGTAGCCGCGCCTCATACACGCCGTCACCCCGGGCTCTTCCGAGACCTCTGCAAAAGTGGGACCTTTGCAAAACGGATGCAACAGCGCCGCGTACCGGCCGTGCTCCTGCCTGCGCAGGAGCACGGTGGAGACTTTTGCAAAGGTCTCGCGAAAGTCGGGATCGCTCGGTGGTTCCGCCGTCCCCCAGCTCGGCCCCGGCCTTCGCCGGGGAACAAGGAACCGGGTTTCGCAGAGGTCTCGGCTTTCCCGGGGCCCGGGTTTGGTGTGCCACGACATCGGTTCGGCGCGCGGAACCCCGTCATGCCGGAACACGTCCGGCATGACGGGGTGGTTGTGGAACGGTTGCGCCTTCGCCATGGTCGCCGCCGTACACGGGGGAGGATACGAACATGCGCGGGCCGTGGTGGTTCAGACTGGCGGTCATCGCCTTCCTGCTGTGGGCGCTGATGGGCGTGTTCGCGTGCTTCCAGCAATTCCGGCTGGGCGCCGATGCGATGGGCGCGGCGAGCGACTATGACCGCACGCTCTTCGCGCGGCTGCCGATCTGGTACATGGCGGATTATGCGGTGGCGACCGGCACCGCGCTGCTCGGCGCGCTGGCCCTGATCGCGGGGTCGGTGCTCGCAATTCCGCTGCTGACGATCTCGCTGGTGGCGGTGATGATCCAGTTCGGCTGGCTGTTCGCGACCACCGACATCATCGCGGTGAAGGGGGTGTGGGTGATCTATTTTCCGCTGGTCATCGCCGCGGTCGCCGCCATCGCGCTGAAACTGGCGCATCTGGCGCGCCGTCGCGGGTGGATCGGGTAAGAACAAGGGGTTAAGAAGCCTTTATGTCAACGACCTTCACGATCGACAGCGCGACCAGCCGCGCCAACCCCGTCGCCGCCCCGATGAAGCGGCTGACGGTCCCCGCGATCCGCAACCGCAAGGCCGCGATCGCGGACGGCAAGGGCGAGCCGCTGGTGATGCTGACCGCGTACACCGTGCGCATGGCGCAACTGATGGACCCGCATTGCGACATGCTGCTGGTGGGCGACAGCCTGGGGCAGGTGATCTACGGCCTGCCCAGCACGGTGCCGGTCACGCTGGAGATGATGGCGGCGCATGGCGCGGCGGTGGTGCGCGGCAGCTATCACGCGGTGGTCGTCATCGACATGCCGTTCGGCAGCTACGAGGCGTCGCCGCAGCAGGCGTTCGAGAGCGCCGCGTTCCTGCTCAAGCAGACCGGCGCGGCGGCGGTGAAGCTGGAGGGCGGGGCGGCGATGGCGTCGACCGTCGCGTTCCTGTCGGAGCGCGGCATCCCCGTGGTCGGGCATGTCGGGCTGACCCCGCAGGCGGTCAACGCGCTGGGCGGGTACGGCGCGCGCGGGCGCAGCGCGGCGGAAGCCGAGAAGATCGTCGGCGACGCGCTTGCGGTGGCGGAGGCGGGCGCCTTCGCGGTGGTGATCGAGGGCGTGGTCGAACCGATCGCGATCGAGATCACCCGCGCGATTCCCGTGCCGACGATCGGCATCGGCGCGTCGGCGGAATGCGACGGGCAGGTGCTGGTCGCGGAGGACATGCTGGGCCTGTTCGAGCGGACGCCGCGGTTCGTGAAGCGTTACGGGGACATGGCGGCGTTCGTTGCCGAGCGGGTCGAGGAATATGCGGGCGAGGTGCGGACCCGCGCCTTTCCCTCTGCGGAACAGACCTACGCCGCGAAGTCGTGAGGCAGCGGACGCGCACCCTTTCGCTCCGCCACCGGGGCGGCTAAGGCACGTCGGTTTTCCCCTGTCTGTACCGGAGTGATCGGTGGCCCTGACGCCCCAGAACAACGAAGCGTTCCTGCGTGAGGTCGACGAGGAGCTGCGCCGCGACCAGGCGCTGCATGTCTGGCGCCGCTACGGCAAGCTGCTGATCGGCGCGATCGTGCTGGGGCTGGCCGCGTTTGCCGCGTTCCTGTTCTGGCAGCACCGCCAGAACGAGGCGGCGGGGCGCGAGGGCGAGCAGCTGCAAAAGGCGTATGACGACCTGGGTGCGGGCGATGTGAAGGGTGCCTCCGGGCAGCTCGCCACGCTCGCGCAGTCGAAGCGCGACGGCTATCGCGCGCTGGCGCAGTTCACGCAGGCCGACATCCTGCTCCAGAAGAACGACCTGAAGGGGGCGGCGGCGAAGTTCGCCGCGGTGGCGAACGACGCGTCGCTGGCGCAGCCGTTCCGCGACCTGGCGCTGATCCGCCAGACGACCGCCGAGTTCGACGCGCTGAAGCCCGATGTGGTGGTCGAGCGGATGCGTCCGCTGGCGGTATCGGGCAATCCGTGGCTGGGTAGCGCGGGCGAGCTGATGGCGGCGGCCTATATCCGGCAGGGGCGCCGCGACCTGGCGGGGCAGACGTTCGCGCGCATCGCCGAGGACGACGGCGTGCCCGCCACCTTGCGTCAACGCGCGGTTCAGATGGCGGGCGCCATGGGTGCGGCCACCGATACGGGTGCCTCCGCCGCTAACAAGGATACGACAGCACGATGAAAACGCGTTTCGCGACCGGGCTGGCGCTCGCCGCGCTGGTGGGGCTGAGCGGGTGCGGCGTCTTCAAGGGATCGCCCAAGAAGACCCCGACCGTGGGGCAGCGCGTGCCGATCCTGATGTCGGAGAACCGCGCCGAGACCGACACGTCGCTGGCCGACGTCCAGGTGCTGCTGCCGACTCCGGTCGCCAACGACGCGTGGAGCCAGCCCGGCGGCAACGCCTCCAAGTCGATGGGGCAGCTGTTGCTCGCGGCGACGCCGCAGCGGTTGTGGAGCGCGCAGATCAACGGCGGCGGCAACCGCGCGCGCCTCGCCGCGGCGCCGGTGGTGGCGGAGAACAAGCTGTTCGTGGTCGATGTCGACGCGGTGCTGCATGCGTTCGCTGCGGATACCGGCGCGAAACTGTGGACGCGCGAACTGTCCGACAGCAGCGAGAATCGCAGCGCGCGCTTCGGCGGCGGCGCGAGCTACGACAACAGCGTCGACGGCGGGAAGGTCTATGCGACCGACGGCCTGGGCGACGTGCTGGCGGTCAATGCCGCCGATGGTGCGGTCGTCTGGCGGTCGAAGCCTGGCGGGCCGCTGCGCGGGGCACCGACGGTCGCCAACGGGCAGGTCTATGTCCTGAGCCAGGACAATCAGATCTATGCATTGGACCAGGGCAACGGGAAGGTCGTGTGGACCTCCACCGCCAGCCTGGAGACGCAGGGCGTGTTCGGCGTCGCGGCACCGGCGGCGAGCGCGGGGACGATCGTCGCGGGCTTCTCCAGCGGCGAGCTGAACGCCTATCGCTACGAGAACGGGCGGACGCTGTGGCAGGATGCGCTGTCGCGCACGTCGATCACCACGTCGGTGTCGAGCCTGGCCGACATCGACGCCGATCCCGTGATCGAGGACGGTCGCGTCTATTCGATCGGGCAGGGCGGGCGGATGGTCGCGCTCGACATCGCGACCGGGCAGCGGCTGTGGGAGCAGAACCTGGCCGGGATCGCCACGCCGTGGATCGCGGGCGAGTGGATCTTCGTCGTCACCGACGACTCGCGGCTCGTCTGCCTGTCGCGCGCCAACGGCAAGGTGCGCTGGATCAGCCAGCTTGAGCATTACAGGAACGAGAAGAAGAAGTCCGATCCCTATAACTGGTTCGGCCCGGTGCTGGCGGGTGAGCGGCTGTGGCTGACCAACTCGCGCGGCGCGGTGGTGGCGGTGTCGGCGGCGGACGGCAGCGTGCAGACGACGATCAAGGGCAAGGAGCCGTTCTCGCTCGGCCCGGTGGTCGCGAACCAGACGCTGTATACGCTGGACCTGAAGGGGCGGATCACGGCGTATCGTTGAGCGGGCAGGGGTATTGCGTCTCCCCAGGCTTGACCCGGGGTCCCGCTTCTTCTGCCGTGTTTCGCGAAAGCGGGACCCCGGCTCAGGGCCGGGGTGACGGGGTGGGCGCGGCAGGCGTTGCCGTTTCGCACGCTACCCCCTAGGTGCGGCCCCATGTCCCGTCTTCCCATCGTCGCGATCGTCGGCCGCCCCAATGTCGGCAAGTCGACGCTGTTCAACCGTCTGGTCGGCAAGAAGCTCGCGCTGGTCGACGACCGTCCCGGCGTGACGCGGGATCGTCGCGAGGGCGATGCCCATCTGCTCGGCCTCGATTTCCGGATCATCGATACCGCGGGCTATGAGGACGAGGACCCGGATACGCTGCCGGGGCGGATGCGGCGGCAGACGCAGGCGGCGGTCGACGCGGCCGATGTCGCGCTGTTCATGTTCGACGCGCGCGCCGGCATCGTGCCGCTGGACGAGGAAATCGCGCGCTGGCTGCGCAGTTCCGACACGCCGATCGTGCTGGTCGGTAACAAGGCGGAGGGGCGCGCGGGCGAAACCGGGATGCTGGAGGCGCTGGCGCTGGGCTTCGGCGATCCGGTGGCGCTGTCGGCGGAGCATGGCGAGGGCGTGGTCGAGCTCTTCGAGGGGCTGTTGCCGCATCTGGAGCCGCTCCAGCCGCCCGAGGAAGAGGAGCAGGGCGAGTTCGATAGCGAGACCGCGCCGCTGAAGCTGGCGATCGTCGGGCGTCCGAATGCGGGCAAATCGACGCTGGTGAACCGCATATTGGGCGAGGATCGCATGATTACCGGCCCGGAGGCCGGGATCACGCGCGATTCGATCGCGATCGACTGGGTGTGGAACGGCCCCGATGGCCCGCGCGACGTGCGGCTGATCGATACCGCGGGCATGCGCAAGCGCGCCAAGGTGCAGGACAAGCTGGAGAAACTGTCGGTCGCGGACGCGCTGCACGCGGTCGATTTCGCCGAGGTCGTGGTCCTGCTGCTGGATGCGACGCTGGGGCTGGAGGCGCAGGATCTGCGGATCGCGGACAAGGTGCTGGAAGAGGGCCGCGCGCTCGTCATCGCGCTGAACAAATGGGACGTGGCGGAGCAGGCCTCCAGCCTGTTCAATGGCGTGAAGAAGGCGCTGGACGAGGGGCTGGCGCAGGTGAAGGGGGTGCCGCTGCTGACGGTGTCCGCCGCCACCGGACGCGGGATCGACCAGTTGTTGCAGGCGGCGTTCGAGACGCGCGCCGCCTGGTCGCGCCGCGTCGGCACGGGCGAGCTCAACCGCTGGTTCGAGCGCGCGATCGAGGCCAATCCGCCCCCCGCGCCGGGCGGCAAGCGGATCAAGTTGCGCTATCTGACGCAGGCGAAGACGCGCCCGCCCGGCTTCGTGCTGTTCGGCACGCGGGTGGACGAACTGCCGATGAGCTATCAGCGCTATCTGGTGAACGGCATCCGCCGCGAACTGGGGTTCGGCGCGGTGCCGGTCCGGCTGATGCTGCGCGCGCCGAAAAACCCGTTCGGCAAGTGACATTAACGGTGCGGTGACGCTCTTTCGCTAGAATCGCGCGGGAAGGGAGACGCGCGGTGTCGTTCGAAGGCGGAATCTTGGTCGATCGCGATGCGCTGGCGCGTGCGCGTCACGAGCTGGGCGCCGGATTCGTGCGCATCCTGGGCTATTTCCGCGAGGATGGCACGAAGTCCGTCACCGCGATCGAGGAAGCGATGCGCAAGGGCAATGCCGCCGCGCTCGTCATTCCGGCGCACACGCTGAAGGGGGAAGCGCGACAGTTCGGCGCCGACCCGCTCGCGGCGCTGGCGGAGAAGATCGAGGATCATGCGCGCGGCTGCGTCGAGCGGCACGATTCGCCCGAGGATGCGATCGAGGACGTGGTCGCGCTGCGCCCGCTATTCTTCCAGACGCTGGCGGTGCTGGAGCGCGATACGACCCCGCTGGTGGCGCGACGGCCGGGCGGCTTCGGGCGCCGAGCGGGGTAGGGGTGAGTGCTGGGTGGTGATCCGGTAACGACGGCTATCGCCCAGAACTGGACGTTCCGCTTACGCCGAGTAGCGACCAAGGACAGCGTTGGCAAAAGTCTCCACCGTACTCCTGCGCAGGCAGGAGCCCAGGGTTGCCGGTCGCTACGGGCGTTGTTCTGCCTGACTCTGGGCTCCTGCCTGCGCAGGAGCACGGCCGGTACGCGGCGCTGTTGAAGCCATTTGCAAGGGTCCCGCGGAGGCCGGGGACCAGCATCGGTGCGCTCGTGAGATGCCGAAACCGGAACGCAATTGGGCCCGGCCTTCGCCGGGGCACAGAAAGCGGCGTTCTGCCGAGGCTTCGGTCACCCTCGTGAGGTCATGGCGAGCGAAGCGTAGCACTTCAGGGCGTCGCGCGATCGGCCGTGGATCGCTTCGCTCGCGATGACGGACAGGGATCAATCCTTGGCGGGCTTGTCGTGCTCGCTGATCGAGTTGAGCTGGATGTAATTGTGGATGCCCATGCGCTCGATCATCTCGAACTGGCGCTCCAGCGTGTCGACATGTTCTTCCTCGCTGACGAGGATGCGCTTGAAGAGGTCGCGGCTGACGTAATCCTGGACCTCCTCGCAATAGGCGATCGCGCCCTTCAGCTGCGCCACCGCCTCGATCTCGAGCGCGAGGTCGCCCTTGAGGACTTCCTCCACCGTCTCGCCGATGCGTAGCCGGCCAAGCAGCTGGAAGTTGGGCAGGCCGTCGAGGAACAGGATGCGCTCCGCCAGCCAGTCGGCGTGCTTCATCTCGTCGATCGATTCGTGTCGCTCGAACTCGGAGAGCTTGTAGACGCCCCAATGCTCCAGCAACCGATGATGGAGCCAATATTGATTGATCGCGGTCAGCTCGTTCTTGAGCGTCTCGTTCAGGAATTCGATGACCTTGGGGTCGCCCTTCATACGTGCCTCCGATCGGGATCTGACGAGCGCCTTAGCGCCGATCGGTCAACAGGGACAGGGCGAAACAGACGCGTTTCCGCGGCTTTCGGGGTCAGGCGGCGGCGCGCTCCTGCGCGATAATGTCTCGCGCGAACGGTACGCACTGCCCGCATTTGGCCTGGCAGCCGACCGCACGATATGCCTGGCAGGCGGTCGTGGCACCTGAGCGTGCGGCCTCGCGCACCTGGCATTCCCGTATCGCATTGCAAACGCAGACAACCATGGATGTCCCTCTCGCTCGCCCATCTTCTAGCGCTATTGAGAGTGGATTGCAAGGAAATTTGCGTCGCGTTCGCAACTGATCGCGTTCAACCGGGCGCAGGCGGCACACGCATCGGCTCCCACCGCCCGCGCGCCAGCGAGCGCCACAGCCATTCCATCGGCCCATAGGCGAATCGGTCGACCCACCACGGCGACCATGCCAGCATGATCCCCCACATCACGGGGGCGAGCAGATAGAGGCTCGCGCGCGGCCAGCGGCCGAACTGGTGGAGGCCGGTGAACAGCAGCAGCATCACGATCGACGTGCCGAGATAGTTGCTGAACGCGACGCGCCCCGCCGCGGCGATCCGCGCGCTCGCCCCGCGATCGGCGCGGAAGGTCAGCAGCGCGAGCGCGGCATAGCCCAGGGTGGTGACGGGGCGGATCGCGGGCCCCAGGATGACCGACGCGGTGAAAATCCAGCGATAGTCGAACCCGCTCGCGATCGAATGCGCCCCGATCAGCGCGTACAGCGGCAGCGTCACGCCGAGCGCGATCGCCGCGACCCGGGCGTAGGCGCGCCGCGACCATTGGCCGGTCAGGAAACCGGCGCGATAGGCCGCCATGCCCAGCAGCATCGCGCTCAGCGTCTGCAGGCCGAAGATCCACAGCTCGTCGAGCGGCGAGCCGGCGTGGGACCAGCGATAGGCGGCGGCCTGTGCCAGCGTGCCGCGATAGGCGGTGAGCTCCGCGATCAGGGCGGGGCGCGGCGGGATGCCGAACGCGTTCCTGATCTCCTCCAGCATGTCCGCCGACGGCGGGGTCGCCCCGTACAGCATCGCGGCGACCCCGCCCGACATCAGGAGGTCGAGCAGCAGGAACAGGACCGAGAACAGCAGCAGAAGCCGCGTCGGCAAGCGGATGAAGAGACAGGCGATGGCGCCGACCAGCGCGTAATGGGCCAGAATGTCGCCCCACCAGATCAGATAGAGGTGGACGAGGCCGATCGCGAACAGCACCGCCATCCGCGTGAGATGCACCCGCAGCCCCGACCGGCCGGCGGCTTCCGCCCGGTCGATGACCAGCAGCATCGACGCACCGAAGAGCATCGAGAAGAGCCCGCGCATCTTGCCCTCCACCGCCACGAAATTGACGAACCAGGCGATCCGGTCGGCGCCCTGGTGCCCGCCCCATGCCAGCGGCGAGAAATAGGCGGCGGCGGGCAGCGCGAAGGCGGGGAGGTTCGCCAGCAGGATCCCCATCACCGCGATGCCGCGGATGTAATCGAGCTGTCCGATACGGGGGGTGGCGGATGACGACATGCGGACTCCGGTGCGGCGGAGCGCCAGCGTGCGCCACGAGGACGGCGGAAGTATGGTGGACGGCAGCGCGGCGACCGGCGCACGCCGCCTCGGGCCGTTCGCCATCAGGCGCCGGCGGCCTCGCGGTAGAGCGCGAAGGTGCGCAGCGCGCCGTCGATCATGCGCGCGTGCCAGCCGGCGTCCCGGCCCGCGGCGGCGGCATCGATCGCGGCGCGGATCGCGCGCCATTGGCCGGGGGGATGGACCGCGGCGAGATAGGCGCGCGGCCTGTCGGCGGGGACGTGGCCGGCGAGCATCGCACCGCCCAGCCGCGATCCCTCCACGACGTAGAGGACGCCCCAGCGCGCGGCGTCGTCCTCGACGGCGAAGGAAAGCGGGGGCGGCAGCGGTTCGCCGAGCGCGGCGATGTCCGCGTGCAGCAACGGAGTGCGCGCGGCGAGAGTGCGCGCGAAGGGGAGCGGGCGCATCGCCGCCTCCACCGCGGGCAGCGCGCGCGCGTGCGCGACCAGGAAGCGGCGGTAGGCGTCGCGGTCCGCGAGGTCGTGTGCGCCGAACGCCGCATCGACGGCATCGTGCGATGCCGCGGTCGCGCGGCGCAGGTCCGCGATCGCGGACGAGGGGGCCGACAAGGAAGCCGCCATCCGCGTCAGTCCAGCCCGTGCTCCAGGAAATGCTCGGCCAGCGCGCAGTGCATCGCGACGCCGGTGGCCATGACGTCCTCGTCGATCGTCATCCTCGTATTATGAAGCGGCGGATTGGTGCGCGGATCGGTGCCCGGCGCGGCGACGCCGAGGAAGGCCATGGCGCCAGGCACGTCGCGCAGGACGTAGCTGAAATCCTCGCCCCCCATCATCGGCGCGGGCATCGTCGACCAGCCGCGCTGCGATCCCACCTGCGTCGACAGGTCGCGCATCAGCCGCGTCGCGCGCGGATCGTTCATGGTGACGGGATAGCCCTCGTCGATGCCGGTGTCGGCGACGCAGCCGTGCGCGGCGGCGATCCCCTGCGCGATCTGGTGGAAGGCGGCGCGCATCGCGGTGCGGGTATCCTCCGACAGCGTGCGCAGCGTGCCCATCAGCTTCACCTCGCCGGGGATGATGTTGTGCGAGGAGCCGGCATGGAATTGCGTGATCGTCAGCACCGCGGGGTCCGCGACGGGGACGCGGCGTGCGACGTGCTGTTGCAGCGCGGCGACGATGGCGCAGGCGACGGGGATCGGATCGATCGCCTCGTGCGGCATCGCGGCGTGCCCGCCCTTGCCGCGGATCGTGGCGAGGACGGTGTCGGTCGAGGCGAGCAGCGCGCCCTCGCGTCCGACGAAGATGCCGGCGGGGGCGTTCGGGGAGATGTGGAGCGCGAACGCCGCCTCCGGCCGGGCAATGTCGAGCAGCCCGTCCTCGATCATGTGGCGCGCGCCGTGATGCCCCTCCTCGCCCGGCTGGAACATGAAGACGACGGTGCCGGACAGTTCCTCGCGCCGCGCGCACAGCGCCCTGGCCGCGCCCGCGAGCATCGCGGTATGCGCATCATGGCCGCAGGCGTGCATCGCGCCGGGGATGGTCGAGGCGAAGGGAAGGCCGGTTTCCTCCGTCATCGGCAGCGCATCCATGTCGCCGCGCAACAGGACGGTGCGGCCGTTCGAGCCGGCCCCGCCGGTGCGCCCGCCGCGCAGGATCGCGATGAAGCCGGTGGTGCTCCGGCTGTCGTGGATCTCCAGCGGCAGCCCTGCGAGCGCGGCCTTCGCCTTTTGCGTGGTCAGCGGGCAATGGAGGCCGACCTCCGGCTCGGCATGGATCGCGCGACGCAGCGCGATAACGTCGGCCAGCTGCTCGGCGCCGATCGCGCTCCAGTCGGTGCGGGTGGCAAGCGTGGTGCTCATGGGGGACTCCTTTGCGGGCGATTGTAACGCCGGAGTCACAGGGGCGGCAAGGCGGGGCTGGTCCAGAAGGAAGAAGCGGGACCCCGGATCAAGCCCGGGGTGACGAGGGGGGAGTGGTCCCGTCGCCCCGGCCTTGAGTGGGACCTTTGCAAAAGGCTCCCCCGTGCTCCTGCGCAGGCAGGAGCACGATGTCGCCCTTTGCAAAGGTCCCGCCTTGAGCCGCGGTTCCGCTTTTCCTCTACAGCCGCCGTGCGCTCGTGATCTTGATCGTCGGCTCCAGCATCTGGCCCTTCATCACGCCCTCGCCCGCGGTGGGGCTGGTGGGGGCGACGAGGATGCGGCGGATGACGTCCATCCCCTCCAGCACGCGGCCGAAGACGGCGAAGCCGGGATCGGCGTCCTTGGCATCCATCGAGGTGATGTCGCCGACCACGACGAAGAAATCGCCCGCCGCGGTCCCCGGCGTCGCCATCGCCATCGAGATGGCGCCGTCGGTGTGGTGGAGCCCGGTCTGCGTCGTCGGTTCGTGCCGGATGCCCGGGAGCGTCCGCCCGGGTTCGTTGCGAGTGCCGAACTGGACCAGGCCATAGCCGTCGCCGACCTTCACCGCGCGGTAGAAGGCGATGCCGTCGAGCTTCTTCTGGTCGACGTATTTCAGGAAATTGGCGGCGGTGACGGGCGCGGCCTTCGTATCGACGCCGATGACGATCGCGCCGGCGTCGGTGGTCAGCCGGACGCGGGTGAGCTGCACCTGCGGTGCGGGGGTCGCGACGGGCGCGGGGGCGGCGGTGGGGGCGGCGGCGGCGGGCGCTACCTGCGTCACGGCGGCGAGCAGGAGCGCGATCATGCCGCCGCGCCCCGCGCGATCATCACCGGCACGGAGGCCGCCGGGGTGCCCGCGATCTGGAGCACGTAGCGGCCCGGCGTCAGGCGGAAGTCGACGATCTTGCGGATGCCGCTGCACATCGGGCCATGGCCGTGCGCGGTGGAGGGCAGAGCGCGACCGGCGCGGATGACGTCGATCCACGCCGCCTCGCCCAGGGCGACACGATAGGTGCCCGCACGCGCGACCTGGAACAGCGCCAGCCCCGCGGTGCTGCCCGCCTCCGCGTCGCGACCCGGCGCCGCGGCGACGGTGACGCGATCGGCGGTGGTGAGGCGCAGGTCGGTCGCCCGGCCGATCACCAGGACCGGCGCGCTGCGCGTGGAGGTGCCGGCGGCGAGCGCGGTGCGCTGACTCCAGCGCGACAGTTCGGGCGGAATCGCGACGCGCACGGCGGCGCAGCGCGGGTCGGTCGCGGCATCCTGCGCCATGGCGGGCGCGGCGATCGCGGTGAAAGCAAGGATCGGGGCGGCAAGGGTCAGGGTGAAACGCATGCCTCATCCTACCCCCGGTGCGGGCGCGCGGCTACCCGTCGATCCGCAACCAACCGCACGGTGGCCGGTTCTCCCCGTGACGAGGATGCCGCGGAGGGAATGATGGCCGAGGGTGACGACGCGACGACCACGGATGCGCGTGGCGCGTTCCAGGATCATGTGATGGACCCCGCGCGCAAGGCGGGCGAGACGATGCAGGCGTCGGGACGCCGGATGGTGGAGAATTCCTCCACCATCGGCGTGGCGATCATCGACCAGGCGCAGGCCAACGCGCAGGAGGCCTTTGCCGCGATGCGCGCCGCGGCGCAGGCCAAGGACCTGTCGGAGGTGATGCAGATCCAGGGCGATTTCCTGCGCCAGCAGGGCAAGAGGTCGATGGATCAGGCGCGCGAGATCGGCGAACTCATCATGCGGTTCGGGCGCGACGCGGTGAACCCGGCGAAGGGGGAATAGCCCGCCTCAGGTGACGACCGTCAGCCCGTCGATCCGGAAGCGGGTGACGTCGCCGACACGCTCGCACGTGGCGATCTTCAGGTCGGCGATGACGTGGCCGGGCACCGCCAGGTCCAGCGTCTCGATCCGCGCCAGCCAGCGGTCGAGGCGCTCGCTGGAGGTGGCGCTGGCGACCAGTCGGTGCCGGTCGCCGGCGAAGGTCGCGCTGCGCCATTCGACGATGTCGTGACGCTCCACCGCGAAGGGCGCGCCGGCCGCCGCGGCGGATCGGGTGAGTGCGCGTTCCAGTCGCGTGGTCATCGGCGTGCCTCCGCCCGGCGGGAGGGATGCAGGATCGCGCTGACGCGTTCGATCGTGTGCGGCTTCGGTCGCCGGCCGCGGCGCATGTCCAGCACCAGCCGGGGGTCGTTGACGGCACGCCGGCCGAAGGCGGTCGCGGCGACGCCGGTGCGATCAAGATAGGTTTCGATTTCCATGAGCAGGTCCATCCACGCCTCCGATTCGAGGTGTTCTCTATATGTTCTCATCCGTTCGGCTTGTCTAGGATATTTCCTGCGTCTAGGGTGCGGGCATGGCTGACGATCCCCGACAGGCGCTGGCGGCGCTCGCCCAGGCACGCGGGGTCAGCCTGTCCGCCTTGTCCAGAATGCTAGGGCGCAACGTCGCCTACCTCCAGCAGTTCGTCGGGCGTGGGTCGCCGCGCGTGCTGCCCGAGCGCGACCGGCGCATGCTGGCGGATTTCCTGGGGGTGGAGGACGCGGCGCTGGGCGGTCCGGCCGCTGCGCCGCCCGCGGAGGTCACGGTGCCATGGCTCGACGTGAGCGCGGCGGCGGGAAGCGGGCGGAGCGCCGAGGGGGAGCGGGTGATCCGCAGCGTCGCGCTGCCGGCGGCGATGCTGCGTCAGCTGGGGGTGACGGCGGCGCAGGCGTCGATGATCCGCGTCGCGGGGGAATCGATGATGCCGACACTGATGGACGGGGACCGTTTGCTGGTCGACGTCGGCGAGCGCCGCGTGCCCGCGGGGGGCGGGCTGTTCGTGATCCGGCGCGAGGACGGCGTCGCGGTCAAGCGGCTGGTGCCGCGGGGCGGGACGATTGAGATCGTCAGCGACAATCCGGCATTCGATGCCGTGACGGTAAAGTTGGCGGAGATCGAGGTGATCGGGCGGGCGCGGTTGTTGTTGCGCGACGTGTAGCGCGCGGCCCCCTCACCCTTCCGCGGCTTTGCCGCTCCCTCCCTCTCCCACGAGGGGAGAGGGAAATCCGATCAGCGTTCCTTCAGCCAGATGGCGACGGCGATGAGCGTGCCGAGCGCGAGGCCGGCGAGGAAGCCGATCGAGGGCTGGCGCACGATCAGTCCGACGATGGTACCGCCCAGCGCGCCGATCGCGATCGGGAAGCCGCCGGCGGTGGTGTGCTTGGAAGAGGCCATGCGCGCGGCCTTGCCACTTGGCGGCGCGATGCGCCAGTGGGCGCGGCCAGCCGTGCGCGGCTTGCGCCCCGTGGCGCGTTTTGCCCCCTTCTTCTGCGCTTCGCCACCGGCTAGACGCGGAGGCATGACGCCGGAAGTGGGGCGGCGCGGCATGCTGTTCGGCATCGCGGCCGGCATGATGATGGTGAGCGCGCCCACCGCGGGGCAGGGCGTCGCGACGCCCGCGGTACCCGATGCCGAGCTGGACCCGGATTCGCCGCTGGCGCCGTTGCCCGATATCGGGGTGGCGTGGCCCGATCTGTCGGCCGCGCCGGTCGCGCAGCCGGCGGCGCAGGCCGACACCCAGGCGACGGCGGTGACGCGCTATGCGTGGCGGATCGACGGGCTGGAGGGGATCGGATCGCCGCTCCTGCGGCAGCGGTTCGAGGAATTGTCGGTACTGGCGGGCAACGACGGGAAGGACGCCAATGCCGCGCAGCTGGACCGCCGTGCGCGGCAGGATGCGGACCTGCTCCTCACGCTGTTGAAGGCGGAGGGATATTATGACGCGGCGGTGACGACGGGCGTGGAGCGGGCCGCGGGCAAGCGCCCGGTCGTGGTGCTGACCGCGACGCCCGGCGCGCTGTATCGCTTTGCGGGCGTGACGGTGGCGGGGGTCGAGCAGGCCGCGGGGTTGCGCGATGCGTTCGCGGTGAAGCCCGGCGATGCGGTCGATTCAGACGCGATCGCCGCGGCGGATGCGCAGCTGCGGACGCGAACGGGGGAGCTGGGCTACCCGTTTGCGACGATCGGCGAGCCCGAGATCGTGGTGGATCGCGCCGCGCGCACCGCGACGTTGCAGATGGAGGTGGCGCCCGGCACCGCGCGGCGCTTCGGCAGGATCACGACGAACGCGGACAATCGCGTGTTCGACGCGGCGCACGTGCAGGAGATCGCCCGCTTCAAGCCCGGCGAACCCTATGCCGCGTCGCAGGTGGACGACCTGCGCCGGGCGCTGATCCAGACCGGACTGGTTAGCACCGCGGAGGTGAAGCCGGTGCCGGGGGCCACGCCGGACACGGTCGACATCGCGGTGCGGCTGGCCCCCGCGCCGCCGCGCACGGTCGCGGGCGAGCTGGGCTATGGCACGGGCGAGGGCGCGCGTGCTGAAGTGAGCTGGACGCACCGCAATCTGTTCCCGCCGGAGGGGGCGCTGACGCTGCGCGGCGTGCTGGGAACGCGCGAACAACTGGGTCAGGTGACGGTCCGGCGCAACAATTTCCGCGGACGCGACCGGGTGCTGACGGGGCAATTCGCGGTCGCGCACCTGCTGCGCGACGCGTTCGAGGCCAATACGCTGACGCTGTCGACCACGCTGGAGCGGCAGACCAACATCTTTTTCCAGAAGAAGTGGATCTGGTCGCTGGGCGCGGAGCTGGTCGCGACCGACGAGCGCGACGTGATCGCCAGCACCGGCCAGCCGCGGCGGCGTACCTTCCTGATCGGCGCGCTGCCGGCGAGCCTGGGCTATGACGGGTCGGACGACCTGCTGAACCCGACGCGGGGGTTCCGGCTGGCGGGGCGCGCCAGCCCGGAGCTGTCGTTGCAGGGGACCGCGTTCGGCTACACCCGGATCCAGCTGGACGCGAGCGCGTACCAGCCGGTCAGCGACCGCGCCGTGGTGGCGGGGCGCATCCGGCTGGGCACGATCCTGGGTGCGCCGCGCGATCAGGTGGCGCCGTCGCGGCGCTTCTATGCCGGGGGCGGGGCGTCGGTGCGCGGCTATGGCTTCCAGTCGATCGGGCCGCGCGATCCGAACAACGATCCAATCGGCGGACGCAGCCTGGCCGAGTTCGGCGTGGAGGCGCGCGTCAGGGCGTTCGGCAATTTCGGCGTGGTGCCGTTCCTGGACGGAGGCAATATCTACACCGACGGCGTGCCCAGCTTCCGCGGGTTCCGCTACGGTGCGGGGCTGGGGGTGCGCTATTATTCCAGCTTCGGCCCGATCCGCGTCGATGTCGGGACCCCGCTGAACCCGCAGCCGGGGGATTCGCGCATCGCGGTCTATGTCTCGCTGGGGCAGGCGTTCTGATGCGGGTGCTGCGCCGGCTGGCCGTCGCCGTTGCGGCGCTGATCGCGCTGGTGATTGTCGCCGGTGTGCTGGTGGATACCGATGTCGGACACCGCGTCGTGGCCGATCGCATCGGCGCGCTGCGCCCGGCCAACGGATTGCGGTTCCGCATCGGGCGGATCGACGGGTCGCTCTATGGCCGCGCGGTGCTGACCGACGTTCGGGTGTACGATCCGCAGGGGCTGGTGCTGGCGGTGCCGCGCGCCGCGCTCGACTGGCGGCCGCTGGCGTGGTGGAACAACCGGCTGGAGATCGCCTCGCTCGACATCGCCACTGCGACGCTGGCGAAGCTGCCGCGCTTGCGCGACACCGGGCGGACGGGGCCGATCCTGCCGTCGTTCGACATCGTCGTCGGGCGGCTGGCGATCGATCGGCTGGTCCTGGGGCCGAAGGTGACGGGCGTGGTCCGCGACGGGCGGGTGCGCGCGCGGGCGGATATCCGCGACGGCCATGCGATGGTCGACCTGATCGCGGTGGTGCGGGGCAGCGACCGGGTCGCGATACGGCTGGATTCGCGCCCCGATGCGGGGCGGTTCGACCTGGACGCGCGGGTGCGCGGCACGGCCGGGGGCGTGCTGGCGCGGCTGACGGGGCTCGATCGGGCGCTGTCGCTCGACGTCGGGGGCGACGGCGACTGGCGCGCGTGGCAGGGGCGCGTGGTGGCGGAGGCGGGCAACGCGCCGCTCGCCGATCTGGCGCTGTCGCAGCGCAGCGGCGCCTATACGCTGATCGGCACCATCGAGCCGCACCGGGTGACGCGCGGCAAGCTGCAAAGCCTGACGACGAACCGCGTGACGGTGAACGGTTCGGCGACCCTCGCCGATCGACGGCTGGACGGGCAGCTGGCGCTACGCTCGCCGTCGATCGCGGCGGAGGCGCGCGGCATGGTCGATCTGGCGCGCAGCCGCTTCGGCAATGTCCGCGTCACCGCGCGGCTGCTGCGACCGGAGGGGCTGTTTCGCAACATGCGCGCGCGCGATCTGCGGCTGCGCGCGATCCTGGACGGCGAGTTTCGCCGCTTCCGCTTCGACTATCGGCTGAGCGCGCCGCGCTTCTCCTTCGACGATACCGGGTTCGAGGGCGCGCGCGCGGCGGGGCGGGGGCGGTGGTCGCGCGCGCCGGTGAGCGTGCCGATCGCCTTTTCCGCGCAGCGCGTGACGGGGGTGGGCGACGTCGCCGGCGGCATCCTGCGCAACCTGTCGGTGACGGGGGTGCTGCGCGTGACCGCGCGGACGGTGACGGGCGACGACCTGCGGCTGCGCTCCGACAGGCTGACCGGGCGGATCGGGCTGACGGTGGACCTGCGCACGGGGCGGTTCGACGTGGCGCTGAACGGCGGGCTGGGGCGCTATCTGATCCCCGGGCTGGGCGTGGTCGACGTGCAGTCGCGGCTGAACGTCGTGCCGGGGCCGGGGGGGAAGGGCACGCGCGTCGTCGGGCGCGGGACGGCGCAGATGCTGCGGCTGGACAACGCCTTCTTCCGCTCGCTGGCGGGCGGCCTGCCGCGGGTCGAGACGCTGCTGGAGCGGACGCCCGACGGAATATTGCATTTCACCGACCTGCGGCTGACCGCGCCCGACATCCGGCTCGCGGGGACGGGGTATCGGCGGCGCGACGGCACGTTCCATTTCGAGGGGGCGGGGCGGCAGGCGAGCTATGGCAATCTGCGGCTGACGCTGGACGGGCGGATCGAGCGGCCGACGATCGACCTCGTCTTCGACCGGCCCAACCAGGCGATGGGGCTGCGCGACGTGCGCGCGCATCTCGACCCCGATGCGCAGGGATTTGCCTTCACCGCGGGGGGCGGATCGCGACTGGGGCCGTTCGCGGCGGCGGGCAACATCCTGCTGCCGCCGGGGGGCGGGCAGGCGCGGGTCGTGGTGGCGCGGCTGGACGTCAGCGGCACGCGCGCGTCGGGCGCGCTCGACATCGTCGACGGGGGCTTTCGCGGCCGGCTGACCATCGCGGGCGGGGGGCTGTCCGGGGCGCTCGACCTGTCGCCCGAGCGCGGCCTGCAACGGATCGCGGGGCGGATCGAGGCGCGCGATGCGCGGGTGGGCACGCTGGCGACCGTGCGGCAGGCGCGCGTCGACCTGTCGGTGCTGCTCGATCCCGCGGGCGCGCGGACCGAGGCGACGGTGACGGGCAGCGGCCTGCGCCGCGGCGCGCTGTCGCTGGCGCGGTTCGCGGGCAACGTGCGGCTGACGGGGGAGGATGGCGAGATCCGCGCCTCGGTCGCCGGTTCGCGCGGCGCCGGGTTCGCGATCCAGACCGTCGCGACGCTGGCGGGCGGCACCTATACCGTGCGCGGGCAGGGGCAGGTCGGGCAGCGCCCGATCCGGCTGGAGACGCCGGCGGTGCTGCGGCGCGACGCGGACGCGTGGGTGCTGGCGCCGACGAAGCTCGTGTTCGCGGGCGGCGCGGCGGAGGTATCGGGGCGGTTCGGCGAGGAAGCCATGTCGCTGCGGGGGACGCTCGCGAACCTGCCGCTGGCGGTACTGGACATCGGTTATGCCGGGCTGGGGCTGGGCGGCACCGCCTCGGGCGAGATCGCGCTGGACGTGCGCGGGGATACGGCCCCGACCGGGCGGACGAACCTGACCATCCGCGGGCTGACCCGGTCGGGGCTGCTGACCTCATCCACCCCGGTCGACCTGGGCGTGGCGGGGGTGCTGACGCCGCAACAGGCGGGCGTGCGGCTGGTGATGGCGTCGGGCGGGCGCGTGGTGGGGCGCGCGCAGGCGCTGCTGAAGCCGCTGGGGCCGGGTGACGGGTTCGAACGGCTGACGCGCGCCGGACTGTTCGCGCAGCTGCGCTACAGCGGGCCGGCGGATACCCTGTGGCGGCTGACGCGGGTCGAGCTGTTCGACCTGTCGGGGCCGGTCGCGATCGCCGCGGACGTGAGCGGGACGGTCGCCAACCCGCAGCTGCGCGGTGTGGTGCGCGCGACCGGCGGGCGGATCGCCAGCGCGGTGACGGGCACGGTGCTGAGCAACGTGCGCGCCGAGGGGCGGTTCGCGGGGTCGCGCCTGCAGGTGCAGTCGTTCACCGCGGATGCCGGGCGCGGCAAGGTGACGGGCAGCGGCGCCTTCGACTTCGCGGGCGGGCGCGGCGTGGCGCTGGACCTGCGGCTGAACGCGGATCGCGCCGCGATGATCGAGCGCGACGATATCGCCGCGACGGTGAGCGGCCCGATCGCGTTCCGCTCGGACGGCGTGGGCGGGACGATCAGCGGCGACGTGACGCTGGACGCCAGCCGCTACCGGCTGGGGCAGGCGACGGTGGCGAGCGCGGTGCCGCAGCTGAACATCCGCGAGATCAACCTGCCCGATGGCGGCGGCGTCGAGGACGACGAGGCCGCCGCGCCGTGGAAGCTGGCGATCCGCGCCAAGGCGCGCAACGGATTGATGGTGACGGGTCTGGGCCTGTCGAGCGAGTGGACCACCGACGTGACGATCGGCGGCACGCCCACCAACCCGGCGATCACCGGGCGCGCCGATCTGGTCCGCGGCGATTACGAGTTCGCGGGCCGCGAGTTCGAGCTGTCGCGCGGCGTCATCCGCTTCGCGGGCGAGGTGCCGGCGAACCCGGCGCTGGATATCGAGGCGAATGCGAACGCCAACGGGGTCAATGCGACGATCCGCGTCACCGGCGTGGCCGCCAGGCCGGAGATCGCGTTCACCAGCGTGCCCGCGCTGCCGCAGGACGAATTGCTGTCGCGGCTGTTGTTCGGCACGTCGATCACCAACCTGTCCGCGCCGGAGGCATTGCAGCTCGCCTCCGCGGTGGCGGCGTTGCAGGACGGGGGCAATGGCCTAAGCCCGATCAACGCCGTGCGGCGCGCGGCGGGGCTGGACCGGCTGCGCATCCTGCCGGCCGATCCGCAGACGGGCCAAGGGACCTCGATCGCGGCGGGCAAGTATGTGACGCGGCGGGTCTATGCCGAGATCATCACCGACGGGCAGGGCTATTCGGCGACGCGGGTGGAGTTCCAGGTGACGCGGTGGCTGTCGCTGCTGTCGTCGATCTCGACGCTGGGGCGGCAGAGCGGGAACGTGCGGGTGTCGCGGGATTATTGAGACGCCTTCAGCCCCTCGCCCAAAGGGGGAGGGGCTGATCGACTATACCATCTCCTTCAGCGGCGTTGCCGCATCCGCCAGCTTCTCCGGCGACACTTCCGCGCGTCCCACCACCAGCGCGCGGCCCTGGACGTAGTCCTTCGTCGCGTTGACGCAGTCGAGCGCGATCACCTTGCCGCCCCTGAGATAGACCAGCGAGAAGCTGCGGGTGGCGGGATCGCCGCGCAGGATCGCGGCATCGTGGCCGGTCGACAGGCCGACGGTCTGAAGCTTCAGGTCGTACTGGTTCGACCAGAACCACGGCACCGCGTCATAGGCTTCCTGGGTGCCGGTCAGCGCCCTGGCGACGACATTGGCCTGGTCGTTGGCGTTCTGCACCGATTCCAGCCGGATCTCCGCCCCGTCCGCATAGCCGTTGGCGTGAAGCGCGCAGTCGCCGATCGCGAAGACGTCGGGCAGCGAGGTGCGGCACAGCGCATCCACCGCGACGCCGTTGCCGCCCGCCGCCCCGGCTGCCAGCAGCGGTTGGACCGCGGGGACGATGCCGATGCCGACGATCACCATCTGGCCATCGAGCACCTCGCCGTCCGCCAGCCGCACGCCGGTCGCGCGGCCGTCTTTCTCCAGGATGCAGTCGACCGCGACGCCCAGCCGCACGTCGACGCCGTGCGCGCGGTGCTCCGCCTCGTAGAAGCGCGACAGCGGCTCGCCCGCGACGCGCGCCAGCACGCGCGGCAGCGCCTCCAGCAGGGTGACGTGCTTGCCGAGCTTCGTCAGGACCGCGGCCGCCTCCAGCCCGATATAGCCGCCGCCGATCACCACGACGCGCTCGGTGGCGGGAAGCTCGTCCATCAGCCGGTCGACATCGGCGCGGGTACGCACGCCGTGGACGCCGATCAGGTCGTGCCCGGTGCAGGTCAGCCGCCGCGGGCTGCCCCCGGTGGCCCAGATCAGCGTGCCGTAGCCGATCGCCTCGCCGTCGGCGGTAGTGACGCGGTGCGCGGCGGGGTCGACCGCGTCGACGCGCGTGTTCGGCAACAGCGTCACCTGCTTGTCCGTCCAGAAGGCGGCGGGGCGCAGCAGGATGCGCTCGAACGGCTTGTCGCGCGCCAGATATTCCTTCGACAGCGGCGGGCGTTCGTAGGGGAGCTCGGGCTCGTCGCCGATCAGCGCGATCGTGCCCGCGAACTTTCGCTGGCGAAGCGCGATGGCGGCCTGTGCGCCGGCATGACCCGCCCCCACGATCACCACGTCGAACTGCTGCATCCGCTCGTCTCCCCTCTGGCGGACGCGATGCACCAGCGGCGCGGCGGCTTCAATAGGGTGGTGCGTTCGTCGAGCGCCGGGTCGCGGCGGCCTGCGCCCACCACAGGAGATCGCGGGCGAAGCGGGCGAAGGCGCGCTCCAGCGAGGCGCCGGCGTCGCCGGTCGGCTGCGCGTCGGCATCCAGCGTCGCGGCGATCGGGCCGACCGTCAACGTGCTGGGGATCACGGGCATCCCCATTTCGGGAAGGATCGCGTGCCAGATGGAATTGGCGCGTGCCCCCGCCAGCCGCCCGGCCGAATAGCTGGCGATCGCAGCGGGGCGCCAGAACCAATCCTCCAGGAAGTGGTCGGTCAGGTTCTTGAGTCCCGGCTGCGGCCCCCAATTATATTCGCCGGTGACGAAGACGAACGCGTCGGCGGTGCGGATCCGCTCCGCCAGCGCCTCCATCGCGGGCGGCGCGCTCCCCTTGTCATGTTCCTTGTACATGCGGTCGAGCATCGGCAGGCCGACCGCTTTGGCATCGACCAGCGTCGCGTCGTGACCCAGCGCGGCGAAGCGATCGGTGAGGAAGCGGGCGAGCCGGATGCCGAGGCGATCGGCCCGGTACGAACCATAGAGGATGAGGATGCGCATCGCCGCATCTTGCCGCGCGCGCGCGCCGGGGTAAACCGGGTGCACGGAGCAGGGGAGAGACATGGCGAGCGCCAGCGACACGCATATCGAGGAGCCGAGCGGCGCGGACATCAAGCTGGTGATCTCCGCCTCTGCGCTGGGCACCGTGTTCGAATGGTACGATTTCTTCATCTACGGCACGCTGGCCGCGTCCGGGATCATCGGGCGCGCCTTCTTTCCGGCGGGGAACGAGACGGTGCAGACGCTGCTCGCCTGGGCCGGCTTCGCGGTCGGCTTCGGGTTCCGGCCGCTGGGCGCGGTGCTGTTCGGCTATCTGGGCGACCGGCTGGGGCGCAAATACACGTTCCTGGTGACGATCACGCTGATGGGCATCGCCACCGCGGGCGTCGGGCTGACCCCGACCACGGCCACGATCGGCTTTGCCGCGCCGGCCATCGTGCTGCTGCTGCGCGTGGCGCAGGGGCTGGCGCTGGGCGGCGAGTATGGCGGCGCGGCGGTCTATGTCGCCGAACATTCGCCCAGGAAGCGCGCCGGCTTCTACACCAGCTTCATCCAGGCGGGGGTGGTCGGCGGCTTCCTGCTGAGCCTGGCGGTGATCCTGCTGGTGAAGGCGATCATGCCGGCGGACATGTGGGCGGCCTGGGGCTGGCGCGTGCCGTTCGTCTTCTCGATCGTGCTGCTCGCGATCTCGCTGTGGATGCGGCTCAAGCTGTCGGAAAGCCCGGTCTTCCAGAAGATGCGCGCCGCGGGCGAGCGCGAGGCGAACCCGATCAAGGCGAGCTTCACCTATCCCGGCAACCTGAAGCGGATGATCGTCGCGCTGTTCGGCATCGCCGCGGGGCTGACCGTGATCTGGTACACCGCGATGTTCACGGTGCTGTCTTTCCTGCAGACGACGATGCGGGTGGAGGAGACGCTGGCGCAGGTCATCACGGGCGTGGGCGTGGCGGCGGGCGTCGGCTGGTTCCTGCTGTTCGGGCACCTGTCGGACAAGGTCGGGCGAAAGAAGCCGATCGTGGTCGGCTATGTGCTGACGCTGGTCTTCCTCTTCCCGATCTTCTGGCTGATGGGCAGCGCGGCCAACCCCGGGCTGGCGCGCGCGGCGGAGACGCAGCCGGTCGTGGTGCACGGCACGGCGTGCACCTACAGCCCGTTCGACAAGGTTCAGGCGACGCCGTGCGGCCAGCTGCTCGATCATCTGTCGAAGAAGGGCGTGCCCTATTCGGTGGCGGCGGCGCCCGATACCTATGTGACGATCGGATCGGGCGGCGAGCGGGTCACCACGGCCGAGGCGCTGGACGCGGCGCTGGCGCGGGCGGGCTACGACCTGGCCCCGGTGGTGCCGCCGGCGCGCAACATCGCGCTGATCCTGGTCGCGATCGTCGCGATGTCGCTGCTGTCGGGGATCACCTATGGCCCCGTCGCGGCGCTGCTGAGCGAGATGTTTCCGCCCGCGATCCGCTATTCCTCGCTGTCGATCCCCTATCATCTGGGGACGGGGTATTTCGGCGGGTTCCTGCCCTTCATCAGCCAGTATATCGTGGCAAAGACGGGCGATCCCTATGCCGGGCTGTGGTACACGTGGTGGGTGGTGGTGCTGGCGCTGGTCGTGACGGCCATCGGGCTGACGGAGGATCGCTACGGCGCCGCGGTGGCGTGACGCCGCGTGACGCGCTAACCGCGGGGGCATGTACGACGCCCCCAACTGCCTTCGCCTTTCGACCGATGCGCTGACCGGGAACTGGCGCGCGCTTGCCGCGATGAGCGGGCGCGCGGCGTGCGGCGCGGCGGTGAAGGCCGACGGTTACGGACTGGGCGCGCGCGAGGTGGCGACGCGGCTGATCGCGGCGGGGTGTCGCGACCTGTTCGTCGCGACCTGGGCCGAGGCGGCGGTGGTGGCGGGGCTGGGCGCGCGGGTGTCGGTCTTGCACGGGGTGCGCGACGACGATGTGTCGCTGATCGGCGTGCCGGATGTGCGGCCGGTGCTTAATACGCCCGCGCAGGTGGCGCGGTGGCGCGGGGTGGGCGCGGGGCGCGCGTGCGATGTGATGGTCGATACCGGCATGAACCGGCTGGGCGTGGCGCCGCGGGACGTGGCGGCGGGGCTGCTCGACGGGCTGACGATCGACACGCTGATGAGCCATCTGGCCTGCGCGGACGAACCCGACAGCGCGATGAATGCGCGGCAATGCGCGGCGTTCGCGGCGCTGGCGGATCGCACCGCGGCGGCGCGGATGAGCCTCGCCAATTCCGCCGGGATCGCGCTGGGGGCGGACTATGCCTTCGACCTGACGCGGCCCGGGCTGGCGGTGTACGGCGGCGTGCCCGTGCCGGCGCTGGCGACCACGCTGCGCCCGGTCGTGACGATTGAGGCGGAGGTGCTGCAACGCCGCGTCGTGCCCGCGGGGGAGACGGTGGGATACAATGCGACGTGGCGCGCGCCGCGCGACACCGCGGTGGCGATCGTCAACCTGGGCTATGCCGACGGCTATTGGCGCGGCTTCTCCGACCGCGGGTGCGCGTTCGCGGGCGATACGGCGCTGCCGGTGATCGGACGCGTGTCGATGGACCTGATCGCGCTGGACGTGAGCAAGGCGGAGGTGGGCGAGGGCGACTGGGTCGCGCTCGACCCCGACCTGCCGCGCGCGTCGGCGGCGAGCGGGATGAGCCAGTACGAGCTGCTGACGGGGCTGGGTACGCGGTTCGCGCGGGTGTGGGGGTAAAAAAAGGGCGGCCGATCGATGACCGGCCGCCCATCGCTTTCGTCTAGCTCAGTATCAGCGCCAGTTGACCTTGAAGCCGGCGAAGAACTGACGTCCGAAGATGTCGTAGAACGCCGGGATAGTATCCAGCGCCTGCGTACCCGCGGTGCTCGTCGGGAAGAACGGCGGCTTGCTGTCCGCGATGTTGTTCACGCCGAAGTAGAACTGGTACTGCTTGTCGACATTATAGACGATCCGCGCATTGTGATAGAAGCGGTCGCCGATCGTCGGATAGGTCGCAGGCGCGAACGGGCTGGTCCGTGCCTTGCCGATGTAGCGCAGGTTGTAGTTGATGCCGAAGCCGTCCTCTTCCTGCCAGCCGACATTGGCCGCTCCGGTGAACTTGACGAAGCCCTGATCCGACGTCGAACCACCGGCGAAGCCGAGCAGGTCGGTCGACGGCTGGCCCGGCAGTGCGGTCTGCGTTGCCTTGTCGTACAGCGTGCCGATGCCCTGCAGCGAGAGGCGGCCGTTCAGCAGCGGACGGTTGTACCGCAGCTCGAAGTCGATGCCCCGGATGTCGAGGGCGGCGACGTTGATGAGCTGATCGTTGACCGCGGTCAGGACGTAGTTCGCGCCCGGCACGTTCGGGTTGGTGCTGCGCGTCAGGTCACCGCAGAACAGCCGCGACGTGGTGTCGTAGCACTGGTTCGCCTTCAGCTGACGGCCGACCGTGTTGATGACGTCGGTCAGCTTGATCTCGAACCGATCGACCGTGATCGACAGGCCTGGGATGAAGCTGGGCTCGAACGCCAGGCCATAGGTCAGCGTCGTCGCACGCTCCGGTGCCAGGTTCGGGTTGC
The DNA here is from genome assembly GCF_036946125.1 of Sphingomonas adhaesiva. NCBI lineage: Bacteria > Pseudomonadati > Pseudomonadota > Alphaproteobacteria > Sphingomonadales > Sphingomonadaceae > Sphingomonas > Sphingomonas adhaesiva. The sequence goes on from NZ_JAQIJT010000002.1 coordinate 839,823, forward strand.
CGCCGACGAAGCCGGCGACCGACTGCTGGACGTTTAGCGGCGGGTCGTACGTGGCCGGCACCCCATCCGCGGTGCAGTTCGCGGCGCGGGTCGCATTGGCGCTGCGATTGGTGACCGTGCAGGGATCGTTGACGGTACCGAACGTCTGGCCGACACCCGACAGCTCGCCCGGCGTGGGCGCACGAACCGCACGCGCGCGCATCACGCGGAAGCGCAGACCCCCCACCGGCTCCCAGGTGCCGCCGTAGCGCCACGTGCTGTAATTGCCACCGTTGCTGGGATCGGAGATGCGATATGCGCCCTCCAGCGTAAGGCGACGGATGAACGGCAGGTCGGCCAAGACCGGCGCGATCAACTCGCCATAGGCTTCCTTTGTGATGGTCTTGCTCAGCGTCACGTCGCCGATCTGGTTGCCCGTTACTTCGGCATTGTTGATCGGGGCATCATAGTCGAGGAAACCGGAGAACGTGCGGTACTCGCCACCGACCGCGAAGGCCAACGGGCCGCCCGGAAGGTTGAACAGCTCACCCGAGACGAACGCCTGCGCGTCGTTCAGGATGCTCTCGCCGCTCTGACCCGCATCGATGCTGAGCGCGCGACGCTGCGCATCGGTATAGGGCAGAAACGGGTTGATCGGAACGCACCCGGTGGCGCGCGCACCCGCATCGGCGCACTGCAGCGTGCCATTCGCGGTCAGTTCGGTACGCAGACCATAGTACAACTGGCGCGTGCTCACCAGACCGCGCGTCAGGCTGTCCAGCTTCGTGCGGCCGTAGACGTAATTGACTTCCCAGTTCCAGTTCTTGTCGCCCATCACCGTGAAGTCGCCGCGCACACCGGCGACCGCACGGACGGTCGTGCGATCGTTGGTGGCACCGCGGCTGTCGAACGCGCTGAAACGCTGCTGCCAGTTGATCGTCGTCTGGCCGCGCGCCACCGCCGCATTGTAGACCGCGGTCGGGATGATCGGGTTCGCGACGCTCGTCGTCACACCACCGACCGTCTGGTTGATGTTGACCGGAATGCTCGCCTGCAGGCCGGTCACGCCGGGGCCGCCGCCGAACAGGCTGCCGGCCGCGGTCGACTGGAACGGATGACCCTCGAAATCGGCGTCGGTGCGCGACGAGCCGTAGTTCAGTTCGGTGAAGACGCTGACGCTATCCGAGATCGGATAGGAGGCGTCCACGGCGAATAGCAGGCGCTTCGTGGGCTGCGCCAGCGTGCGGGCGCCGTTGCGGTTGAAGCCGTCGCGCGAGGTGACGAACGGGATCAGGTTGCCGTTGGAGTCCGTGTAGCTGGTCGAGCTGCCGACGCGCGTGGCGGAAATCGCGCCCAGTCCGCTGCCGGTCGGGCCGGCGTTGAGGAAGAAGGTGCCGTTGACGCCGACGGCCGAATAGGCGGCCGGACCGCGGATGGCGGCGGCGGGCGGGAACCAGGCGAAGTCCTGCGAGCAGACGTCGCGCGTGGCGCAGGACACCTCGCCCTGGAAATCGGCCTGCACGGTCGCCATGATGTGACCGCCATCGCCGAACTTGCTGCCGAACATCAGGTAGCCGCTGGGGTTCTCGTTATCGCCCCGCTCGGAAATGCCGTAGCTTCCGCCGACTTCCAGCCCTTCGAAGTTCGTCTTGGTGATGATGTTCACCACGCCCGCGACCGCATCGGCGCCGTAGATCGCCGAGGCACCGCCGGTGACGACCTCGATCCGCTCGATATTGGCGGTCGGCACGGTGTTGAAGTCGACCGCGGTGCCGGTGGTGGTGCCGCCGGGCATGCGGCGACCGTTGGTCAGCGTCAGCGTGCGTCCGCCGCCCAGGTTGCGCAGGTTGATGAGGTTCAGACCGGAGGACGCGGCGCCCGAGAAGGTCGACTGCGTACGCGAGGTGCCGAACGACGGCGCGAACTGCGGCAGTTGCGTCGCCAGGTCCGCGACGTTGCGGAAGCCGCGCTGTTCCAGCGCCTCGACGCCGATCTGCAGCGTGGGCACGCTGGTATCGACGCCCGTGCGCGCGATGCGCGACCCGGTGACGACGATGTCCTGCGGCGCGTCGGACGCGGCGTCGGTCGGGCCTTCCTGCGGCAGTTGCGGAGCCTCCACCTGAGCCGCGGCAGGCATGGAGAGCAGGCCCGCTCCCAGCATCATCGACGATGCGAGCAGACGAAGACGAACGGTAGATTTCATGTTTCAGACCCCCATACGAGCGCATGCTGTGCACGTTCGCCCGCGTTGCTACGGCGCTCCTCGACGCCATGGGGCAAGCCTACAATCGAGCCGCGCGTAGGCAACGGCCGACCTGATCCATGTGTGCGTTTATGACCAAAGTGTAATCAATACGCCACAGTTGAAACATTCCGTTGCAATCCGGACACGTTGATTCGTGCGTGCGTAGCGCTGACCCATTCCATCAGCGGATCCCACAGCTGCGCGCGCGCGCGGCCGCCGACGATCATGCCGACGTGCCCCGCGCCCAGGTCGCGGCGGTCGGGCAGGCCGATGGCGGTGGCGGCGGGGACGATGCGGTCGGTGAGGGAGACGTATTCGATCGTGGGGCAGGACAGCGCCGGCGGGTCAATCGTGCGGCCGGCCACCTGCCAGCGGCCGGCGCCGGGACGATCCTCCGCCAGCAGCGTGTCGAACATGTCGACGCCCGCGGCATAGGTCATCGGCGCGCCCGCGTTGGCCCAGTCCTCCAGCGCGACGAAGAGCGGGACCGCAGCGTCGGCGGCGGTCGCGAACGCCTCGTACTTGGCGATGGTGCGCGCGGGATCGAGGCGCCAGAAGGCGGTCTGGAGCACCTCCATCGGCAACATGCCCATCGCGCGGCAGGCGGGCTCGGCCTGCTCCCACAGCGATGCCATCGCGGCGCGCGCCTCGTCGCCGTACCCCGTGAAGCGCCAGGGCGCGGCGATGGTGGCGACGCCGGCGACCTTGTCGTCCAGCAACGTCGCGGCGGCGAGGGCGAGCGTCCCGCCGAGGCAATAGCCGACCAGCACGACGGGGCCGTCCAGCCTGCGCACCATCGGCACCAGGCGCTCGGCGACGTGGCCGGCGAGATCGAGCGCGGCGTCCTGTGCGCGCGGCGTGCCCCAGTCGACCAGCCAGGTGTGGAAGCCGGCCCGCGCCGCGTGCTCGACGAGCGAGCGCCCGGGGGCGAGGTCGAGCACGAACGGCGGGTTGATGAGCGAGGGGACGAAGACGATGTGGGGGCCGGTGCCGCCGTGATCGCGCAGCCGCGCCGCGCCCTTGCGGAAGCGCGCCGGCCTCATGCGGCGGGGCGGGCGGGTGGCCTCCTGATAGCGGCGCAGGCCGGCGAGCGCGGCGGCCTGCCGCTGCGGCGATGCTGCGGTTTCGCTGCGCAACATGTCCATGAAGAGGGGCAGCGGGCGGGGCCCGTGTTGCGGCGCGGAATTTTGTGCGATACCGCATGGATGATCGGTCATGGGGAACTCGCGCGATGAAGAAGCAGGCCAGTGGCGACGGGGCGGTGGTCATCAAGAAATACGCCAATCGCCGGCTCTATAACACCGAAAGCTCGTCCTACATCACGCTGGAGCATCTGGCCGCGATGACGCGCGAGGGGCGCGAGTTCCGCGTCGTGGACGCCAAGACCGACGAGGACATCACGCACAACGTCCTGACGCAGATCATCATGGAGGAGGAAAGCCGCGGGCAGACGATGCTGCCGGTCGGCTTCCTGCGCCAGCTGATCGCGCTGTACGGCGATTCGATGCAGGCGATGGTGCCGGGTTATCTCGACGCGTCGATGAACAGCTTTCGCGACAATCAGGCGCAGTTCAAGAATGCGGTCGAGGGGGCCTTTGCGGGCTCGCCGTTCGCGGAACTGGCGAAGCACAATATGGCGATGTTCGAGGCGGCGGCGGCTGCCTTCAAGACGGCGGCCCCCGGCGCAGGTGCTGCACCCGCCGCGCCGCCCGCGGCGACGGCCGGGGGGAGCAAGGACAGCGAGATCGCGGCGCTGAAGGCGGAGCTGGCGCGGCTGCGTGACAAGGTCGACAAGCTGGGGGAGTGACCCCGCGCGTCACCCCGGAGCACCTCCGGGGTGACGGAGCGTCGTGCCTTACCGCGGCTTGACGAAGCGCAGCGTCATGCGGTCGCTTTCACCGATCGCGGCATAGGTCGCGCGGTCCTGATCGCCCAGCGCATAGGTCGGGGGCAGGGTCCACACGCCCTTGGGATGGTCGTGCGTATCCCGGGGGTTGGCGTTGACGTCGCTGCCGGCGGCGAGCGTGAACCCGGCCTGTTCGGCGAGGCGGCGCACGGTGGAGGCTTTCAGATAACCGCTGTCCTTCTCTTTCGCGGTGTCCGCCGTCTCGGGCAGGCGATGCTCGACGATGCCGAGCGTGCCGCCGGGGCGCAGCATCGCGAACCACGCCGCGAACACCTTCGCCGCGGTGTCGCCGCCGCCCATCGTCAGATTGTGGATATTGCGGAAGGTGAGGACGACGTCCTGGCTGCCGGCGGGCACGTCGCTGGTGCCGGTCGCGGCGTCGATCGTGGCGACGGCGCCCTTCAGCCCCCTGTCGGTCAGCATCTTGCGCGCGCCCTCGGCACCCCTGGCCGGAACGAGCGCGGTGTAGCTGCCCTTGCCCGCGGGGATGCGCGCCAGGATCGCGGTGTACCAGCCGCCGCCGGGGGAGAATTCAACCACCCTCGACGCGGGCGTGACGCCGAAGAAGGCGAGCGTTTCGGCCGGGTGGCGATAGCGGTCGCGGGCGCGCTCCGCCGCCGTACGCTCGGGCGCGGCGATGGCGCGGGCGAGCGCCGGATCTCGGGCGGGCGCCGCCTGGACAAGCGTGGCGACGCCGAGCGACGCCACGGCGAGTGCGGAGAGGGGACGGAATAGCGACATGCGGAAAGGGACTCCTGTGGCGTGGTGGGACGAGGCTGGCGGAGCGATGAGCGCCGCGCAAGTGCTGTTGGCGGCGGGGGCGGTGCTGGCGCTGGCCGTGGCGGTGTTCGCCGGCTGGCGCGACGCGCGGCGGCGACGGCGCGCCGAGGTCGACGCGGTCGGCTGGATCGACTGGACGACGGTGCAGATAGCGGCGCTGATCGCGCTGGCGGTATTGGGGCTGCTGGCGGCGAAGGGTTAGGCCGGATCGACATTCAGCCCTGACGGCCTGCGAATTACCGTATTCGGCGCATCATCTTCTGATCCTAGTTCCCTGACTCAGAAGTTGGGCTCACCGATACCGTCACCCCGGGCTTGACCCGGGGTCCCGCTTCGTTCGCACGGTAGCGGAGCAAAAGCGGGATCCCGGGTCGAGCCCGGGATGACGGTAAGGAACCGAACCGAACCTCTGTTCCACCAGACCAGGCCGGAAGCTAGTAGAAGCGCTGGAGCGTCAGCGTCCGGTGCGTGCCGTCGCACATCCGCAGCGTCACCGTCGTGCCCGGGGTGCCGGTGGTCCAGCGGGCGGCGGGGGTGGCGAGCCAGGCGCGCGACACGGGCGTGCCGTCCACCGCGCAGATCGCCTCGTCCACCCGCCATCCGGCCGCCGCCGCGGGGCTGGCGCGCATGACGTGGAGCACCGACAGGCGGTCCCCGGTGAAGGCCAGCAGAAGCCCGCTGGTCGACCGCTCCTGCACCGTCGGGGGCAGTGCGCGCAGCAGCATGTGCCCGGCGCCGGGGTCCAGCAGGACGCGGAACCGCTGCAACAGCCCGGAGCCGATCCGCCCGGCGACGCCGATCGTGTCGGAAAAGCCGCCGGCGGCCTCGCGCCGTACCTCGACCTCGCTGGCGGTGGCGGTGCCGAGCGCCAGTTGCGGGACGATCGACAATTCGCTCTCCACCGCGCCGGCGAGGCCGTAGGAGATGGCGGTGGTGGCGGGCGTGCCGAGATTCGCGGTGCGCCAGCCGGCGGCGGACAGCGTGACCGCGGCCCCGTCGCCGGTATCGACCACGACCGGCGCGACCCGGTGGCCGGCGATGGTCAACGCGCTCATGTAGAGCTGGCGGTCGGGGGCGATCGACAGGGGGGCGGCGGCGCCGGTGAAGGGCATCCGCCCGCTGCGCAACAGGCGGAAGCGGCGCGCCTGATAGTCGATGTCGAGTGCCCATGGCGCGGTCAGGTCGCGCCCGACGAGCATGTCGACCCCGTTGCGGTCGCCGCTGTCGCCGCGGGTGGCGGCGGCGGGCAGGTCGGCCACGACGAGGCTGCCGCCGCGGCGCGTCAGCCCGCCGATGGCGAGCGTGCGCGTATCGGCGCGGCCGACGTCGAGCGAGCCGCCGATGACGTCGGCGCGCCCCTCCTGCCGGACGGGGACGCGGTGACGCTGCGCATAGTCGCGCGAGAGGACCGAGACGCTGACCCCGGTGTCGAGGATCGCGGTGACGGGGCGATCGTCGAGCGACATCGTGAAGCGGATCTGGTTGCCCGGCGTGAGGTCGAAGGGAACCCAGCGGGCCTCGGCATCGGGCGCGAGCGTGGCGACGGGCGCGGCGCGGGGCGTGGCGGGGGCGGCGGTGGCCACGGTGGCGAGGAGAAGGGCGAGGATCACGGAAAGGGGGTGTAGCGGGTTTGTGCCGCGGGAGTGAGGGGGCGCCGTGCGGGCGGCTTCCGCGATGCCGGGACCTTCGCAAAGTCTTCGTTCCCCGGCGAAGGCGGGACCTTTGCGAAAGGCTACGTCGTGCTCCTGCGCAGGCAGGAGCCCGGAGCCCAGCAGATCAACGCCTGATGGGACCTGCAACTCTGGGCTCCTGCCTGCGCAGGAGCACGGTATCGCCTTTTGCAAACGTCCCGCGAAGGCCGGAGCCGGTTGGGGCCCGGTTTCCAGCATCTTGCGAGCGTGCCGTTGCTGGGCCCCCGCCTTCGCCGGGGAACAGGGGAGTAACGTCTGGAGAGGTGTCGAGCGGTGCTGCGGGACGGGAAGCGGGCCGGTGGCCTTCTTACAGGCAGGCCTCCAGATACGCCTGGTCGAAGCCGAACTGCTTGGCCTTGTCGAGCGTGTAGGGGCGCAGGCCCATCGAGCGGTATTCGCCGATGATCTTGCCGTCGGCGCTTTCGTCGAGATACTCGAACTTGAAGAGCTCCTGCGTCACGATCACCGGGCCCTCCATCCCGATCACCTCGGTGATGTTGGTCACGCGGCGGCTGCCGTCGCGCAGGCGCTTGACCTGGATAATCATGTCGACCGAGTCGGCGATCTGGCGGCTGATCGCTTCCTTGGGCACCTTGATGTCGGACATCATGACCATGTTCTCCATCCGCGCCAGCGCCTCGCGCGGGGAGTTGGAGTGGAGCGTGCACATCGAGCCGTCGTGGCCGGTGTTCATCGCGGCGAGCATGTCGAAACACTCCGACCCGCGGATTTCGCCCAGGATGATCCGGTCCGGGCGCATACGCAGCGCGTTCTTGACCAGGTCGCGGATGCTGATCTCGCCCTGACCCTCCAGATTGGCGGGGCGCGTCTCCAGCGGCAGCCAGTGCGGCTGCTGGAGGCGCAGTTCCGCCGCGTCCTCGATCGTCAGCACGCGCTCGCCCGGGTCGATCATCTTCGACAGCGCGTTGAGCATCGTGGTCTTGCCCGAGCCGGTGCCGCCCGAGATGACGACGTTGAACCGGCACGCGCCCGCGATCTTCAGCGCGGTCGCCATCTTCTGCGACATGCTGCCGAAGCCGGCCATCATGTCGAGCGTGATCGGCTTGGCGGAGAATTTGCGGATCGAGATGGCGGTGCCGCGCAAGCTGAGCGGCGGGACGATGACGTTGACGCGGCTGCCGTCCTTCAGCCGGGCGTCGGCGAGCGGGGTCGTCTGGTCGACGCGGCGGCCGACCGAATTGCAGATGCGCTGCGCGATCTGGAACAGATGCTCCTCGTCGCGGAAGTTGATCTGCGCCAGCTCCAGCTTGCCCTTGCGCTCGACGAAGGTCTGGTCGGGGCCGTTGACCATGATGTCGGAGATGTCGGCATCGGCCAGCAGCTCCTCCAGCGGGCCCAGGCCGAGCAGCTCGTCGACCAGCACCTTTTCCAGCGCGAACTGTTCGCGGCGGTTGAGCGTCAGCTTCAGCTCGGCGAGCACCTCGCCGATGATCGGGCGGAATTCCTCCGCCAGCTCGTCCTTGCCCAGCGTCGCCGCGGCCTCGGGATCGACGCGCTCCAGCAGGCGGGGGAGCACCTGTTCCTTGATCTTGTGGATCGACGCCTCGAACCCCTCGACGCGGCTGTTGCCGGCCTCGCCGCTGGCGTTCTGGCGATCGGACAGGCGCTGCATCGCATCGACCTGCGACTGCGGCGTGGTGTTGGCGATGTCGATCGCCTCCGGATCGGCGACCGTGAGCGTGTCGAGCGGGGGGAATTGCTCGCCCGGCATCGGGCCGGCGTCGTTGCGCTGGACGCCGCCCTGAAACCCGGCGTGCATCGGCCGCGCCACGCCGAAGCCGCCGCCCCGCGCGCCGCCGCTGCCGCCCGCCATACCGTTGTTGCGACGCCCGAACGCGCTCATCGACTATCCCGTCCCTTCCTGGGTTCGGGTGTCGAAGTAGGCGAGAAGCCTTACAATTTGTCTAACCATCCGCGACCGAGCGCCGCGAGGAAGGCGATGCGCAGGATGGCGCGCGGGAGGGCGGTGTCGCGCGGCACCGCCTCCGCCGCGGCGACGGCGTCGCCCGGCACCGCGCCGGACAGGATCGTGGCGGCAGGGAAGCGGCAAGCGAGCGCGTCGGCATCCTCGTCGAAGGCGGCGTGGACCAGCCCGGTGCCGCGGGCGGCGATCATCAACGGGCCGAGCGAAGTGGGGACGATCATGAGGCGGATCGTGGCGCCCTCGCCGCCGCGCGCGCGCGCAGCCGGCGGCAGGGCGACCCGTTCCGCCGCGGCGTAGAAGCGGCTGGGGGCGGCATAACCGGCGGCGTAGATCGCCGCGGTCACGGTGCCGCCGTCGGCCAGCGCATCGGCGGCGCGCATCTCTCGCACCTGACGCGCGAACGCGGCGGGGGTGGTGCCGGTCGCGCGGACGAACAGGCGGTGGAAATGATGCGGCGCATAGCCGGCGTGCGCGGCCAGCGTCGCGAGCGGGATCGCGGCGTCGGCGCTCATGATCGCCTCCGCCGCCGCGGTCACCGCGGTGCGGTCGCGCGCGGCCGCATCGGGCAGGCAGCGACGGCAGGCGCGATAGCCAGCGGCGCGCGCGGCGGCATTGTCGGGCAGGATCTCGACATGGCTGCGCGACGGGCGGCGCGCGGCGCAGCTGGGCTTGCAGTAGATGCCGGTGGTGCGCACCGCGACGACGAAGCGGCCGTCATAGGCACGGTCGCGGCGGGCGAACGCCTGCCACGCCTGTTCGGGATCGATCATCTGGATGGCGTCGCGCATGCGGCTGTTCTACGCGCATCGCACGGCGCCGGCATCCCGCGGCTTGCGCTCAAACGGCAGGGGAGGGATTGGCGATGGACGACACGGTCCTGGTCGAGCGGCACGACGACGGCGTCGCGGTAGTGACGCTGAACCGCCCGCAGGCGATGAACGCGCTGTCGGTCGCGCTGCGCGCGCGGCTCTGCGAGGCGATGATCGAACTGGACGGCGACGATTCCATGCGCTGCGTCGTGCTGACCGGCGCAGGCGAGCGGGCGTTCACCGCCGGGCTCGACCTGAAGGAACTGGGGTCGCAGGCCGGCGCGCTGGGCGCGGCCAATGCCGAGGATGCGGCGCAAAATCCGGTCAAGGCGATCGAGACATGCCGCAAGCCGGTGATCGGGGCGATCAACGGCGTCGCGATCACCGGCGGGTTCGAGGTGGCACTGGCGTGTGACATATTGATCGCGTCCACCCACGCGCGCTTCGCCGATACGCATGCGCGCGTCGGGGTGGTGCCGGGCTGGGGGCTGAGCCAGAAGCTGTCGCGGATGATCGGCCCCTCGCGCGCGAAGGAACTGTCGCTGTCGGGCAACTTCCTGGATGCGGCGACGGCGGAACGCTGGGGACTGGTCAATCGCGTCGTCGCCCCCGACGAGCTGCTGCCGGCGGCGCGGCGGCTGGCGGCGGACATCGCGTCGGCGGATGCGGCGTTCATCGCGGGCTACAAGCGGCTGATCGACGACGGCTATGCGCTGCCGTTCGGGGAGGGGATGGCGCTGGAGCACCGGCGCTCGTCGGCGGCCAACCGCGCGGTCACTCCCGAATCGGTCGAGGCACGGCGCGCCGCGGTCCAGGCGCGCGGCCGCGCGCAATGAACGCGTCGATGAACGGGGGGCGAATGGAGTCAGCGCTGCGGTTGCATCCCCCGGTTCCCTTTGCTACGCGCCCGCCATCCCAAGCGAGGCGCGTGTCCCATGCGCCATCCTTTCGCATGGGCCGACACCTCTTGGGTATGATGCGAGGAAAGTGAATCGCGTGGAGAGTTCCAGCGGTAATCAAGGCAGCAGCATCCAGGCCAGCCTGGGCGGTCGCTATGCCAGTGCGCTGTTCGACCTGGCGGTCGAGGCGAAGGCGGTCGATCGCGTCGAGCAGAGCCTGGCGGCGGTGCGCGATGCGCTGGCCGAATCGGCCGATTTCCGTCAGCTGACGGCGTCGCCGGTGATCGCGCGCGGCGCGGCGGTGAAGGCGGTGCTGGCCACCGCCGACCAGCTGGGCGTGGACGCGACGACGAAGAGCTTCCTGGGCGTGCTGGCGGAGAACCGCCGGCTGTCGCAGCTGCCCGCGGTGATCCGCGCCTTCCGCCAGCTGGCCGCGCGCCACCGCGGCGAGACGACCGCCGAGGTGACGAGCGCGCATCCGCTGACCCCCGAGCAGGTCGACGAGCTGAAGCAGCAGCTGCGCCGCCGCGTCGGGCGCGAGGTGTCGGTCGACCTGTCGGTCGATCCGTCGATCCTGGGCGGGCTGGTCGTCCGCATCGGTTCCCAGATGATCGACTCGTCGATCCGTACCCGTTTGAATGCGCTTGCCAGCGCGATGAAGGGCTGAAGACAATGGACATTCGCGCCGCAGAAATCTCGAAGGTCATCAAGGACCAGATCGCCAATTTCGGCACCGAGGCCCAGGTTTCCGAAACCGGCCAGGTGCTGTCGGTCGGTGACGGCATCGCCCGCATCTATGGCCTCGACAACGTCCAGGCGGGCGAGATGGTCGAGTTCGCCAACGGCGTGCAGGGCATGGCGCTGAACCTGGAGGCCGACAATGTCGGCGTCGTGATCTTCGGCTCCGACGCGGAGATCAAGGAAGGCGACACCGTCAAGCGCACCGGCACCATCGTGGACGTGCCGGTCGGCAAGGGCCTGCTGGGGCGCGTGGTCGACGGCCTGGGCAACCCGATCGACGGCAAGGGCCCGATCGTCGCGGAGAAGCGCAGCCGTGTCGAGGTGAAGGCGCCGGGCATCATCCCGCGCAAGTCGGTGCACGAGCCGGTGCAGACCGGGCTGAAGGCGATCGACGCGCTGGTGCCGGTCGGCCGCGGCCAGCGCGAGCTCATCATCGGCGACCGCCAGACCGGCAAGACCGCCGTCGCGCTCGACACCTTCATCAACCAGAAGCAGGTCAACGCCGGCGACGACGAAAGCAAGAAGCTCTATTGCATCTATGTCGCGGTGGGCCAGAAGCGCTCGACCGTGGCGCAGATCGTGCGCCAGCTGGAAGAGAATGGCGCGATGGAATATTCCATCGTCGTCGCCGCGACCGCGTCCGAGCCGGCGCCGCTCCAGTTCCTGGCGCCCTACACCGGCTGCGCGATGGGCGAATATTTCCGCGACAACGGCATGCACGCGGTCATCGTCTACGACGATCTGTCGAAGCAGGCGGTCGCCTATCGCCAGATGTCGCTGCTGCTGCGCCGTCCGCCGGGCCGCGAGGCGTATCCGGGCGACGTGTTCTATCTCCACTCGCGCCTGCTGGAACGCGCGGCGAAGATGAACGAGGACAATGGCGCGGGCTCGCTGACCGCGCTGCCGATCATCGAGACGCAGGCGGGCGACGTGTCGGCCTATATCCCGACCAACGTGATCTCGATCACCGACGGCCAGATCTTCCTCGAGACCGACCTGTTCTTCGCGGGCATCCGCCCGGCGATCAACGTCGGCCTGTCGGTCAGCCGCGTCGGTGGCGCCGCGCAGACCAAGGCGATGAAGAAGGTGTCGGGCTCGATCAAGCTGGAGCTGGCGCAATACCGCGAGATGGCGGCGTTCGCGCAGTTCGGCTCGGACCTCGACGCCTCGACGCAGCGCCTGCTGAACCGCGGCGCGCGGCTGACCGAGCTGCTGAAGCAGGCCCAGTTTAACCCGATGCCGTTCGAGGAGCAGACCGCGTCGATCTACGCCGGCACCAACGGCTATATCGACAAGGTGCCGGTCGCCGATGTGACCCGCTACGAATCGGCGATGCTGGCGTTCCTGCGCGACAAGCACCCGGGCGTGCTGGGCACGATTCGCGACTCGCGCGAGCTGGGCAAGGACACCGAGGCGAAGCTGAAGGCGGCGCTGGACGAGTTCGCGAAGTCGTTCGCGTAAGATCATGGCGCTGACGTATCTGGCCACGATCCGGCTCAAGCCGGAGCATTTCCAGACCGCCTGCGAGGCGGTCGCGGGGATCGTCGCCAGGACGCGTCAGGAGGCAGGCTGCGAGCGTTTCGATCCGCATCCTGCTGCCGATGGCAGTCCCACGCTCTACATCTACGAGCGTTGGGCCGACCGGAGCGGCTATGACGAGCACCATGCGAAGGACTACACCCGCGCGGTGTTCAAGAGCTACGAGCAATGGCTGGCCGGGCCGGTAGAGATGACCGAGCTGGCGGACGGATTGGAATAGAATGGCTTCTCTCAAGGCCCTCAAGATCCGCATCGGCTCGGTGAAGTCGACGCAGAAGATCACCAAGGCGATGAAGATGGTCGCCGCCGCCAAGCTGCGCCGCGCGCAGGAGGCGGCGGTCGCCGGGCGTCCCTATGCCGAGCGGCTGGAGGCGGTGGTCGCCAGCCTGGCGAGGAACGTCGGCGTCGGCGCGTCGCCGCTGATGGCGGGAACCGGCAAGGACCAGGTCCATCTGCTGGTGGTCGCCACCTCCGAGCGCGGGCTGGCGGGCGCGTTCAACACCAACATCGTCCGCGCCGCGCGCCGCAAGGCGGAGGAGCTGGAGGCGCAGGGCAAGACCGTGCGCTTCTATCTGGCGGGCAAGAAGGGGCGCGTGCTGCGCCGCTTCTACCCGACGGGCGTGGTCGCGGACCATGACCTGTCGACGCTGAAGACCGCCTCGTTCGACGCCGCCAAGGAGATCGCGGACGACCTGATCCGCCGTTTCGAGGCGGGCGAGTTCGACGTGGCGCACCTGTTCTACGCCCGCTTCCAGTCGGCGCTGGTGCAGGAGCCGGTGGGCGCGCAGATCATCCCGGTCGCGATCCCCGTCAGCGCCGAGCCGAAGCTGGCGAACAGCGGCGATGCGACGGTGGAATACGAGCCGAGCGAGGAAGCGATCCTGAACGATCTGTTGCCGCGCAACGTCGCGATCCAGATCTTCCGCGCGATGCTGGAGAATGCCGCGTCGGAGCAGGGCAGCCGCATGACCGCGATGGACAATGCGACCCGCAACGCGGGCGACATGATCAAGCGGTTGAGCATCCAGTACAACCGCGCGCGCCAGGCGGCGATCACGACCGAGCTGGTCGAGATCATCTCGGGCGCGGAGGCGTTGTAAGACACAAATACCCCCGGCACGCCGCCGGGACCACGTAACGCAGGTCCGATGCTGGACCCCGGCCTTCGCCGGGGAACAAGAAGGAAGAAGAAATGGCAACCGCCGCTGAAGACATCCGCCCGGCCATCGTGTCCGGCAGCAACAATGTGGGCCGCATCAGCCAGGTGATCGGCGCGGTCGTCGACGTGCAGTTCGACACGCACCTGCCCGCGATCCTCTCCGCGCTGGAGACCGACAACAACGGCCAGCGGCTGGTACTCGAGGTCGCGCAGCATCTGGGCGAGAACACCGTCCGCACGATCGCGATGGACGCGACCGAGGGGCTGACCCGCGGGCAGAACGTGACCGACACAGGCGCGCAGATCCAGATGCCGGTCGGCCCGGCGACGCTGGGGCGCATCATGAACGTCATCGGCGAGCCGATCGACGAGCGCGGCCCGATCCAGACCGACCTGCGCGGCCCGATCCACGCCAAGGCGCCGGACTTCATCGACCAGTCGACCGAGAGCGCGATCCTCGTCACCGGCATCAAGGTCATCGACCTGCTCGCGCCCTATGCGAAGGGCGGCAAGATCGGCCTGTTCGGCGGCGCCGGCGTCGGCAAGACCGTGCTGATCCAGGAGCTCATCAACAACATCGCGAAGGGCCATGGCGGCACCTCGGTGTTCGCGGGCGTGGGTGAGCGCACGCGCGAGGGCAACGACCTGTATCACGAGTTCCTCGACGCGGGCGTCATCGCCAAGGACGCCGATGGCAATGCCATCAGCGAGGGGTCTAAGGTCGCGCTGGTCTATGGCCAGATGAACGAGCCGCCGGGCGCCCGCGCCCGCGTCGCTCTCTCCGGCCTTGCGATCGCGGAATATTTCCGCGACCAGGAAGGGCAGGACGTGCTGTTCTTCGTCGACAACATCTTCCGCTTCACGCAGGCGGGCGCGGAAGTGTCGGCGCTGCTGGGCCGTATTCCGTCGGCGGTGGGCTATCAGCCGACGCTGTCGACCGACATGGGCGCGCTGCAGGAGCGCATCACCTCCACCAACAAGGGGTCGATCACCTCGGTGCAGGCGGTGTACGTGCCCGCGGACGACCTGACCGATCCGGCGCCGGCGACCTCGTTCGCGCACCTGGACGCGACGACCGTGCTGAACCGCGCGATCTCCGAGCTGGGCATCTATCCGGCGGTCGATCCGCTCGATTCGACCAGCCGCGTGCTGGAGCCGCGCACGGTGGGTCAGGATCACTATGAGACGGCGCGTGCGGTGCAGGCGACGTTGCAGAAGTACAAGTCGCTGCAGGACATCATCGCGATCCTGGGGATGGACGAGCTGTCGGAAGAGGACAAGCTGACCGTCAGCCGCGCGCGCAAGATCCAGCGCTTCCTGTCGCAGCCGTTCCACGTCGCGGAGGTGTTCACCAACATCCCGGGCAAGTTCGTCCAGCTCGACGATACGATCCGCAGCTTCAAGGCGGTGGTGAACGGCGAATACGACCATCTGCCCGAGGCCGCCTTCTACATGGTCGGCGGGATCGACGAGGCGGTCGCCAAGGCCGAGAAGCTGGCGCAGGAGGCGTAAGCCTTCGCGCGTACAGGAGCCTCCTTCCGGGGTTGGTGCAAACGTCATGGCGCCCCCGGCGGAGGCCGGGGTCCAGTGGCGAACCGCGGCCGGGATAACGCGGCGTTGGTGTAACCGCATCCCGGCCTTCGCCGGGAAGCGGCTTCGCCAGGGGGCGTCGAACGCTTGCAACGATCCCTTCCGGAAGGGCTTTGAGGTAGAGATATGCTGCATTTCGAACTCGTCACGCCCGAGCGCCTGGTCCGCAGCGACGAGGTGTATATGGTGACCGTGCCCGGCACCGACGGCGATTTCGCGGTGCTGGAGGGCCATGCGCCGTTCATGTCGACGATCCGCGACGGCAACGTGCTGGTCCAGAAGAGCGAGAATGCCGCGCCCGAGACGATCGCGATCCGCGGCGGCTTCGCCGAGGTGAATGCGCGCGGGCTGACGGTGCTGGCCGAGCACGCGGGCTGAGGCGGACGTACCCGCGGGCGTCGCGCAGGGTGAGGGTGCGCGGTTGAAGCGGTGGCAGGACGCGTCGTCGCGATCCTGCCCGACGCGAGGTCTCGGCGGCGGCGCCTTTGGGCTTCCCGGCCTTTGCGCGACCTGCGGAACCGTGCCGCGGTCAGGACGTGCTCCTGCGCAGGCAGGAGCGCAGAGTCACGCAAAGCAACGCCTGATGAGACCGACAACCCTGGGCTCCTGCCTGCGCAGGAGCACCGGAACGCTTCGCTGGGGCCTTGCCCCAAGGCTTGGCGCCGTGCGTCGATCGCCATGGGCGAATCGGACGCGTTCCGGCGTCGGCGTCCGCCGGTGTATTGTCGCGGCTGGCGGATCGCCGCCTGGACCGCTTCGGCATAGGTAGGGCGACGGAACCGGGTGCCGCTGCGGGCCGCAATCGTTCACGACTGGTCGTCCGCTTCCTCCGTCGCGTCGGAAGCGTTGGTGAGTGCGGCGGCTGCGCCCTTCGCATCGTTCGCGTCGAGCAGCGCCAGCACCTTGGTCGCCGCCGCGGCCATCCCGCCGCCGTGCGGATCATAGGCGACGGTGCGCAGTGCCTTGCGCGCCTCCGCCAGGTCGTTGCGCTGTAACTGGATCATCGCCGCGGTCAGCGCGACGCCGCGATCGTAGCGCGCCGCCACATGCGCGGCGAGCAGGCCGTCCTCCGCGTTTCTGGGCGGCGCGATCCCCTGCGCGCGATAGTTGAAGTAGAAGGCGACCAACGGCCAGGGATCGTCATGGTCGACGGCATTGACACGGGTGAACCAGCGGCGGATCAGGCGCCAGCGCTCCGGATCGGCCACCTTGTCGCGCGCGGCCATCGCCTGCTGCGCCATGCCGCGGTACATCATCGCGCGCGTCATCTTCGGGTCGAGCGTCAGCGCGCGCGCGGCGGCGTCGTCCGCCTCCTGAAAGCGGCCGCAGTCGTATTCGGCCTCCGCCAGGACGACCTGCACGCGGGCGTCGTCGGGATAGCTTGCCGCGACCTTGCGCGCGGCGACCGCGACACCGGGCGCGCTCTTCGCATCGACGCCGCGGGTCGAGCGGATGCGGACCGGCATGCTCGCGGCCTCGCCGGCGGTCAGCGGACGCAGCGTCACCGGCTTGATGTCCAGCCTGTCGAGCGGGATGCCGGCCGCAGCGAGCCGGCGCTGCCTGACGTATCGATCGAGATCGTTGTCCAGCTTTCGCAGGTCGCCGAACACCGCGGCCGCTTCCGTCGCGCTCTTCCCGTTGTTCAGCGCCGCGAGATATCGGTCGAGCAGACCCGCGCGGTCGCGGTCGAACGACAGATAATGCGTCAGCAGCCAGGCGCGGCCGTAGAAGGTCTGCGTTTTCTGGTCGGTCATCCGGTCGTCGTCCGGGGAGCGGGTCAGCAGTTCCTTCATCGGCAGGGACGCGGTGTCGAGAATGCCGTAGGCGCGGTAGAGCGGCGGTGCGCCGACCGTCATCTTGTCGCCCGTCAGGCGGGTGGGTGCGTTGAACTCGGCGAAGCCCTCCACGAACCAGGTCGGCAGGACCGCGCCGCCCCACGTATCGAACATGAAATGATGCGCATATTCGTGCTGGAGAATCGCGGTGGCCGACAGTTCGGTCTGGCCGCCGTCCGATCCGGAACGGGGCACGAAGGCGACGGAGCCCTGCACGCGCGGCACGTAGAAGCCGGCGACGTTGGACGACCCGGCCAGCTTCGCCACCGCGCCGATGTTGCGCACGACATAGACCGTGACGCGTTGCGCGGGCGTCGTCACGTCGGGCACCTGCCGCAGATAGCGCATGGTGCGGTCGAACCGCTCCAGATTGGTGGTGAAGTCGGTCAGGCGCTCCACCGTATCGTCGGAATAGACGACGAAGTGGGTCGAGGTGGCTTCATGCCATTCCGCCGCCGCCGGGGACGCGGCGAATGCAGCGGCCAACGCCAATACCCAACCATGTTTCTTCACGACTCGGCCCCCGCCCCTTGATCCAGGTGAGGCTAGATCATGCGAGCCGGGTCGCGCCACCACGAACGCCGGCGACTGCCGTCAGCGCGGCGTGGGATGCGGCGGTCAGCGCCTGGCGATCGCGCTCAGCGTCGTGGCGGGGGTGATCTGCTCCACGTCGGTCTTGCAGTGGAGCAGGCGCACGCCGCTTTCCGCCATCGCGCGTTCGAGCGCCGGGGCGAATTGCGCGGTGGTCTCGACCGTCTCCGCCCAGCCGCCGAAAGCGCGGGCGAGCGCCGCGAAATCCGGATTGGCGAGGCGGGTGGCGGAGGGGCGGCCGGGAAACTCGCGTTCCTGATGCATGCGGATCGTGCCGTAGGTGCCGTTGTCCACCAGGATGACGAGCATGTCCGCGCCGTGCTGGACCGCGGTGGCGAGCTCCTGTCCGTTCATCAGGAAGTCGCCGTCGCCCGCCACCGCGACGACGCTGCGGCCGGGGCGGCGCAGCGCGGCGGCGACCGCGGCGGGGACGCCGTAGCCCATCGCGCCAGCGGTCGGGGCCAGCTGCGTCCCCGGTCCGGCGTACCGCCAGTAGCGGTGCCACCAGCCCGAGAAATTGCCCGCGCCGTTGCAGATGATGGTGTCTGCGGGCAGGCGCGCGCGCATCGCCGCGACGCACGGCCCCAGATCGAGCGCGACGCCGTCGCGCGGTCGCACGGTCGTCCAGTCGTGGTAAGCGGCGTTCGCCTCCGCGATCGAGGGCGTCACCGGGCCGTCGATCGGCAGCAGCGCCTCCGCGAATTCCGCCATGCCCGCGCAGATCGCGAGATCGGTGGCATAGGTGCGGTGGAGCTCGGCGGGGTCGGGATGAACGTGAACCAGCCGCTGGCCGGGATGGTCGGGCGTGATGAGCGTATAGCCATCGGTCGTCGCCTCGCCCAGTCGGGCGCCCACGACCAGCAGCAGGTCGGCCTGTCGCACGCGCTCCAGCAAGGCAGGGTTGGGGCCGTAGCCGAGATTGCCGGCATAGGCCGGGCAGTCGTTCGGCACTGCATCCTGGCGGCGGAAGGCGGCGACGATCGGCACGCCAGCTTGCGTCGCCCAGACGGCGAAGGCGCCCGACGCGGCCTCGTCCCAGCCGGCGCCGCCGATGATCGCGAGCGGGCGTTCCGCGGTGACGAGCAGGTCGCGCAGGTGATCGAGCGCATCGGCGTCCGCCGGCTGCGCCACCGGCTCGACACGGGCGCGGTCCTGCGCGGCGACCTGGTCGAGCAGCATGTCCTCCGGCAGCGCCAGCACGACCGGGCCGGGGCGGCCGTTCATCGCCACGGCATAGGCGCGCGCGACATATTCGGGGATGCGGCGCGCATCGTCGATCCGCGCCGCCCATTTGGCGAGGGGGGCGAACATCGCCTGGAAATCGACCTCCTGAAACGCCTCGCGGTCGCGGGTGCCGCGGTCGATGTCGCCGATGAAGAGGATCATCGGCTGCGAGTCCTGCATCGCCACGTGCACGCCGATCGACGCGTTGGTGGCGCCGGGGCCGCGGGTGACGAAGGCGACGCCGGGGCGGTGCGTCAGCGTGCCGTCGGCGCAGGCCATGAAGGTCACGCCGCCCTCCTGCCGGCACGTCACCACGTCGATCGCGGGGGTGTCGTGCAACGCGTCGAGCACCGCGAGGAAGCTCTCCCCCGGCACGGTGAAGATCCGGTCGCAGCCCTGTGCGACGAGGTTGTCGACCAGGATCCGGCCGCCGGTGCGTGTGCTCTCCATGCCCGGGGGTGTAGCGGCACGCACCGGACTTGCGAAGGCCTCGCGGTTCGTCGATCCTGGGGTGAGAAGAAGACGAAGAAGACGAAGGAGAGGATGATGGCGGAGTTCGAGCTGGTCGCCGATGGCCTGCGCTTTCCCGAAGGCCCGGTGGCGATGCCCGACGGCAGCATCGTGCTGGTGGAGATCGAGCCGGGCCGGATCACGCGGGTGTGGCCGAACGGGCGCAAGGAGACGGTGGCCGAGCCGGGTGGCGGCCCCAACGGACTCGCCATGGGTCCCGACGGGAAGCTGTACTGCTGCAACAACGGCGGGTTCGACTGGAACGAGAGCAACGGGATGCTGGCGCCGCACGGTATCGCCAGCGATTATACGGGCGGGCGGATCGAGCGGATCGATCCCGACACGGGCGCGGTCGAGATACTGTACCAGTCGGGCGACCACGGCGTGACGCTGCGCGGCCCCAACGACATCGTGTTCGATGCGCATGGCGGCTTCTGGTTCACCGATCACGGGAAGGTGGATTACGACAAGCGCTGCCACGACGTGGTCGGCATCTTCTACGCCAAGGCGGACGGCAGCTTCATCGAGGAGGTGGTGTTCCCGTCGAACAATCCCAACGGCGTCGGCCTGTCGCCGGACGGCAGCGCGCTCTATGCGGCCGAGACCTATACCTGCCGGCTGATGAAGTTCAACGTCACCGCGCCGGGCAAGGTGGCGCCGGATGCGGGACCGGGCGGGCCGGGCATCCCGCTGTATCGCCCGGCGGGATACAAATTCTTCGATTCGCTGGGGATGGAGGAAAGCGGCAACATCTGTGTCGCGACGATCGGCGAAAGCGGGATCAGCGTCATCTCGCCGACGGGCGAGCTGGTGGAGTTCGTGGCGACGCCGGACATCTTCACCACCAACATCTGCTTCGGGGGCGAGGACATGCGCGACGCGTACATCACGCTGTCGGGCACGGGGAAGCTGGTGAAGACGCGCTGGGCGCGACCGGGGCTGAAGCTGCAATATTGAGACACGCGTCACCCCGGGCTTGACCCGGGGTCCCGCTTCTTCTCTGCGCTACGGTGAACGGCGGGACCCCGGCTCAAGGCCGGGGTGACGACGATGGGTTGAGGAAAGCCAGGGGGCCTGCATGCGCGATACCGTGATTTTCGACTTCGGCGGCGTCATTACCTCGTCGCCGTTCGAGGCGTTCAACCGGATGGAGCGCGAGCGCGGGCTGCCGCACGACCTGGTGCGACGGATCAACGCGAGCAATCCCGATACGAACGCCTGGGCACGGTTCGAACGCGCCGAGATCGATGCGGCGGGATTTGACGAAACCTTCGCGGAGGAGGCGCGTGCGCTGGGGCACGAACTGCGCGGCGAGGATGTGCTCGCGCTGCTGTCGGGCGACATCCGCCCGCGGATGGTGCACGCGCTCGATTGGCTGAAGGCGAACGGCTATCGGCTGGGCTGCATCACCAACAACGTGCCCGCGGGCGAGGGGGCGGGCATGTCGCGTACCGCGGAGAAGGCGGCGGCGGTGGCGGCGATCCTGGCGCGGTTCGACCATGTGATCGAATCGAGCAAGGTCGGCATCCGCAAGCCCGATCCGCGCATCTACCGGATGATGTGCGACACGCTGGGCCGTGCGCCGGAGCGGTGCGTGTACCTCGACGACCTGGGTATCAACTGCAAGCCGGCGGCGGCGCTGGGGATGACCGCGATCAAGGTGACGGGCGAGGCGCAGGCGCTGGACGCGCTGGTCGAGGCGCTGGAGATCGACGCCGGGCATTTCTGACGCCCGGCGGCGGCTTGCCCGCTCCCTACGCCGCGGCTAGTCCTCCGCCAGGTATCGAGAGAGGGTCTTGCGCATGAAGAAGCTCTACGCCGACGCGGCCGCCGCGCTGGACGGGCTGCTGTTCGACGGGATGACGATCTGTGCCGGCGGGTTCGGGCTGTGCGGCATTCCGGAGCGGCTGATCGATGCGATCCAGGCGGCGGGAACCAAAGACCTGACGATCGCCAGCAACAACGCCGGGATCGACGGCGAGGGGCTGGGCAAGCTGCTGCGCACGCGTCAGGTGAAGAAGATGATCTCCAGCTACGTCGGCGAGAACAAGGAGTTCGAGCGCCAGTATCTGAGCGGCGAGCTGGAGGTGGAATTCTGTCCGCAGGGGACGCTCGCCGAGCGCTGCCGCGCGGGCGGGGCGGGGATCCCCGGCTTCTATACGAAGACCGGCGTCGGCACTTTGGTGGCCGAGGGCAAGGAAGTGAAGACCTTCGACGGGGAGGATTACATCCTGGAGCGCGGCATCCGCGCCGATCTGTCGATCATCAAGGGCTGGAAGGCGGACGAGAGCGGCAACCTGATCTTCCGCAAGACCGCGCGCAACTTCAACCAGCCGATGGCGACCGCGGGCAGGGTGTGCGTCGCGGAGGTGGAGGAGGTCGTGCCGGTCGGCGCGCTCGACCCCGACCATATCCATCTGCCGGGCATCTACGTGAAGCGGCTGATCGTCGGCGTGCCTTATGACAAGAAGATCGAGTTCCGGCTGACGCGCGCGCGCCCGGAGGCTGCGTGACCGCTCCCCTCCCTCACGGGGAGGGGCCGGGGGTGGGTCGAGGCCCGACGCTACGGCGTCCATCCACCCGGCCTTTCCGTATCGCCTGGACCCGACCCATCCCCAACCCCTCCCTCCCACGTAGGGGGGCCTTGGCGGCGCTCCTGCTGCTGACGGGGTGCGCGACGAACGCTGTCCCCGCGCCCGAACCCGTTGCCGCGCGGATCCCGACCGATACCGTCCCGCCGGCGATGGCCTATCTCTACGGCTCGGCGGAAGCGGCGGCGCTCAGCGAGCAGGCGTATAATGCGCTGACCGGCTACGTCCGCGCCACGCTCGACAAGGCGCGCGATGCGCGCGGGCGGCTGCCGCATCAGCGCGCCGAAGGAACGAGCCCGCGCTGGCCGCGCTCGGCCGTGCTGGCGCCGGGAGCGACCGCGGCCACCGCGGAGACGCTGCGCTGCGGCGTCCTGCCGCCCGCGGTGGTGCTCGACATGGACGAAACCGCGGTGCTGAACCTGGGCTATGAATATAACGATGCCCGCACCGGCGCCGTCTACGACGGCAAGCGGTGGGAGCGGTGGGAGACGGGCGGCGCGGACCGGGTCGTGGCGGTGCCCGGCGCGGTGGCGGCGTTCCGTGCGCTGCGGGCGATGGGGGTGACGGTGGTCATCAACACCAACCGTTCCGCCGCGCATGCCGCGGATACCGCGCGCGCGCTGGCCGACGCCGGACTGGGCGAGTTCCGCCACGGCGAGACGCTGTTCCTGAAGGGCGACGTCGACGGCAGGTCGGGCAAGGACGGACGGCGGCAGGCGATCGCGGCGAGATATTGCGTGCTGGCGCTGGTCGGCGATCAGCTGGGCGACTTCGCCGATCTGTTCAACCCGCCGGGACCCGCACCGGCGCGGGGGCGGCGGATGCTGCCGAGCGTCGCGGCGCTGCGCGACCGCTGGGGTGCCGGATGGTTCGTGCTGCCCAACCCGGTCTATGGCACCGGGCTGGGCGCGGGGTGGGACGATACGTTCCCGGAAGGCAAGCGCTGGAGCGACGACGCTCCGGTCGAAGGAGCGAAATGATGGCGTGGGATCGCAACGGCATGGCGGCACGCGCGGCGAAGGAGCTGCGCGACGGCTATTACGTCAACCTGGGCATCGGTATCCCGACCCTGGTGGCGAACAACATCCCCGAGGGCATGACCGTGACGCTCCAGTCGGAGAACGGGATGCTCGGCATCGGGCCGTTCCCCTATGAGGACGAGGTCGACGCCGATCTCATCAACGCCGGCAAGCAGACGATCAGCGAACTGCCGCAGAGCGCCTATTTCGGCAGCGAGCAGAGCTTCGCGATGATCCGCGGCGGGCACATCGACCTGACCGTGCTGGGCGCGATGGAGGTGGCCGAGAACGGCGACATCGCCAACTGGATGATCCCCGGCAAGATGATCAAGGGGATGGGCGGCGCGATGGACCTGGTCGCGGGCGTCAGGAAGATCATCGTCGTGATGGAGCATACGTCCAAGGACGGGTCGCCCAAGTTCATCCCCGAATGCACGCTGCCGCTGACGGGCAAGAACGTGGTCGACATGATCGTCACCGACCTGGCGGTGTTCCAGCGCGCGGATCACCAGTCGCCGTTCCGGCTGATCGAGCTGGCGCCGGGCGTGACCGCGGACGAGGTGAAGGCGAAGACGACCGCGCACTACGAGGCGTAGGTGGCCTATACGCTCGTCACCGCCAACCGGAACTATTCCAGCTGGTCGCTGCGCCCGTGGCTGCTGATGCGGGCGCTGGGCGTCGCGTTCGAGGATCGCGTCGAACCGTTCGTCAGCCTCGACAATCACGCCGCCTTCCGTGCGTTCTCGCCCACGGGGCAGGTGCCGGTGCTGCTGGACGGCGAGCGGACGGTGTGGGACTCGCTCGGCATCGCGCTGTATCTCGCCGAGCGGCACGCGGGTGTGTGGCCGGCGGACGAGGCGGCGCGCGGCTGGGCGATGTGTGCGGTGGCGGAGATGCACGGCGGGTTCGGTGCGCTGCGACGCGAGCGGACGATGACGGTGGGGCAGCGGGTGACGCCGACGCGCGAATCTGAGGCGCTGGCGCGCGACGTGGCGCGGATCGCGGAGCTGTGGGCGGAGGGGCTGGCGCGCTTCGGCGGTCCGTGGCTGGCGGGCGAGGCGTTCGGCGCGGTCGATGCCTTCTACGCCCCGGTCGCGTTCCGGGTGCGGAGCTGGGGGATCGATGTTGGCGATGTCGGCGCGCGATGGGTGCAGGCGGTGCTGGCGCATCCCGCGATGCTCGAATGGGAGCGTGCCGCCCTGGCCGAGACGTTCCGCGAGGACGGGCACGAGGCGGAGGTAGCGGCCCATGGCACGGTGACGCGCGACGATCGCGCGGCGTGACGCCGGCGGCCTAGCCCGCCGTCTCCGGCATCATCACGACGTACAGTGCCAGCCCCGCACCCGCGATCGCCGCCAGCGTCAGGAAGGCGAGGTGGTAGCCGCCGGTGACGATCAGCCAGCCGGCGAGCGAGGCGCTGAGCGCGCCGCCCAGTCCCTGCACCGTCGCCACCGCGCCCTGCGCCACGTTGAAGCGGCCGCTGCCGCGCGTCAGCGAGGCGACCACCACCGGGAACAGCGCGCCGAAGATGCCGGCGCCGACGCCGTCGAGCAACTGGACCGCCAGCAGCCACGGGGCGGCATCCGACAGCGTGTACAGGACGCCGCGCGCCGCGAGTACCGCGAAGGCGGCGAGGAAGATCGGCTTGTGCCCCCAGCGATCGGCATGGCGCCCGACGACCATCGCGACCGGCACCATCACCAGTTGCGCCCCGACGATGCAGGCGGACATGAGCGAGGTCGCCGCGCCGCCGCCGACGCGGTGGGCGAGGAGCTGGCCGACCGAGGGCAGCATCGCGGCATTGGCGAGATGGAAGGTGAAGGCCGCGCCGGCGAACGCCGCCAGCCCGCGGGTGTGGCGCAGCACGTGCCACATTGATTGCGGCGCGGCGTCGCAAGCCTCGCCGTCCTCATCCGCGCACAGCCCGCGCGCGACGTCGTGATCGATGCGGCCGCCGGGGATGGCGAGCGTCGCCGCGATCGAGGCGGCGGCGAGCAGCGCCATCAGCCAGAAGACGACCTGCGGTCCCAGTTTCCACGCCAGCAATCCCGCCAGCGCGGCGGAGACGGCGTTGCCGGCGTGGTTGAACGCCTCGTTCCGGCCCACGCGCGCCGTGAACGCCCGCGCGCCCACGATGCCGAGCGTGATGCCGGTGATGGCAGGGGCGAAGGCGGCCCCGGCGATGGCGGCCAGCGCCTGCGTCGCGGCGACCGCGGTGAAGCCGGAGACGAACGGCAGCGCCAGCGAGGCGAGCGTGACCGCCAGCGCGGCGACCACCAGCAGCGCGCGCTTGGCGCGGAGGCGGTCGACCAGCGCGCCCGCGGGGGCGGTGGCGGCCAGCCCGGCGAGGCCCGCGATGGTCATCACCATGCCCGTCGTCGCCTCGTTCCAGCCGTGCGTCGGCCCGCGCACGGAGACGAGGTAGATCGCCAGATACGGCCCCAGCCCGTCGCGGACGTCGGCCAGGAAGAAATTGACCCAGTCCAGCGCCCGCGCGGCGGAGTCGGCCGCGGGGGACGGCGGGGCGGCATGCGGGCGCGGCGGGTGGGCGGAAGCGACGGATGCCATGGTAGAACTCCGGTCGACGCGGAGCCGCGCCGGCGGCCTCAACGTCGGCTGGCGGGGTTGGTGCCCGGCCGGCTGCGCGCTTTTCGGGTTCGCGACGGCGCGTAACTGGGTTAACGCGGGCGCATCATGTCGAAGACGCCGCGCACATTGTACGAAAAGGTCTGGGACGCCCATGTCGTGGAGCGTCGGGACGATGGCTCCTGCCTGATCTATATCGACCGCCACCTCGTCCACGAGGTCACCAGCCCGCAGGCGTTCGAGGGGCTTCGCGCGGCGGGGCGTCGCGTGCGCCGTCCCGACCTGACGCTGGCGGTGCCCGACCACAATCTGCCCACCACCGCGCGCGTCGATGCGCAGGGCCGCGAGCTGCCGATCGCGGATCGCGAGAGCGCGGAGCAGCTGGGCGCGCTGCGCCAGAACGTGGCCGAGTTCGGCGTCCCCTATATCGATGCGCTGTCGGCGCGGCAGGGGATCGTCCATGTCGTGGGGCCGGAACAGGGCTTCACGCTGCCGGGCGCGACGATGGTGTGCGGCGACAGCCACACCTCGGCGCACGGGGCGCTGGGCGCGCTCGCCTTCGGGATCGGCACGAGCGAGGTGGAGCATGTGCTCGCAACGCAGACGCTGATCCTGTCGCCGTCGAAGACGATGGAGGTCCGCGTCGACGGTACGCTGGGTTACGGCGTCAGCGCGAAGGACGTGGTGCTGGCGATCATCGGCAGGATCGGCGCGGCGGGCGGAACCGGCCATGTCATCGAATTCACCGGCGAGGTGATCCGCAACCTGTCGGTCGAGGGGCGGCTGACGGTCGCCAACATGTCGATCGAGGGCGGGGCGCGCGCGGGGATGATCGCACCGGACGAGGCGACCTTCGCCTATCTGAAGGGGCGGCCGATGGCGCCCAGGGGCGCGGACTGGGACAAGGCCGTCGCATGGTGGCGCACGCTGCCCAGCGACGCCGGCGCGCGCTACGACAGGACGGTGGTGCTGGACGCCGCCGATATCGCGCCCTCGCTCACCTGGGGCACCAGCCCGGAGGACGTCGTGCCGATCACCGGCGTGGTGCCCGAACCCGACAGCTTCGCCGATCCGTCGAAGCGCGAGGCGGCACGCAAGTCGCTGGATTACATGGGTCTGGCGCCGGGGACGCGGATGCAGGATGTGCCGGTGCAGCATGTCTTCATCGGCAGCTGCACCAACAGCCGGATCGAGGACCTGCGCGCCGCCGCGTCGGTGGCGAGCGGGCGGCATGTCGCGGACGGCGTGCGCGCGATGGTGGTCCCCGGATCGGGGCTGGTGAAGCGGCAGGCGGAGGCGGAGGGGCTCGACCGCGTCTTCGTGCAGGCGGGGTTCGAATGGCGCGAGCCGGGTTGCTCTATGTGCCTGGCGATGAACCCGGACAAGGTGCCCGCGGGGGAGCGCTGCGCCTCGACCAGCAACAGGAATTTCGTGGGACGTCAGGGACCTGGCGCGCGTACCCATTTGTTGTCGCCGGCCATGGCGGCCGCGGCGGCGGTGACCGGGCGGCTGGCCGACGTGCGCGAATTGATGGGCTGACTGGACGACGGATTTCGAAGGGGACGGACGATGAAGAAGGTGCTGGTGTTCCTGATCGCGGGATCGGTGTTGAGCGGCGTGGCGGCCTATGCCGCGATCGCGCGTCCCGCCATGCCCGCCAGCCGCCCGGCGCGCTGACGCGATGGAGCCGGTCCGCGAGGTTTCGGGCACCGCCTATCCCTGGGGTGCCAAGAATATCGACACCGACGTCATCATCCCTGCGCACTGGCTGAAGACGATCAAGCGATCGGGGCTGGGCAAGGGCGCGTTCGAGACGGTGCGCGCGCAGCCCGGCAACATCTTCGACGATCCGCGCTATGCCGGCGCCCCGATCCTGATCGCGGGCGACAATTTCGGCTGCGGGTCGAGCCGCGAGCATGCCGCCTGGGCGCTGGCGGACATGGGCGTGAAGGCGGTGATCGCGCCGAGCTTCTCCGACATCTTCTCCGGCAATGCGTTCAAGAACGGGATCGTCCCCGTCGTGCTGCCGCAAGAGCAGGTCGACCGCCTGCTGGAGGTCGCTCAACAAAGTCCGGGGGACCAGCCCGTCACCGTCGATCTGGAGACGATGACGGTGACCACCCCGTATCAGGACCGCTTCGCCTTCGAACTCGACCCGTTCCGCCGGCGCTGCCTGATGGAGGGGCTGGACGAAGTCGGCCTGACGCTGGCAAAGGATACCGCGATTTCGAAATTCGAGGAGCGGCTCGACAGCGAGCGGCCCTGGATCAAGGGAGAGAGCGGTTATGAAGGGCTTGTTGTCGAGGGCGCCGGGCGGACCTGAAACTCTGGAGATCGGCGAGCTGCCCGAACCCGCGGCGGGCGCGGGCGAGGTGGTCGTCGCGGTCAAGGCGTGCGCGATCAACTATCCCGACGTCCTCATCATCGAGGACAAGTACCAGTTCAAGCCGCAGCGCCCGTTCGCGCCGGGCGGTGAGTTCGCCGGCGTGGTCGACAGCGTGGGCGAGGGCGTCACGCGCTTCAAGGTGGGCGACCGCGTGATGGGCAACAGCGGCAACGGCGCGCTGGTCGAGAAATTCGTCGCGAAGGCCGACAACGTCTATCCGGTCCCGGAAGAGCGGTCGTTCGAGGAAGGCGCGTCGATGCTGCTGACCTATGGCACGACGATCCATGCGCTGGTCGACCGCGGCCATATCAAGGAAGGCGACAACCTGCTGGTGCTGGGCGCGGCGGGCGGCGTGGGGCTGGCCGCGGTCGAGCTGGGCAAGGCGTTCGGCGCGCGCGTCGTCGGTGCCGTCTCCAGCGAGGAAAAGGCGCAGGCGGTGCGCGACGCGGGCGCCGACGACGTCATCATCTACGGCCGTGCCCCGTTTTCGAAGGACGAGAGCAAGGCGCTGGCCGACCAGTTCAAGGAAAAGGGCGGCAAGGCCGGGTTCCAGCTGGTCTATGACGCGGTCGGCGGGGATTATGCCGAGCCGGCGCTGCGCTCGATCGGATGGGAGGGGCGCTACCTGGTGGTCGGCTTCCCCGCCGGCATCCCCAAGCTGCCGCTCAACCTGACGCTGCTGAAGAGCTGCGACGTGGCGGGCGTGTTCTGGGGCGCGTTCGCGGCGCGCGAGCCGGAGCGCAATCGTGCCAACATCCAGCAGCTGTTCGACATGTGGGCGGCGGGCAAGATCGCGCCGCGCGTGACCGAGGTGTTCCCGTTCGAAAAGGGGGGCGACGCGATCGCGAAGATGGCCGCGCGCGGCGCGATCGGGAAGCTGGTGGTACGGGTCGCGGAGTAGGCGCCGAGATCGTCATCCCCGCCGGCGCGGGGATGACGGTTGGGCGGCGGGGGCATGTTGCGCCTCGCCTCCGGCCGCTCTAAGCCCGACCGCAACTGCACAACGGGAGCCACCATGACCACGTTCGAGGACCGGGAACGCGCCTTCGAAGCCAAGTTCGCCCGCGACGAGGAAGTCGCGTTCCGCATTACCGCGCGCCGCAACCGGCTGACCGCGCAATGGGCGGCCGAGCTGATGGGGCTGACCCCGGCGGAAACCGACGCCTATGCCAAGGCGGTCGTCCAGGCGGATTTCGAGGAAGCCGGCGACGAGGACGTGGTGCGCAAGCTGTTCGGCGACCTGACCGCCGCCGGGCTGGACGTCGACGAGGCCACGGTGCGTCAGGTGCTGGACGAGAAGACCGTCGAGGCGCGCCGCCAGCTGATGCAGTCGGAGTAGGCCGCGGTGCCGATGGCGGGCGAGGAGATCGTCGCACTCATCAAGGCCGGCATCCCCGATGCGGAGGTCGAGATGACCGACCTGGCCGGCGACAACGATCACTGGGCGGCGCGCGTCACCGCGGCGTCGTTCGCGGGGATGCCGCGGGTGAAGCAGCATCAGGCGGTCTATGCGGCGCTCGGCGGGCGGATGGGGGGCGTGCTCCACGCCTTGCAGTTGACCACCGCCGTCCCGAAGTAAGTGCGCATGATTTCTGAGGATCAGACGATGACCGACGATTCCCACGCCCGCATCGATGCGGTGGTGAAGAACAACGACGTGGTGCTGTTCATGAAGGGAACGCCGCTGTTCCCGCAGTGCGGCTTCTCCAGCCGCGCCGTCGCGATCCTGGAGCGGCTGGGCGCGGAGTTCGAGAGCGTCGACGTGCTGCAGGACCAGGGCGTGCGACAGGGGATCAAGGCCTATTCGGACTGGCCGACGATCCCGCAGCTGTACGTGAAGGGTGAATTCGTCGGCGGGTCGGACATCATGATGGAGATGTACGAATCGGGCGAGCTGGCGGAGCTGTTCGCGACGGCGAAATGAGCGTCGGTTTCCGCTGACGCTGGTGGCGGCGCGTCCGGGAGGGCGCGCCGTCTTTTTTGCATGACGCTGCCCCCCATGGTCCGTCACCCCGGCCGTGTCCGAGACCTCTGCGAATCTCGGTTCCTTGTTCCCCGGCGAAGGCCGGGGTCCAGCTGGGGGACGGTGGTAACAGACGGAAAAGCCACGCCAACTGGGCCCCGGCCTGCGCCGGGGAACGGCGGAAGCATCGAGCGATCCACGACGTTCGCAGAGGTCTCGATCAAGTCCGGCATGACGGCGGGGGGGGGGGGGGCGGCGGCACCGGGTGCGGGCGGGGGTCGCGAGATCGAAGAGCGACACCCCGCCCGGCTGAAGCGTGTCCACGCTCGGTGCGCCATACCCGTAGCAGGAGGCGTGCCAGCGCCGCGCGATGCGAGGAACGCCGCGGGATGCGATGGTTAAGCGCGGCCTGGGCACCGTACCGTTTGTAAGGAAGACCGACACTCACCTGAACCGGCCTATTGACTACGGACGTAATCGAGACGATTACAAGCGTAGTTGATGAGAGGGTCGAGTCGTGGCGGAACGGATCAGCGATGCCGAGCATGCGGTCATGGAGGTGCTGTGGGACGACAGCCCGCTCACCGCGCAGGACGTGGCGGAGCGGGTCGACCCCGCGCGCGGCTGGAGCGGGGCGACGGTCAAGACGCTGCTGGGGCGGCTGCTCGCCAAGCAGGCGGTCGCGCACGAGGTCGATGGCCGGCGCTACCTGTACCGCCCCGCGGTCGCGCGCGAGGATTATGTCGCGGGCGAGTCGCGGCGGTTGATCGACCGGCTGTTCGGCGGCAGACTGACCCCGCTGGTGGCGCATCTGGCGGAACGCGACGCGCTGACCGATCAGGATATTTCCGAGATCGAGGCGCTGCTGAAGGCGTTGAAACAATGAGCGCCTGGGCGATGGAGGCGGTGCTTGCCTCCGCGCTGCTGATGGCGGCGGTGCTGGTGGTGCGGGTGCCGGTGCGGCGCGCCTTCGGGGCGCAGGTGGCCTATGCGCTGTGGGCGATCCCGGTCGCGCGGATGCTGTTGCCGCCGCTGCCCGAGGGGTGGCGGGGCGAGGCGCTGCCGGTATTGCCCGCGGCCGAGCCGCTGACGCTGTACCTGGGCGCGCCGGTGGTGACGCTGCCGCCGGTCGCCGACGCCGCGGTGCCGATCGGCTGGGCGGAGGCGGCGGTGCTGCTGTGGAGCGCGGGCGCGGTGGCGCTGATGGCGTGGCAGGTCGTCGGATACTGGCGGTTCCGCTGGCGGGTGCTGCATCACGGCGTGGCGGTGGACCGGGTGAAGTCGGTCACGATCGTGCAGAGCGCGGCGGCGAACGGGCCGCTGGCGTTCGGGGTGATCGACCGCGTCGTGGCCTTTCCGCGCGACTTTGCGGCGCGGTTCGACGCGCATGAGCGCGCGCTGACGCTGGAGCATGAGCTGGGGCATCATGCGCGCGGCGACCTGATCGCGAACTGGGTCGCGCTGGCGATGCTGGCGCTCCACTGGTTCAACCCGCTCGCCTGGATCGCCTTTCGCGCATTCCGTGCCGATCAGGAGCTGGCCAACGATGCGCATGTGCTGGCGCGCTGCGGGGCGGCGGCGCGGCATGCCTATGGCTGCGCGGTCGTGAAGGCTGCGCACGGCCGCGCGGTATCGCCGACGTGCCATCTGAACACCGTCAAGGATCTGAAAGGGAGATTGAGGATGCTGGGCAACAAGGGCGTGTCGCGCCGCCGCGTGGCGGCGGGGGGCGGCGCGATCGCGGCGCTGGCGCTGACCGCGCTGGGGGCGACCGCCTCCGGGACGCAGGCCGCCGAGCGCGTGCGCACGACCGTCGAGGAGACGACCGGGGTGGATATCGCCGCGCTGAAGCCGGTGTCCGCGCTGCATACGATCGCGGCACCGGCGGTGCCCGCGACCCCCGGGCTGCCGCAGCCGCCCGCCGCGCCTGCGGTGCCGGAGGGCGGCCAGGGCCGGCACACGCGGATCGTCGTGGTGAAGAACGGCGAGACGCGCACCTACGAGGGGGCGGAGGCCGCGCGCTATCTTGCCGCGCATCCGCTGCCGGTGCCGCCGGCGCCGCCGGTGCCGCCCGTGCCCGGCGACGTGGCGCCGCCCGCGCCCCCGGCACCCCCGGCTCCCCCGGCGGCGTGGGACGAGGCCGCCTTCGCGCGCGACATGGAGCGTCATGCGCGCGACATCGAGCGCCAGACCCGCGACATCGAGCGCCAGACGCGCGGTGTCGAGCGTCAGGCGCACAGCGCCGCGGCGCTGGCGGCACGCGCGCCGACGGTGGTGCAGCGCTCCTGCGGCGAGGGCGAGGGGCATAGCGTCCGCCAGACCGTCATCAGCGCGCGCGACGGCGAGCGCCGGGTGATGATCGTCTGCACCAACCGGATCGATGCGATGAGCCGGCAGGCGGCGGCGCAGGCGCGCGTCGCGCAGCGCGTGTCGCTGGTCTCGCTGCAGCGTGCGCGCCAGAGCGTGCTCGCCACGCACGGCCTGAGCGACGAACAGCGCCGCCACGCGCTCGACAGCATCGATCGCTCGATCGACGAGATGAAGGCCCAGCCGTCGCAGGACGACTGACGCCTTCCGCCGGCCGTGCATGACCCCCGGGGCGACCCGGTGCACGGCCGGCGTCAGACCCTGCGCCCGCGATGATCAAGAGTGCCAAAGCCTTGCGCCGCCCCCGGCGCTTCGCCATGTCGGGGGGGATGGCAGAGGACATTCCCACCGGCGTACCGATGACGCTGGAGCCGCTGGTGACGCGGGTGCTGGCGCCCAATGCGTCGCCCTATACCTATACCGGCACCCAGACGCATGTCGTCGGCGAGCGCGACGTGGCGATCGTCGATCCGGGGCCCGCGGATGCGGCGCATCACGACACGCTGTTGCGGCTGGTGGCGGGGCGGCCCGTGGTGGCGATCGTCGTCACCCATCACCACCGCGACCATTCGCCCGGCGCGATCCGGCTGCGCAGCGAGACGGGCGCGCCGATCGTGGGCGCGGCACCCTTCGCGCTGACGGACGAGGGGCCGCGCGCCGACGATGCGTTCGATCCCGATTACGCCCCGGACCGCGTGCTGGCGGAGGGCGACACCGTGGGCGGCGCAGGCTGGACCCTGCAGGCGATCGCGACGCCCGGCCATACGAAGAACCACCTCGCCTTCGCGCTGCCGGAGACACGCGCGCTCTTTTCGGGCGACCATGTCATGGGCTGGTCGACCAGCGTCGTCTCCCCGCCCGACGGCGACATGACCGATTACATGGCGAGCCTGGAGAAGCTGATGGGGCGCGAGGACCGCGTCTTCTACCCCGGACACGGTCAGGAGATCGACCGTCCGGAACGGCTGGTGCGCGGCATGCTGGGACATCGCCGCCAGCGGGAGGGACAGATATTGCGGCTGCTGGCGGAGGCGCCGCGCGCGATCCCGGCGATGGTCGAGAAGATGTACGTCGGCCTCGATCCGCGACTGTTCGGGGCGGCGGAGCGATCGGTGCTGGCGCATCTGATCGACCTGGAGCGGCGCGGAATGGTCGCGGCGGCGGGGGACGCGTGGCGGGTGATCGCTTGACCGGCATCGGGCGCAGCGCGCTGGCCATCGCGCTGGCGGTGGTGATCGTCGTCGCGGCGCTGATCGGCTATCGGCGCTATACGCAGGATTATACCGTCGCCACCGACGACAACGGGCTGGCGGTGGCGCGGGTGGTCGCAGGGCGGCTGTACGGCAGCAGCGACCTGCGCGTCAGCCGGCTGTCGGGCACGGTGCAGGCGACGGCGGCGAGCAGCCGGTGGTGGGGGTGGCTGAAGGCGTCGCGGGTGGTGAAGGCGCCGTACGAGGTCGATTATTTCGTCGACCTGCGCCCGCTGGATCCCGGCGATTTCCGCTACGATGCGAAGGGGCGGACGCTGCTGGTCGAGGTGCCGGACGTGGTCGTCGGCCGGCCCAACGTGGACGAGGCGCATGTGACGGTCGACCAGACCTCCGGGCTGTTCGTCGGGCGCGACGCGATGGCGCAGATGCAGAAGCGGGTGTCCGATACCGCGACGCAGGTGGTCGCCGCCAAGGCGCGCGAGCCGCAGAACATCGCCAGGGCGCGCGAGAACGGGCGCGCCGCACTGGAACGGCTGTTCGCGGGCACGCTCTCCGCGGCGGGGCTGCCGGTGACGGTGAAGGTGCGCTTCGCGGGCGAGCCGCGGCGGGGCGACGATCCGCAATGGGATCTGACGCGGTCGTTGCAGGAGGTGCTGGGCACGGACGCGATGGGGAACGCGCGTTGACGAACCCGTCAGCATCCGCTTGATCCCGCCGCCGATGCGGGCCATCTGGCTGGCATGGAACAGCCGACCAACCTTCGGGGCCTCGACCTGCGTGCGGAGATCGAGCGACTGCGCAAGGAGCGCAACGCCGTCATCCTCGCGCATTATTACCAGAAGCCCGAGATACAGGATCTGGCCGATTTCGTCGGCGACAGCCTGGACCTCAGCCGCAAGGCGCAGGCGACCGATGCGGACGTGATCGCGTTCTGCGGCGTGCGGTTCATGGCGGAGACGGCGAAGATCCTGTCGCCCGAGAAGACGGTGATCCTGCCCGACATGGATGCCGGCTGCTCGCTGGAGGACAGCTGCCCGCCGGAGCAATTCGCGGCGTTCCGCGCGCAGCATCCGGATGCGATCGCGCTGACCTACATCAACTGTTCCGCGGCGGTGAAGGGGCTGTCCGACGTCATCGTCACCTCGTCGTCCGCCGAAAAGATCCTGAGCCAGATCCCGGCGGATCAGAAGATCATCTTCGGCCCCGACCGCAATCTGGGCGGGTATCTGGCGCGCAAGACCGGGCGCGACCTGATCCTGTGGCCGGGCGTCTGCATCGTCCACGAGGCGTTCAGCGAAACCGAGCTGATGAAGCTGAAGGCGCAGCATCCGGCCGCGCCGGTCGCGGCGCATCCGGAATGTCCGGCCGTCATCCTGGACCATGCCGATTACGTCGGCTCGACCCGCGGCATCCTGGAATATGCGCAGGCGATGCCGGGCGATACGCTGATCGTCGCGACCGAGCCGCACATCATCCACCAGATGGAAAAGGCGATGCCCGGCAAGACCTTCATCGGTGCGCCGGGCGCGGACGGCAACTGCAACTGCAACATCTGCCCTTACATGGCGCTCAACACGATGGAGAAGCTGTACGTGGCGCTGCGCGACCTGACGCCGCGGATCGAGATCGACGAGGACCTGCGCGTGCGGGCGAAGAAGAGCCTGGATGCGATGCTGTCGATGGCGGCGGGCAGCGTGGGGCAGGGCGACCTGGGCCCGGCGAAGGTGACGGGGGATTGAGCTCGGTTTCCCCGCAGGTCGATCCTTGTGACCCAATGACATCGTCACCCCGGGCTTGACCCGGGGTCCCGCTTCTTGACGGGCGGCACACGAAGAGGCGGGACCCCGGCTCAAGGCCGGGGTGACGGATGGCGATAACCTACTTCGCCAGCCGCTCCGCCGTCGTCGGATCGTAGGCGAACAGCACCTCCGCATCGGGCGCGGGAATGTCGGCGGCGATATTCTCCGGCGCCAGCGTGTGAAGCAGATGGCGGATGACCACGCGGTGGGCGCGCTTCTTGTGATCGGCGAGCACGCACGTCCATGGCGCGATCGGCGTCGAGGTACGCGCCAGCATCGTGTCGCGCGCGGCGGAATAGCCCTTCCATTTGTCCTGCGCGACGAGGTCGAGATCGGACACCTTGAGCGCCTTGAGCGGATCGGTGCGACGCTTTTCCAGTCGCTCGGCCTGCTCGTCGCGGTCGATGTCGAGCCACAGCTTGACCAGCCGGATGCCGTTTTCGACCAGCATCCGCTCGAAATCGGGGACGTCGCGCAGGAATTGCGCCTGCTCGGTCGCGGTGGAGAAGCCGTTGACCACCTCCACGCCGGCGCGGTTGTACCAGCTGCGGTTGAAGATCACGAGCTCGCCCGCGGCGGGCAGGTGCGCGACGTAGCGCTGGAAATACCACTCGGTCCGCTCGCGGTCGTTGGGCTTGGGCAGCGCGACGACGCGGGTGTTGCGGACCGACAGATGCTTCGTGATCGCCTTGATGGTGCCGTCCTTGCCCGCGGCATCGCGCCCCTCCAGCACGACGACGGCGCGGTCGCCGCTCTTCGCCATCGCCGCCTGCATGCGGACCAGCCCGAGCTGGAGGGTATCGTCATCATGCTCGCCGCTGGCCATCCGCGTCTCCGTTCGATAATCGCTGCGGGAATGAAAGCCCTGCTGTCGTCCGCGTTCCTTCCCGTCCTGCTCGCCGCCGCGCCGGCGGTCGATCCGTATCGCTGGCTGGAGGATGTGGAAGGCGCGCGCGCGCTGCGTCAGGTTGCGGCATGGAATGCGGAGACCGAGGCGGCGCTGACGCGGACGCCGCGGTTCGAGCAGGACCGCGCGCGGGCGAAGGCGATCCTGGACGACGAGGCGCAGATCGCGCAGCCCGACGACGTCATCGGGAACCGCGTGCTGAACCTGTGGCGCGACGCGGCGCACCCGCGCGGACTGTGGCGCGTCGCGGCGCTCGACGGCTATGCCGCGGGCACGCCGCAGTGGCGCACGCTGATCGACGTGGACGCGCTGGGCAAGGCGGAGGGCCAGAGCTGGGTCTGGCACGGCGCGGACTGTCTGGAGCCGGACTATGCGCGCTGTCTGGTGCGGCTGAGCCCCGGCGGGACCGATGCGCAGGTGGTGCGCGAGTTCGACGTGGCGCGCGGGACGTTCGTCGCGGACGGCTTCGCGATGCCGGCGGCGAAGGGTGATGCGGTCTGGGTCGATCGTGACACGTTGCTGGTGGCGACGGATTGGGGCGCGGGGTCGCTGACGACGTCGGGCTATCCGCGGATCGCCAAATTGTGGAAGCGGGGCACGCCGCTGGCGGCCGCACGGGTGGTGCAGGAAAGTCCGGCATCGGTCGTCCAGGTCGATGTCGGCGCGTTCGTCGACCGGCGGCGCCGCTGGCCGATGGTCACGGTGGGGCGGTCGTTCTTCGACCGGGCGCGGTCGCTGGTGATGGCGGACGGGCGGCTGGTGCCGTTGGGGCTGCCGCCGGGGGCGGATGTCCAGACCGTGATCGACGGGCGCGCGGTGGCGCGGCTGAATCGCGCGGTGGACGGGTTTCCGGTCGGTGCGCTGGTCGCGTGGTCGCTGAGCGACATCGCCGCGGGGCGGACGCCCAGGGGCGAGCTGGTGATGGCGCCGGGCGCGTCGCAGGCGACCGAGGAAGTGACGGCCAGCGACGATGTGCTGTGGGTGAAGGTGCTGGACGACGTTTCGGGCCGGTTGCTGGCGCTGCGGCGCGGGGCGGATGCGCGCTGGACGGCGACGCCGGTGCCGCTGCCGGCGAACAGCACGCTGCACCTGGGCGCGACGGTGGGGGCGCGGGACGCGGCGTTCGTGACGGTGGAGGGGATGCTGACCCCGCCGACGCTGTATCTGGTCGATGCCGAGGGCGCGCCGCGCACGGTGCAATCGCTGCCGGCGCGGTTCGATGCCGCGCAGTTCGACGTGGTGCAGCGGTTCGCGACGTCGAAGGACGGGACGCGCGTACCCTATTTCCTGGTGACGAAGAAGGGCGCGAAGGGGCCGATGCCCGTGCTGATCCACGCCTATGGCGGGTTCCGCAACGCGCAGACGCCGACGTACCTGACCGACCAGCCGTATCGCGCCGGGCCGCTGGCGCTGTTCTGGGTCGAGGAAGGCGGCGCCTATGTGCTCGCGAACCTGCGCGGCGGGGGCGAGTACGGGCCGACATGGCATCAGGCGGGGCTGCGCGAGAAACGGCAGAATGTCTTCGACGATCTGCATGCCGTGGCGGAGGATCTGGTGCGCAGCGGCGTGTCGGCGCCGAAGAGGATCGGGATTTCGGGGCGTTCGAACGGCGGGTTGCTGGTCGGGGTGGCGATGCAGCAGCGCCCCGATCTGTACGGTGCGGTGATCGCGGGGTCGCCGCTGGAGGATATGCAGCGCTACACGCATCTGTCCGCGGGCGCGTCGTGGATCGACGAATTTGGCGACCCGGACAAGCCCGCGGACTGGGCGTTCATCCGTCCATATTCGCCGTATCAGAACGTGAAGCCGGGCGTCGCCTACCCGCCGGCGTTCTTCTATCTGTCGACGAAGGACGATCGCGTGCATCCGGGACATGCGCGCAAGCTGGCGGCGCTGCTGAAGGCGAACGGCAACCGGGTCTATTACCGCGAATATCTGGAGGGCGGGCATTCGGTGGGCGCGGATCATGCCGAGGATGCGCGGCGGGCGGCGATCCTGAACGCGTTTCTGCGCAAGGAATTGATGGGATCGCCGCCACCCCGGCCCTGAGCGAGACCTTTGCAAAAGGCTGTATCGTGCTCCTGCGCAGGCTGGCGCCCGGGGTTGCACGTCCCACACGGCGTTGTTCTGCCTGGCGCTGGGCTCCTGCCTGCGCAGGAGCACGGCGTGGGCCCGGTGCTGCGGCAACCGTTTTGCAACGGTCCCGCCGTGAGCCCGGGTCACGCCCGGGGTGACGGGAGGAGGTGCGCCCAAGGCAGGTCGGGGCCGACGGGCACGATCCCGCACGGGTTCAGGTCGCGGTGGCTGGCGTAATAATGCGTCTTGATGTGGTCGAGGTGGACGGTCGCGGCGATGCGGTGATCGGCGAGCATCCGCTCGAGCAGCGATTCCAGCGCGGGATAGTCCTGGATGCGCCGTACGTTGCACTTGAAATGGCCGTGATAGACGGCGTCGAACCGCACCAATGTCGTGAAGAGGCGGATGTCGGCCTCGGTCATGGCATCGCCGACGAGCCAGTCGCGTGAGGCGAGGCGGCGTTCCAGCCGGTCGAGCGTGGCGAACAGCGGGCGGACGGCATCCTCATACGCCTGCTGCGTGGTGGCGAAGCCGGCCTTGTAGACGCCGTTGTTGACCGTGTCGTAGACATCGGCGTTGATCGCATCGATCTCGGCACGGTGATCGGCGGGGTAATAGTCGCCCGGCGCGCCGCCGAGATGGTCGAAGGCGGTGTTGAGGATGCGGATAATCTCCGCCGATTCGTTGTTGACGATGGTGTCGGTGTCGCGGTCCCACAGGACGGGGACGGTGACCTTGCCGGAGTAGCCGGGGCGGGCGCGGGCGTAGAGCTGCCAGAGGAAGTCGCTGCCGTGAAGCGGATCGCCGGTGCCGCCCCGATCGGTGGCGAAGGTCCAGCCGTCGTCGAGCATCACCGGATCGACCACCGAGACGGCGATCGCGTCCTCCAGCCCCTTCAACGCGCGCAGGATCAGCGCGCGATGCGCCCAGGGGCAGGCATAGCTGACGTAGAGATGGTAGCGGCCGGGCGCGGCCGGGCGGGCGGACTGGCCGTCGGGGCCGGGGCTGCCGTCTGCGGTGATCCAGTCGCGGAAGCCCGAATCCTGGCGCTTGAAGCTGCCGTCGGCGGAATCCTCGGTCACCTTGCCGGCGTGCCAGACGCCGTCGATCATCTTGCCCATGCGTGTCCCTCGCGTTGTTCGGGGGCAGTACGCGCAGGGATAGGGAAGGGTTCGTACCGGGGGACCGTTCCCTGGGGAAGGCAGGACCTTTGCGAAACGGGTGCAACAGCACCGAGTTCACACCGTGCTCCTGCCTGCGCAGGAGCACGGTGTCGCCCGTGCAAAGGTTTCGCCTTCACCGGGGCGCGGCCACGGAAGGCGGTCAGTCGACCAGTTCGACCGCCAGCGCGGTGGCTTCGCCGCCGCCGATGCACAGCGAGGCGACGCCGCGCTTCTTGCCGTGCTTCTTCAGCGCGGCGATCAGC
Organism: Sphingomonas adhaesiva; assembly: GCF_036946125.1. Classification (NCBI taxonomy): domain Bacteria; kingdom Pseudomonadati; phylum Pseudomonadota; class Alphaproteobacteria; order Sphingomonadales; family Sphingomonadaceae; genus Sphingomonas; species Sphingomonas adhaesiva. The sequence goes on from NZ_JAQIJT010000002.1 coordinate 879,597, forward strand.
GTGGTGACGATGCGCGCGCCCGAGGCGCCGATCGGGTGGCCGAGCGCGGTGGCGCCGCCGTGGACATTGATCTTTTCGTGCGGGATGCCGAGGTCGCGCATCGCGAACATCGCGACGCAGGCGAACGCCTCGTTCACCTCGAACAGGTCGACGTCCTCGACCGACCAGCCGGCCTTCTTCAGCACCTTCTCGATCGCCCCCCGGGGCGCGGTGGTGAAGGCGGACGGCTCCTGCGCGTGGGCGGCGTGTGCGACGATGCGCGCGACGGGCTTCTGCCCCTTCGCCGTCGCGACGCTCTCACGCGCCAGCACCAGCGCGGCGGCGCCGTCGCTGATCGAGCTGCTGGTCGCGGCGGTGATCGTGCCGTCCTTCGCGAAGGCGGGCTTCAGCGTCGGGATCTTGTCGGGCATGCCCTTGCCGGGCGCCTCGTCGGTGTCGATCGTGACGTCGCCCTTGCGGGTCTTCACGGTGACGGGAACGATCTCGTCGGCGAAGGCGCCGGTCCTGATCGCCTCCTGCGCGCGGCGCAGCGACTCGATCGAATAATCGTCCTGCGCCTGACGGGTGAGCTGATATTCGTCGGCGGTGTCCTGCGCGAAGGTGCCCATCGCGCGGCCCGGCTCGTACGCATCCTCCAGCCCGTCGAGGAACATATGGTCATAGGCGGTGTCGTGGCCGATGCGCGCGCCCGAGCGGTGCTTCTTGAGCAGATACGGGGCGTTGGTCATGCTCTCCATGCCGCCCGCGACGATCAGGTCGGCGGAGCCCGCCGCGATCGCCTCGGCGCCCATGATGACGGTCTGCATACCCGAGCCGCACACCTTGTTGACGGTGGTCGCCTGCACCGACTTCGGCAGCCCCGCCTTGATCGCGGCCTGACGCGCCGGCGCCTGGCCCAGGCCACCGGGGAGGACGCAGCCCATGTAGATCCGCTCGACATCGGCGCCGTCGACGCCCGCGCGCTCGACCGCCGCCTTCACCGCGGTCGCGCCGAGGTCCGTCGCGGAGACGTCGGACAGCGAACCCTGCATCGCGCCCATCGGCGTGCGGGCATAGGACAGGATGACGACGGGATCGGTGGCCATGGTGCAGGATTCCTCTCGATGATCGATCGCGATGTTGCGCTGCACATAAGGCCTCCGCGGCAGCAACACAACGCAACCTGCGTCAACGCCGGGCGGGTCCGGCGGCGGCTAGGCTCGCGAGATGATCGATATCCTCAAATGGTATGCGGCGACGAGCGGCGTGGCGGCGGCGTTCATGGTATCGCTCGATTCGGGACGGCGCGTGACGGGATGGGGGATGGCCCTGTTCGTCACCTCCTCGATCGCGTGGATCGGGGGCGCGGTGCTGTCGCGGGACGAGCCGCTGGGGGCGCAGAACATGGTGTTGCTGGGGATCAATTCGTTCGGCGTGTACCGCTACCTGATCCGCCGGCGTGGCTGAGGCGGCGGTGTGGGCGATGCTGCTCGGGGTGCTGGGGGCGATCGCGGGCAGTTTCCTGGCGACGATCGCGGTGCGCTGGCCGCAGGAGCGGTCGGTCCTGCGCGGGCGATCGGCGTGCGACGGGTGCGCCCGGACGCTGCGCGCGCGCGATCTGGTGCCGCTGCTCAGCTGGGCGGTGGCGCGCGGGCGATGCCGCGCGTGCGGCACGCGGATCGATGCGCGGCATCCGGGAATCGAGGCGGGGTGCGCGGCGATCGGGGTGGCGAGCGCGCTGGCGGCACCGGGGCCGGCGGGCATGGCGGGGGCGGTGTTCGGCTGGCTGCTGCTGACGCTGGCGGTGATGGATGCGCGCGATTTCTGGCTGCCGGATGCGCTGACGCTGGCGCTGGGGCTGGGGGGCGTGGCGTCGAGCCTGATCGCGCCGCCGGAGCCGACCGACCGGCTGATCGGCGGGGTGGCGGGCTTCGCGCTGCTGTGGCTGGTCGCGGCGGGCTATCGCGCGTGGCGCGGTGCGGAGGGCATGGGCGGGGGCGATCCCAAGCTGTTCGGCGGCATCGGGCTGTGGTTGGGATGGCGGATGCTGCCCCCGGTGCTGCTGGTGGCGGGGCTGGTCGGGCTGGGCTGGACGCTGTGGCGGCGATGGCGCGGCGAGGCGGTCGCGCGGGACGACATGATGCCGCTGGGCACGCTGATGGCGATCGCGGCTTACCCGGCGTGGCTGGTCATGGTACGTCACGGACCATGACGATCGCGCTCCTTCTCGCGCTGGTTCAGGCGGCGGCGCTGCCCGCCGCCTCGATCGACGGGCTGCCGCTCGGGGCGCTGCCGCAACAGGCGCTGCCGGCGAAGGGATGCGCGGCGTATCTGTTCACCACCGGGGAGACGCGCGTGCTGGCGGCGATGGTCACCGCCGACCCCGGCAGCCTGCGCGTCGCGCTGGATGGGAAGGTCGCGGACTATCCGCGCATCGACGGCACCGACGGGCGCGCGGCGACGCTGGGATTCACCCCGGAGGCGCGCTTCGCCGCCGGCGATGTCAGCGCCACGCTGGACATGCGGGTCGAGCAGCGCGCGACGCTGGGACAGGGGGCGGCGGTGCCGACCGCGACGTTGCGGATCGATCGCGCGGGGCGGGACACGATCGTGGTGCCGATGGCGGGACTGGTGGGGTGTTCGAACTAAAAAGATAACGGTCAACGGGAGAGCGCGATGAAGCAGATACTGGAGGCACAGCGCCGCGCATTCATGGCCGCGCTGCCGGAGCCGCTGTCGGTTCGCAAGGACCGGCTGCGCCGCGCCGCGGCGATGATCGCGGATCATGCCGACCGCTTCTGCGATGCGCTGAGCGAGGATTTCGGGCACCGCAGCCGCGACCAGTCGATGCTGACCGATATCGGCGGCTCGATCGCGCCGATCACGCATGCGATGAAACACGTCGACCGCTGGGCGAGGACCGAGAAGCGCAAGGTGCAGTTCCCGCTGGGGCTGCTGGGGGCGAAGGCGGCGGTGGAATACCAGCCCAAGGGCGTCGTCGGCGTGATCGCGCCGTGGAATTTTCCGGTCAATCTGGTGATGTCGCCGCTGGCGGGCATCTTCGCCGCGGGCAATCGCGCGATGGTGAAGACCAGCGAGTTCACGCCCGCGACCTCGGCTGTGTTCGAGGAGGTGGCGGCGCGCTATTTCCCGCCCGAGGAGCTGGCGTTCGTGACCGGCGGGCCGGAGGTGGGCAAGGCCTTCGCCGAGCTGCCGTTCGACCATCTGATCTTCACCGGGGCGACGGGGATCGCGAAGCACATCCTGCATGCCGCGGCCGACCATCTGGTCCCGGTCACGCTGGAGCTGGGCGGCAAGTCGCCGGTGATCGTCGGCAAGGGCGCGGACATCGCGCGCACGACCGAGCGGGTGGCGCTGGGCAAGATGCTGAACGCCGGGCAGATCTGCCTGGCGCCCGATTACATGCTGGTGCCCGCCGAGCAGGAGGGCGCGGTGGTCGAGGGGCTGAAGACCGCGGCCACGGCGATGTATCCGACCGTGCTGTCGAACCCGGACTATACCTCCATCATCAACGACCGGCATCATCAGCGGCTGACCGACTGGATCGAGGATGCGCGCGCCAAGGGCGCGACGATCGAGACGGTGAACCCCGCGGGCGAGGATTTCGCCGCGTCGAACAGCCGGAAGATGCCGCTGCATATCGTGCGCGACGTGACCGACGACATGACGCTGATGCAGGAGGAGATCTTCGGCCCCGTCCTGCCGATCCGCCGCTATTCCGGCGGCGTCGACGGCGCGATCGGGGCGGTCAATGCGCGCGACCGGCCGCTGGCGGTCTATTATTTCGGGCAGGACGAGGCCGAGCAGCGCCGCGTGCTGGATCGCACCATCTCGGGCGGGGCGACGATCAACGACGTGATCTTCCACGTGTCGATGGAGGACCTGCCCTTCGGCGGCGTCGGGCCATCGGGGATGGGGGCGTATCACGGCCAGGACGGCTTCAGGACGTTCAGCCATGCCAAGGCGGTGTACCGCCAGCCGAAGATCGACGTGGCGAAGCTCGCCGGCCTCAAGCCGCCCTATGGCAGCGCGACGCGGCGCGCGGTGGCCGGGCAGATGAAGCGCTGACGCACGAGGCGGCGCTGGTCGCGCTGCTGGCGGCGGATGCCGGGCGGGGCGCGGCGCTGACGGCGGTGCGCGCGCTGGCGCTGCCGGACGCGTGGATCGGCGCGGGCTTCGTGCGCGATGCGGTCTGGGATGCGCTGCATGGCCGCGCGGGGGCGCCCCCGGCGGGGGACGTGGATGTCGTCTGGCACGATCCCGTCCGGTGCGACGCGGCGACCGACCGGCAGCTCGAAGGCGTATTGCGCGACGGGCTGCCCGCGTACGATTGGTCGGTGAAGAACCAGGCGCGGATGCACGAGCGCAACGGCGATGCGCGTTACCGCGATGTCGCCGAGGCGATGCGGGCGTGGCCGGAGACGGCGACCGCGGTGGCGGTGCGGCTGAACGGTGACGATCGCATCGAGATCAATGCGCCGTACGGGCTGGACGACCTGTTCGCTCTGGTGCTGCGGCCGACGGCGGGGTTCGTCACCGCCAAGCGTGGGGTCTTCGATGCGCGCGTGGCCGGGAAGGCGTGGCTGACGCGTTATCCGCGGTTGCGGGTGGAATCAAAAAGCCCGGCGGAACCGTCCGCCGGGCCGTGTCGCCCCGGGGGCGTGGGCGCCTAGTGACTTGAGGCGATCTCTTCCTTGAGCCTGAGCTTCTGCTTCTTCAGTTCCGCGATCGCCACCGTATCCGGCATGGGACGCTGCGACTCGGCGACGATACGCTGGTCGAGGTTCGCATGCTTGGCCTCGAGGGCCGAGATGTGCGCGGTCTGCATGGCAGTAGCCTCCTTCGTGGTTGAACCAACAGTCCCGGATTGAACCACGAACCGCCGACAAAGTCGCGTCAATTTTCGTTGCTTTCGACCGATCGCGGCAGATGTGCGACGACGTGCGATTCGGGGATGACAGCCGCCGGGTCGCTTACGCTAAGGGGAGGCAGGCGCGCTGTTGGGGGATGCGATGGACGACAGGCTGGACGATGGTGAGGCGATCGCGCGGCTGAACCTGCTGCGGATCGAGCATCGCGACCTGGACGCCGCGATCGTCGCGCTGGCGGCAGGCGGCGGCCCCGATCAACTGCAGATGATGCGGCTGAAGAAGCGCAAGCTGCGGCTGCGCGACGAGATCGCCGCGCTGGAGGATCAGCTGATCCCCGACATCATCGCCTGATACGGCGAAAATGAGACGAACGGCGCGGCGTTTAGCATAAGCATCGCTTGGCCGCGGTGCGGCGTTCGTGGCACAGCACGGGGATGGCCGAGTTCCTGACCGACCCACTGATGCACCGCCGCCTGATCGACTCCTTCTACACGGAGGCGATGCTGCTGGCGGACGAGGCACGCAGCTATTTCGACGAGGGCGGGCGGGCCGAGCGCGAGGCGCTGTCGCCGATGGACCGCGTCGCGTTCAGCTGCGAATCGCTGAAGGTGACGACGCGGCTGATGCATGTGATCGCCTGGCTGCTGACGCAGCGCGCGGTGATCGCGGGCGAGCTGACGCCGGGGCAGGCGTTGCAGCAGCAGCGGCGGCTGGGCAGCGCACCCGTGAGCGACGCGACCGTACTGGACACAATGCCGGTCCCGGCCCGCGGCATGATCGTGGCGAGCATCGACCTGCATCGACGGGTCGCGCGGCTGGACGAGGCACAGGAGGTGGAGGCGCCGGTGGTGAGCCCGGCGCGGACGATGCTGGACCGGCTGGCGACGTCGTTCTGAGGGGACGGCCGCGCGGGTGAAGGTAGTCGCCCCTCGCCTAGCGGGGGAGCACGGGGAAGGAAGGATGGCGGAAGCCTGCGCCTCAGGCCACCAGCTTGAGGCGTTCCTTTGCCGCCCGATATTCGCGCTCCATGCGGTCGATGCGGTCCGCGACCGACTCGACCTGGTCGATGACGCCGATGCCCTGGCCCGAGCCCCAGATGTCGCGCCATGCCTTCGCCTTGGGCGCGCCGTCGTTGCCGCCGCTGCCGAAGTCCATCGTCTTGTAATCCCCCTTGGGCAGATTGTCCGGGTCCAGCCCGGCATTGACGATCGAGCCGCGCAGGTAGTTGCCGTGCACGCCGGTGAAGAGGTCGGAATAGACGATGTCGGCGGCGCGGCTGTCGACGATGCCCTGCTTGTAGCGATCGTCCGCGTTCGCTTCCTCGGTCGCGATGAAGGCCGAGCCGATATAGGCGAAGTCGGCGCCCATCGCCTGCGCGGACAGCACCGCGGCGCCGCTGGCGATCGAGCCGGACAGCGCCAGCGGGCCGTCGAACCACTGGCGGATTTCCTGGATCAGCGCGAAGGGCGAGGTGCGTCCGGCGTGCCCGCCGGCACCCGCGGCGACCGCGATGAGGCCGTCGGCGCCCTTCTCCACCGCCTTGCGGGCGAAGCGGTCGTCGATGACGTCGTGCAGCGTGATCCCGCCCCAGCCGTGCACGGCCTGGTTCAGCTCCTCGCGCGCGCCCAGCGAGGTGATGGTGATCGGGACCTGCCACTTCTCGCAGGTGGCGAGGTCCTGCTCCAGCCGGTCGTTGGACTTGTGGACGATCTGGTTCACCGCGAAGGGCGCGGCGGGGCGATCGGGGTTCTGGCGGTTGTGCGCGGCCAGTTCCTCGGTGATGCGGTGGAGCCATTCGTCGAGCAGCGTCTGCGGGCGCGCGTTGAGCGCCGGGAACGATCCCACGATCCCCGCCTTGCACTGGGCGATCACCAGTTCCGGGCCGGAGATGATGAACAGCGGCGACCCGATGACGGGCAGGCGCAGGCGGGACATGATGCTCGGGATCGACATAACGCGGGTTATGTCGGGGGGCGGGGGGGATGGCAAGTGCGGTATCCAGCTCTCCCCCCGGCCTTCGCCGGGGAACGTTGGGAAGGAGCGGGACCCCCGGGTCGAGCCCGGGGTGACGAGGTTCGCCTACTCCACCCGCTCCAGCCCCGATGCCGCTTCGCGAGCGTTGCGGACGTAGTGCGCCGCGGAGATCTTCAGCCCGGCGACCGCGGCGTCGTCCAGCTCGCGCACCGCCTTCGCCGGGCTGCCGATGATGAGGCTGCGCGGCGGGAAGGTCTTGCCCTCCGTCACCAGCGCGCCCGCGCCGATCAGGCAGTCGTCGGGGATGACCGCGTTGTTGAGCACGGTGGCGCCCATCCCGATCAGCACGCGGTTGCCGATGGTGCAGCCGTGGAGGATGGCGTGATGGCCGACCGTGCAATCCTCCCCCACCGTCAGCGGACTGCCCGGGTCGGAGTGGAGCATCGCGCCTTCCTGCACGTTGCTGCGCGCGCCGATCGGGATCGTGGTGTTGTCGCCGCGGATCACCGCCCCGAACCAGACGCCGACCTCCTCGCCGAGCACCACGTCGCCGATCACGTCGGCGCTGGGGGCGACCCAGGCGGTGGGATGGCGGGTGGGGCGCTTCCCCCTGAAGGCGTAGAGCGGCATCCTTGTCTCTCCTCGGGATCGTCCCGTTACGGGATAGGGGTTAACTGTTCGGCGGCATGGGCCAAATCGTCAATGAAACGTTACGATCCGATGATGGAACGCCGACTCGTCCTGACCCATGAAGCCGCCCGGCATCCGTTTCGCCGGACGCTGCCGCCGCCCGTGGTGGAGGCGGTGCCGGCGCGGCGCGACGATCAGGACTGGAAACTGTTCGTGCTGAGCTTCGTCGCGTTCTTCATCTGCTTCTACACGCTGATCGCCTGACGCTCAGTCGCAGGCGCGGTGGAGGCGCTGGGCGATCCAAGCGGATATGCCGCACATCGCGACGACCAGCAGCAGCAGCTGCGACGGGGTGACGCCCAGCGCGGTGATGCCCGCGACCGCGACCGAGCCGATCGTCATCGCACCGGCATTGACCACGTTGTTGGCGGCGACCGTGCGGGCGGTCTGGTCCTTCGTCACGGTGGTGGTGAGGAAGGCGTAGAGCGGGACGACGAACATGCCCCCGAAGACCGCGACGCCGAGCAGCGCCGCCAGTACCACGATCGCGTGCGGCTGCCCCAGGAACCCGGCCATGTCGTAGAGCGTGCCGGCGCGCGCCGGCTCCCACCCCTCCACCGCGAAGCGGAAGCCCAGCACCGCGACGCCCATGGCGAGGACCGAGGCGGGCGAGAAGCGCGCCGAAATCTGTCCGCGCAGCAGCAGGTTGATGACGACCGAGCCGATCGCGACCCCGATCGAGAAGACCGCCAGCACCAGGCTGGCGACGCTGGCGTCGGCGGTCAGCACGTTCTTCACCAGCGGCGGGAAGATGATGATGAGGACCGAGCCGATGGTCCAGAAGAAGCTGATCGCGCAGATGGCGAGGAACAGCCGCGGGATGTGCATCGTCCCCGACACCAGTCGCCACGAGGCGCGGATCGGGTTCCAGTCCAGCGTCAGCTTCGGCCCCAGCCGGGGCGCGGGCGGCACGCGGCGCGCGGTCAGCCAACCGGCCACCGCCACCAGGAAGGTGAGCGCGGCGACCAACGTGGTCGAGTGATAGACGAAACCGGCGACGATCGTGCCGAGCAGGATCGACAGATAGGTTCCCGCCTCCACCAGCCCGGTGCCGCCCAGCACGTCGTCCTCGTCGAGATGCTGCGGCAGGATCGCATATTTGATCGGGCCGAAGAAGGTGGAATGGATGCCGAGCCCGACGACCGCGGTCAGCATCAGCACGATCGGCAGCGTGACCGCCCCCGCGCGCGCCAGCATCAGCCCGGCGGCGCCCACGCCCATGATGCCGATCTCCGCGGTCTTCACGATGCGGATGATGCGCGACTTGTCGACGCTGTCGGCCAGCTGCCCGGCAAGCGCGGACAGCAGGAAGAACGGCAGGATGAAGAGCGCCGCGGCGAGCGCGTTGAAGAAGCTTTCCTGCGTTTCGTCGGCGAAGATCTCATAGGTGGCGAAGAGGACCATCGCCGTCTTGAAGAGATTGTCATTGAACGCGCCGAGGAACTGGGTGGTGAACAGCGGCAGGAATCGTCGCCGCTTCAGGAGCCCGAGGGCATTTATCATGACGCCGGACCGGCCCCCGTCTGTTGCTACCCGGCGGGGACATAGCGATTGCGGTCGCACGATCCAAACCCTGATTTTCACGGCCTCCGGATCGACCGCGGGGGTTGCGCGGAGCGCGCGGGCGGTCCACGTCCGGCCCATGTTGTCGCTGCCCAATTTGTTGACCCTGTCGCGGATCGTGATGGTGCCGCTGCTGGTGGCGTTCCTGTGGTGGCCCAGCTGGCAGGCGGGCTTCGGGATCGCCTTCGCGCTCTACTGCCTGATGGGGATCACCGATTATTTCGACGGCTATCTGGCGCGCGCGCAGGGGACGGTGTCGAAGCTGGGCGTGTTCCTGGACCCGATCGCGGACAAGATCATGGTCGCGGCGGTCATCCTGATGCTGGTCGGCACGCGGCACAACGACGTCGCGGCGATCACCGGCATCCACATCATCGCTGCGCTGGTGATCCTGCTGCGCGAGATCGCGGTCAGCGGGCTGCGCGAGTTCCTGGCGGGGCTGCAGGTGTCGCTGCCGGTGTCGAAGCTGGCGAAGTGGAAAACGACGTTGCAGCTGGTGTCGCTGGGCGCGCTGATCCTGTCGGGTGCGCTGCCGGACGAGGCGTGGATCAAGGTGATCGGGCTCGCCAGCCTGTGGGGCGCGGCGGCGCTGACGGTGGTGACGGGGTGGGATTATCTGCGCGTCGGCCTGAAGCATATGGATTGAGGGTGCACGGGCGCGACATCCGTTCGGCCTGAGCGTAGGCGAAGGCTATGCACGGGTGGCTGTGCTTCGACTTCGCTCAGCACGAACGGAGGGTTCGGCACGATGGGGGATAGCGTGAAAATTCTCTATTTCGCCTGGGTGCGGGAGCGGGTCGGCGTGGCGGAGGAGGATGTGTCGCCGCCAACGGGCGTCGATACGGTCGCCGCGCTGATCGAATGGCTCGCCGCGCGGAGCGACGCGCATGCGGCGGCCTTCGCCGAGCGGCACCGGCTGCGCGCGGCGGTGGATCAGGCGTTCGTGCCGCTGGGCAGCCCGATCGCGGGTGCGCGCGAGGTCGCGATCTTTCCCCCGGTGACGGGCGGATGATCCGCGTCCTGGTATCCCCCGAAGCGATCGACGCCGCCGCGGAGATGGCGGCGCTGGAAGCGGACGGCGGCGCGGTGGCGACCTTCACCGGGCTGGTGCGTGCCGACGACGGGGTCAGCGTGCTGGAGCTGGAACATTATCCGGGCGCGACCGAGGCGGCGCTGATGCGGCTGGTGGAGGAGGCGCGGGCGCGCTGGGGGCTGACGGCGGCGACGATCGTCCACCGCGTCGGCCCGATGCGGCCGGGCGAGCGGATCGTGTTCGTCGGAACCGCCTCCGCCCACCGCGCCGCGGCGCTGGAGGCGTGCGCCTATCTGATCGACCGGCTGAAGACCGATGCGCCGTTCTGGAAGCGCGAGACGGTCGGCGACGAGACACGCTGGGTCGAGGCGCGCGCGCATGACGAGGCCGCGGCGCAGCGCTGGCGCGACGGATGACCGGCTATCCGCGCGGCAAGCAAATCTTTCATACTCCCCTCCATCGGTAGGATATGATCGCGCCCACGGAGGTGAGCGATGATCCCCAGGCTGGTTGATGCGCAGGACGATGCCGTGGTCTCGCCGATCGGCGAGGCGGTCGCGGCGCTGCGGCGGGCGCGGCAGGACTGGCGCGCGCGGCACGACGTGGGGCGGCGTCCGGCGAGCTTCCCCGCGCGCGGCGCGATCGAGGGGGCGGTGGAGCTGCTGTCCGCGGCGCTGTATCCGCGCCGGCTGGGGCAGTTCCGCGGTACGGAGGGCGAGGAAGACCGCTTCGTCGCGGCCAAGCTGCTGACCGCGGCGACGATGCTGGAGCGCGAGATCGCGGCGGAGCTCGGCTATTGGGAGGCCGAGGCGCGCAGCGGTGCGTTCGAGCGCGATCAGGCGGCGACGATCGTGCGGCTGTTCGTCGCCGAGCTGGGCGACATCCGCCAGCTGATCGACAGCGACGTCGAGGCGGCGTTCCTGGGCGATCCCGCCGCGCGCAGCGTCGACGAGATCCTGGTGTGCTACCCCGGGGCGATCGCCAGCCTTCATCACCGTATCGCGCACCGGCTGTACGCGCTGGGAGCGCCGATCGCCGCGCGGATGGTGTCCGAGCTGGCGAACGAGCGCACCGGGATCGACATCCATCCGGGGGCGACGATCGGCGCGTCCTTCTTCATCGACCATGGCACCGGCGTCGTCGTCGGCGAGACCGCGATCATCGGCGCGCGGGTGCGGCTGTACCAGCATGTCACGCTGGGCGCGCGCACGCCGCTGGCGGATGCCGCGCCGGGGCCGCGCGACCGCTTCGCGCGGCATCCGATCGTCGAGGACGACGTCGTCATCTATGCCGGATCGACGATCCTGGGGCGCGTCACGATCGGCGCGGGCGCGGTGATCGGCGGCAACGTCTGGTTGCTGGAGGATGTCGCGCCGGGCGCGACGGTGGTCCAGCCTGCGGCGCGCATCCTGCCGCGCGGCGAGGGCGATGCGGTACGCGAGGTGCTGCTGGATGGCTGACACCGCACGCAGGCCGGTGATCGGGGTGCTGTGCTGCAACGAGGTGGCGCAGCGCCCGATCCAGTCGGTGGCGACCCGCTTCGTCGCGCCGCTGGCGCGCTGGTCGGGGGCGACGGTGCTGCTGGTGCCGGCGGTGATCGAAACCAGCGACGCGGCGGCGCTGACCGCGGTGCTGGACGGGGTGCTGCTGACGGGATCGCGCTCCAACGTGGCGCCGGCGCGCTATGGCAGCGATGCGGCGGAGGCGGCGCTCGACCCGGCGCGCGACGAAGTGGCGCTGGCGCTGGCGGGCGCGATGATCGAGGCGGGCAAGCCGGTGTTCGGCATCTGCCGCGGGTTGCAGGAGATCAACGTGCTGTTCGGCGGGACGCTGTCGCGGTGCTGCCCCGGCCATCTGAACGGCGGGTGGCAGCATCAGGAATATGAGGCGCTGTTCGACCATCGCCACGAGGTGCGGCTGTCGGATGGCGGCGTGCTGGCGCGGGCGACCGGCGCACGGCGGCTGACGGTCAATTCGGTCCACGAGCAGGCGGTCGACCGGCTGGGGGCGGGGCTGTCGATCGAGGCGCGGGCGGCGGACGACGGTGTGATCGAGGCGGTGTCGGCGCGACCCTGCGGTGCGGATGTGCTGGGGGTGCAATGGCATCCGGAGTGGGACGTGGGCGGGAGCGTGGCGAGCCAGCGGTTCTTCGGGCTGGTGGGGGCGGCGTTGCGAGGGGAACAGGTCGCGCCATTGCGGGTGTCGTGAAGGAATACAGAACGTCGTGCGTGTGGCCGCGGATTGCTTCGCGGCACTCGCAACGACGGACGGTCAGGGTCGTTGTGCGGCGCGGGCGGACCGATAGCCTTCGCGGGCGGTCAGGCGTTGCCAGTAAGCCGTAATGGCGGGCGGGAAGTCCGTATCCAGCTTCAGCGTGCGGGCCAGCAATAGCGCATAACCGACGGAAATGTCGGCCATCGTGAAGCGATCCTCACACAGATACTCACGTCCGTCCGACAACGCCGCATCGACCGAGCGGAGGCGGGAGAGGAACCAGCGGGCATAGTCGTCGGCGACCTGGGGCAGGCGGCGTTCCTCCGGCTCCAGCAGGCGGTAGCGCAGCACCAGCGTCTGCGGGAAGGTGAGCGTCGCCTCGCCGCGGTGGAGCCAGTCGAGATAGGCGCCGTAATCCGTCTCGTGCGGGGCGACGGCGAGCGGGGAAGGGCCGTGGCGATGCGCGAGATAGTCGCAGATCGCGGCCGATTCCGTCATCCGCGTGGCGCCGTCGACCAGCAGCGGGATGGTGCCGAGCGGGTTCTGCTCCAGATATTCGGGCTGACGCACCCGCGGCGGAAACGCAAGGAGGTGGAGGCGATAGGGCACGCCCAGCTCCTCCAGCGCCCAGAGCGGGCGGAACGAGCGCGCGTCAGCGCAATGCCACAGTTCGATCATGGGGAAAGCCTCTACCAGCTGTCGATGAAGCGGCCGGAACGGCGCGCCGGGGAAGCGGACAGCGCGCGGATCAGCCAGGCGCGGGTGTCGGCGGGGTCGATCACCGCGTCGATTTCCAGCACGCGCGCGATCGAGATCGCCTTGCCGCGTTCGTAGCTGTGGGCGACCAGTTCGCGGTAGCGCGCCTCGCGCGCGTCGCTGTCGTCGATCGCCTCCAGCTCCTTGCGGTAGCCGAGGCGGACCGCGCCTTCGAGGCCCATGCCGCCGAACTCGCCGGTCGGCCAGGAGATGGTGAAGGCATTCGCCTGTAGCGAGCCGCCCGCCATCGCCTGCGCGCCGAGCCCGTAGGCCTTGCGCAGGACGACGCAGAGGACCGGGACCGACAGTTGCGCGGCGGCGAGGAACATGCGCGCGCCGTGGCGGATCGGGGCGGTCCTCTCCGCATCGGGGCCGACCATGAAGCCCGGCGTGTCGCACAGCGAGACGATCGGCCAGCCGAAGGCGTCGCACAGCTGCATGAAGCGCGCGGCCTTGTCCGCGCCGTCGCTGTCGATCGCGCCGGAGAGATGGCGGCAGTCGTTGGCGAGGATACCGACCGCGCGGCCGTCGATGCGCGCGAGCCCCGTGACCATGCCGGGGGCGAACCCCCCGCGCAGCTCGATGAAGGTGCCGGTATCGATTAGCCCGGTGATCGCGGCGCGCACGTCGAAGACGCGCAGGCGGTTCTCCGGCACGACATGGCGCAGCAGGCGCTGGTCGGGGTGCGCGGCGTCGGAGAGGCGGCCCTGGAACAGGCCGAGCAGCGCCCTGGCCTGCGCGGTCGCTTCCGCCTCGTCCTCGACCAGCAGGTCGATGACGCCATTCTGCCACTGTACCTGCGCCGGGCCGACCTCGGTGGGCGCGAAGACGCCGAGCCCGCCGCCCTCGATCATCGCGGGGCCGCCCATGCCGAGATGCGCGGTGCGGGTGGCGATGGTGATGTCGCAGCAGCCGTACAGGACGGCGTTGCCCGCGAAGGAGAAGCCGGTGGTGATGCCGATCCGCGGCGCAACGCCCGACAGCGCGGCGAAGCTGCGGAAGGTCGGCGTGTCGAGCCCCGAGACGCCGAGCGCATCGACGTCGCCGGGGCGTCCGCCGCCGCCCTCGGTATAGAAGACGATCGGCAGCTTCTGCGCCTCCGCGACCATCAGCATGCGGTCGGTCTTGCGGTGGTTGTTGTGCCCCTGCGTACCCGCCAGCACCATATAGTCGTAGGCGAGACCGAGGCAGGCGGTGGCATCGGCGCCGAAGGTGCCGGCGTTGACGGTGCCGATGCCGCCGACCAGCCCGTCGTGCGGCGTGTTGGCGACGAGGTCGTCCAGCGAACGGCGGCGGCGCTGCGCGGCGATGGCGAGCGCGCCATATTCGACGAAGCTGCCGGGGTCGAAGAGGTCGGCGATGTTCTCGCGCGCGGTGCGCTGCCCGGCGGCATGGCGGCGCGCGACGCGGTCGATGCGGGCGGCGTCGCGGCCGTGGGCGTGGGCGGCGATCGTCTCCGCAAGGTCGGGACGGATCGTGTCGGGGTCGAGCGCTGCAACCGTGTCGGGCACCGCGCCGTCGCTGTCGGCCGCGTCGAGCAGGACGATCGGGGCACCCTGGGCGACGACCTGTCCGCGGGTGCCGGCGAGCGCGCGGACGACGCCCGCGACGGGGGCGAGGACGGCGTGCTGCATCTTCAGCGCCTCGATCGTCGCGACCTCCGCACCGGCGGCGATGCGATCGCCGATCGCGACCGCGACGTCGACCAGGACGCCGGACAAGGGGGCGGCAGCGGCGGCGGGGTCTTCGGCGGTGGCGGCCGTCGCTGCGGTGGCGAAGTCGGCGACGTGGCGATCGAACCAGCCGGTATCGACGGCGTGGCGGGCGACCTCGTCGCGGTCGAGGACGGCGCGCAGGAGCGGCAGGTTGGTGGCGACGCCGTCGACCGCGCATTCGCGCGCGGCGAGGCGCGCGCGGGCCAGCGCGTCGGGCCAATCCGAGCCGCGGGCGACGAGCTTCGCGACGAGCGAGTCGAAACGCGGGTCGATCGCCCCGCCGGTGGCGAGCGCCGCATCGACCCGCACGCCGCGTCCGCCGGGGGGTGCGAAGCGCGTGACGGTGCCGGCGGCGGGGTGGATCGCGCCATCGGCCGCCAGCGTCTCCGCGGCGAGGCGCAACTCGATCGCGACGCCGTGCTCGGGCGGGATCGCGGGGAGGGTATCGCCCTGCGCCAGACGCAGCTGGAGCGCGACGAGGTCGAGGCCGGTCACCTCCTCGGTGACGGTATGCTCGACCTGGAGGCGGGGGTTCACCTCCAGGAAGTAGAAGGCATCGCCATCGACCAGGAATTCGGCGGTGGCGAGACCGACGTAATCGGTGCCGGCGAGCAGGCGGCAGGCGGCGTCGCACAGGCGGTCGGCGAGGCCCGGAGCGAGCCCTTGGGCCGGTGCGATCTCGACGAACTTCTGGTGGCGGCGCTGGAGCGAGCAGTCGCGGGTACCGAGTGCCGCGACACGGCCGCGCGCATCGGCGGCAAGCTGAACCTCGATATGGCGGGCGCTGGACAGGTGGCGCTCGACGATGACGGTGCCGTCGCCGAACGCGGCCTGCGCCTCGCGCGTGGCGGCGGCGATCGCGGCCTCCAGCGCGGACGCGTCGCGGACGATGCGGATGCCGCGACCGCCGCCGCCGGCGACCGCCTTCACCACGACGGCGCCGTGGGCGAGCGCGGCATCGCCCTCCTCCAGCACGGGGACGGCGACGGCGCGGGCCTGTGCCTTCGCCGCGGCCTTGTCGCCGAACAGGGCAAGGGCGGCGGGGGAGGGGCCGATGAAGGTGATGCCCGCATCGGCACAGGCGGCGGCGAAGGCGGCGCTTTCGCTGAGGAAGCCGTAGCCGGGGTGGATCGCGTCGCACGCGGCGCCCTGCGCGGCGGCGATGACGGCGGCGATGTCGAGATAGGCGGCGGCGCCGGTGCCGGGGAGCGCGACCGCATCGTCGGCGATGGCGAGGTGGGCGGCGGCGTCCTCATCCGCGGCATGGATCGCGACGGTGGCGAGACCCTGCGTGGCGGCGGTGCGCGCGATGCGGAGCGCGATTTCGCCGCGGTTGGCGATCAGCAGGCGGTGCATCCTGTCTCCTCGTGGTCTGGCGTGTCACCCCGGGGTGACAAAGAACCGGGCATTCCTACCGCCGCGCTCCCGCATCCAGCGCGGGGACGAGGCGGGCGGCGTCGGCGGGGTCGATGCCGGGGCGGGGGCCGGCGGAGATGGTTTCCTCGCCGCGCATCGCGCGTCCGGCGCGCAGGATTGCCTCCGCCAGCCGGGGATAGATGCCGCAGCGACAGATGTTGGTGATGGTGGCGCCGATCGCCTCCTCCGACGGGGAGGGATCGCGCTTCAGCAGCGCCGCGGCGGCCATGACGATGCCGGGGATGCAGAAGCCGCACTGGGGCACGTTGTCCGCGATCAGCGCGAGCTGGACGGGGTGCGAGCGCTCACGCGACAGCCCCTCGATCGTGGTGACGAAGGTGCCCTCCGCGCTGGACAGCGGCACCTGGCAGGAGCGGACCGCGCGACCGTCGACATGGACGGTGCACGCGCCGCACGACCCGCTGCCGCAGCCGTATTTGGCCCCCGTCAGGTTGCTGGCGTCGCGCAGCGCCCACAGCAACGGGGTGTCGGGGGCCATCAGATACTGAACGGCTTCGTTGTTGACGGTGAGGCGGGTCATAGGTGCGCCAGACTATCGTCAAAAGCCGAGGTCTGCGACCTCCGCGTCGGAGAAGCCGAGGTGGCGCAGGACCGCGGCGTCCTCGCGCTCGCCGGCCATCCTGGGGGGGACCGTCCGGCTGACCGAATAACGGGGCGCGGGGGCGGGCTGGTCGACGCCGCCGGCGTTGACGAAGGCGCCGCGCGCGACATTGTGCGGGTCGGCCAGCGCATCCTCGAACCCCAGCACGGGGGCGAAGCAGATGTCGTGGCCCTTGAAGAGGGCGACCCATTCGTCGCGCGTCTTCGTCCTGAACAGCGCGGTTACCTCATCCTTCAGCGCGGGCCAGCCGCGCGGGTCCATCTGTGCGTCCCATTTGGCGTCGTCGAGCCCGACGACCTTGCGGAATTCGGCGTAGAATTGCGGCTCGATCGCGCCGAGCGAGACGAACTTGCCGTCCGCGGTCTCATAGGTGTCGTAGAAGTGCGCGGCGGTATCGAGCAGGTTGGTGCCGCGCTCGTCGCTCCAGCGGCCCATCGCGCGAAAGCCCCACATCATGCTCATCAGCACCGACGACCCCTCGGTCATGGCGGCGTCGACCACCTGGCCCTGGCCGGTGCGCTGCGCGTGGAGGAGCGCGGCGAGCATCCCGAAGACGAGGAACATGCCGCCGCCGCCGAAGTCGCCCGCGAGGTTGATCGGCGGCGTCGGCTTCTCGCCCGCGCGGCCCAGCGCGTGGAGCACGCCGGAGATGGCGATATAATTGATGTCGTGACCCGGCTCGGGCGCCATCGGGCCGGTCTGGCCCCAGCCGGTCATGCGCCCGTAGACCAGCTTCGGATTGTCGCCGATCAGCACGTCGGGACCGAGCCCGAGCCGCTCCATCACGCCGGGTCGGAACCCCTCGATGATCGCGTCCGCCTCCTTGACGATGCGGCGCACCGCCGCGATCGAGGCGGGGTTTTTCAGATCGAGCGAGACGGAGCGGCGGTTGCGCAGCAAGGGATCGCGCGCATCGGCGGAGAAGCTGAGCCCCGGACGGCCGCGATCGATGCGGATCACCTCCGCCCCGTGATCGGCCAGCATCATGCCCGCGAACGGTCCCGGTCCGATCCCGGCGAATTCCACCACGCGAATGCCGTCCAACGGTCCGGTGCTCATATTCCCTCTCCCGACGATCCTAGTTCGGACGAGTGCGTACCGTGGCCGGGGAGGGAGCACAACAAAAGTTATGGCGAAGTCGTGGTATGGGTGGGCGGGTGTCCCCGGCGAGATGTCGCCAGGACGCTACCCACCCCCGCCCCCTCCCTGACAGGAAGGGGAGGCTATTGGGATCAGCTGCGGCGGTAGGGGTTGTTGATGTGCTGCATCCAGCCGGCGCTGGCCGCGGGCGTGGGGCGCGACGGGGGCGGCGCCGCTGCAGGGGGCGCCGATGCAGCGGTGCGCGGGCGCGGCTGACGCGCGACGGCGAGGTCGATCAGCTTGTCGAAATGCAGCCCGGCGAGCCGCGGGTTGGCCCATTTCACCTGCGCCGACAGCGGACGCAGCGCCCCCATCAGGACGGTGACGGCGTCGCCTTCGACCAGACCGGCGTGATTGTCGATGCAGGCGCCGGTGGCCGACAGATTGCGCACGCGGCACTCCACCGGCTCCGATCCGTTCTCGATCGCGGCGTAGAGGATCACGCTGCTGCGGGCTTCACGGGCGGGGGCGTGCGACATGCGCGCGGGAATAGCGCAGACGGGGTCAACGCGGGGTTAACGGGGGCGTCGTCGGGGTCAGAGCTCGTGGGCGTATCGGGGCTGGTCGATCGCGAGCGCGTCGAGCGCGCAGGCGCGTAGATGGGCGACGAGGGCGGGGTCGTCGGGGGCGATGCGGCCCTCGCGCAGCGCCGCGACCAGCAGCGCGTCGAGCGAGTCGCGGGTGCCGCCCTCCTCCCCCAGGAGCGCGCGCAGCCGGTCGGCGGCGCGGGCATCCGCCGCGGGGCCGAGCGCCATATCGCGTGCGGCGATCTCCAGCGCGTTGCGGGCGACGCGCAGCGCGAAGCCGCCGGCCTTCCCGTCGACCGGCAGCCAGGCGGCGACGCCCGCGACCAGCGCCTGTGCGGTGGGGTGCGTCAGCATCGCGCGTCGCTCCGTTCGATGATCGCGACGATATCGGCCTCGGTCTCGGACAGGCGGCGGCCGATGACGCCGCGTTCTGGCCCGGCGGCGGGGTCCGCGGCGAAGCTGGCGTGCATCTGCGTCGTCATGACGCCCCATTTGAGGCTGCCGACCATCTGCCAGAAGTCGATGCGCGCGGGGTCGACGGGAGCGCCGCCCGCTGCGACATAGCCCGCGAGCAGGTCGTCCAGATCGCCGAACCCCCCGACGCGCCGGCCCGGCTGCCCGAAGCGCCAGCTGTTGGTGCAGATCCAGCCGATATCCTCCGCCGGATCGCCGAGATGCGCGAGTTCCCAGTCGAGGACGGCGACCAGCCCGTCGTCGGCATCGACCATGATGTTGCCGTTGCGAAAGTCGCCGTGGACGAGGTGCGGCGCGACCGCCTCGGCCGGCAGGCGGCGTTCCAGCCAGCGGAACGCGGCCTCGATCGTGGGGCGTACCGCACCGGAGGCCCGCCACGTCGCCTCGTAACCGGCCAGCGTCTGCGCGGCGTCCATCACCGCCAGCCCGGGCGGCGGCGGTGCGGCGTGGATGCGGGCGAGCGCGGCGCCGCACTGACGCGCCAGTTGCGCCCGCGCGGGGGCGAAGGCGGGATCGGTGGCGATACGCTTGCCCAGCGTCTCGCCCGCCAGTCGGCGCATGACATACGCCTCGCCCAGATCGTCGTCGGGGCCGCAGATGTGGACGACCTCGGGCGCGGGGACGCCCGCGGCGACCGCGGCGGCGATGACGTGCGCCTCGCGCTCCAGCGGGGGCTTGTCGCTGCCCTGCTCCATCGCGCCCGCGCGGCGGCGCAGGATCAGCGGGACCGGCCCCGCCGCGGCGACCGCGTCGAACGACCATGTCTCCATGCTCGCGCCGCCGGTCAGCCGCGTGACCCCCTCCACGCGCGTCGCGCCGGGTGCGAGCCGCGGTGCGATCGCGTCCAGCCGGCGCGTCGCCTCGGTTTCGTTCAGCCTCTGCGTCATTGAGGGGATGTAAATCGCGGCGACCCGCGCTACGCAAGTTAAAAGAATCGACTTAGATCGGAGAGGCGCCATGGATTTCGCGTTGCCGCAGGAGCTGAAGGACTATCTGGCGGAGCTCGACCGCTTCATCGAGGCGGAGATCAAGCCGCTGGAGGATGCCGACGACAACGTCCGCTTCTTCGACCATCGCCGCGAATATGCACGCACCGATTTCGAGAATGGCGGGCTGCCGCGGCACGAATGGGAGGAGCTGCTGCGCGAGGCGCGGCGGCGCGCGGACAAGGCGGGGCATCTGCGCTTCGCGATGCTGCCCAAGTTCGGCGGCAAGGGCGGGTCGAACCTGTGGATGTGCGTGATCCGCGAGTATCTGGCGGCCAAGGGGCTGGGGCTGCACAACGACCTGCAGAACGAGCATTCGATCGTCGCCAACAACCCCTTCGCCAAGATGTTCGACGATTTCGGGACCGAGGCGCAGAAGGCCGAGTTCCTGGGCGGGATGCTGGATGGGACGAAGCGGATCACCTTCGGCCTGACCGAGCCGGACCACGGGTCGGACGCGACGCATATGGAGACGCGCGGGGTGCGCGAGGAGAAGGACGGCGTCGCGGGCTGGCGCATCCACGGCGAGAAGATGTGGACCACGGGGATGCACGCGGCGACGCATTGCGCGCTGTTCGTGCGCACCAGCGGCGAGGACGGCGCGGCGCGCGGCATCACCTGCTTCCTGGTGCCCGCCGATGCGCCCGGCGTGGAGGTGGAGGAATATCTCTGGACCTTCAACATGCCGACCGACCATCCGCGCGTCGCGTTCCGCAACGTCTGGGTGCCCGACACCGCGATCTTCGGCGAGCCGGAGAACGGCCTGCCGCTGGCGCAGAGCTTCGTCCATGAGAACCGCATCCGCCAGGCGGCCGGGTCGCTGGGCGCGGCGGTGTTCTGTATCGAGGAGGCGGTGCGCTACGCGCGGCAGCGCAAGCCGTTCGGGGAGGATCTGGCGAAGAACCAGGCGATCCAGTTCCCGCTGGTGGAGCTGGCGACGCAGGCGGAGATGCTGCGGCTGCTGATCCGCAAGACGGCGTGGCAGATGGACCAGATGCCGCACCCGGAGGTGGAGAAGCAGCTCTCCGACAAGGTGAGCATGTGCAATTACTGGGGTAATCGCCTCGCCTGCGAGGCGGCGGACCGGGCGATGCAGGTGCACGGCGGGATCGGCTATTCGCGGCACAAGCCGTTCGAGCACATCTATCGCCACCACCGCCGCTATCGCATCACCGAGGGTGCGGAGGAGATCCAGATGCGCAAGGTGGCGGCATTCCTGTTCGGCTATATGGGGCCGAAGCGGCGCGAGTTCGCCGGGCTCGACTGGAGCGATGTGGATTACCGCACGGAGTCGCAGATCCGGCCGCGGTCGGGCTGGCAGGCGCTGGGGTGAGCGGGGACTTGCGGCACGGCACGACCCGGCATAACAGATGTTACGTAAGGCCAATCGGCGGGAGAGGAACGATGCTGAAGACGCGGTTCACCGAGGCGTTCGGGGTGGAATATCCGATCGCCCAGGGCGGGATGCAATGGGTGGGCAAGGCGCAGCTGGTGGCCGCGGTCGCCAACGCCGGGGCGCTGGGGTTTGTCACCGCGCTGACCCAGCCGTCGCCGGAGGAGCTGGCGAAGGAAATCCAGCGCACCCGCGACCTGACCGACAAGCCGTTCGGGGTGAACCTGACCATCCTGCCGACGATCAACCCGCCGCCCTATGCCGAATATCGCCGCGCGATCATCGAGGGGGGCGTGAAGATCGTCGAGACCGCCGGCTACAAGCCGCAGGAGCATATCGACGATTTCAAGGCGCACGGGATCAAGGTGATCCACAAGTGCACCGCGGTGCGCCACGCGCTGTCGGCGGAGCGGATGGGTGCGGATGCGATCAGCATCGACGGCTTCGAATGCGCCGGGCACCCGGGCGAGGACGACATTCCGGGCCTGATCCTGATCCCCGCCGCGGCGGACAAGGTGAAGGTCCCGATGCTGGCGTCGGGCGGGTTCGCCGATGGTCGCGGGCTGGTCGCGGCGCTGGCGCTGGGCGCGGACGGAGTCAACATGGGCACGCGCTTCTGCGTGACCAGGGAGGCACAGATCCCCGACAGCTTCAAGGAGCGGATGGTCGCGAACGACGAGCGCCAGACCGACCTGATCTTCCGCACGCTGCACAACAGCGCGCGCGTGATGAAGAACAAGGTGTCGGAGGAAGTCGTCGCGATCGAGCGCGCCGGCGGCGCGACGTTCGAGGATGTCCAGCACCTGGTCGCGGGCAAGCGCGGCGTGGCGGCGATGGAGCGCGGCGACACCGACGACGGCATCTGGTCCGCCGGGATGGTGCAGGGGCTGATCCACGACGTGCCGACGGTGAAGGAGCTGGTCGACCGCATCGTGGCCGAGGCGGAGGAGATCATCGACGGACGACTGGCGTCGATGGTCGCGCGGCTGGCAGCCGCTGCCGAATAACGTTCGATTGTAGCACGGACGCGGCGGGGAAGTTGCTCCGCGTCAGTTGATCGTCCGCCAATAGCTGTCATAAGGTCGCGGATGGAACGCCAATCCGCGACCCGCAGCGCCGCCGATATGCGCGAGGCCGCCGCGCTCGACATGAGCGTGTGCGATCGCGAGCCGATCCACATTCCGGGCTCGATCCAGCCGCACGGGCTGCTGCTGGTCGCCGATCCGCAGACGCGGGTCGTCGTGGCGGGGGCCGGCGCGCTGGAGGCGATGTTCGGCGACGACTGGCAGGGGCGCACGCTGGACGCGCTGCTGCGGCAGGATGTCGCCGCGCTGGAGGCGGCGGTGCCGCCGGGCCCGGGGGGCACCATCCTGGCCGCGCCGATCGACGCGCACGACGTGGCGCTCCACCGTGCGGGGGCGTGGCTGCTCGCCGAGCTGGAGCCGGCGGGGGCGGAGCGGCGCAGCGCGGCGGAAACGCTGACCTGGCTGGACGCGATCACCGCGCAGCTGGAGCGCGGCGGTACGCTGGCGGCGGTGTGCGAGCGGGCGGCCGTGGCGTTCCGCGCGCTGACCGGGTTCGACCGGGTGATGATCTATCGCTTCCTGGACGACGACGCCGGATGCGTCGTCGCGGAGGATCGCGATCCCGCTCTCGACACGTTCCTGCACCACCATTTCCCCGCCAGCGACATTCCGCGGCAGGCGCGCGCGCTGTACGTCCGCAACCGTACCCGCGTGATCCCGGACGTATCCTACGCGCCCGCGCCGCTGCGCCCGGCGGGGTTCGAGGCGACCGACCTGAGCGACGCCGCGGTGCGCAGCGTGTCGCCGATCCACGTCCAGTATCTGCGCAACATGGGGGTGGGGGCGTCGGCCTCGATCTCGATCGTGAAGGACGGGCTGCTGTGGGGGCTGGTCGCCTGCCATCACGCCACCCCCCGGCTGATGCCGCGCGACGTGCGCGCGGTCGCCGCCGCGCTGGCGAGCGCGCTGGCGCGGCAGATCCGTGCGCGCGAGGAGGCGGAGGATTACCGCGAGCGGCTGGCGCTGCGCAGCGAGGAGGACACGCTGCGTCCGCTGCTGCTGGCACCGGGCGCGTCGGCGGACGGCGGGCAGGTGCAGGTGCTGCGCGGCCGTGCGGACGAGGTCCGCCGGATGTTCGACGCCGATGGCTTCGCGCTGGTGCGCGGCGGCGCGGTGCTGGTCGCGGCGGGCACGCTGCCGCCGGACGAGGCGCTGGTCGACTTCGCGCGCTGGCGCGCCGCGCGCAACGATCCCGAGCCGTTCTCCACGCGGGTGCTGGCCCAGGACTGGGTCGATGCGGAAACCTTCGGCGTGCATGCCGGGGTGCTGGCCCTGCGTCAGCCCGACGACGGCGACCTGCTGATCTGGACCCGGATCGAGCATGTCGAGGAGGTCGAATGGGCCGGCAACCCGCACAAGGCGGTGCCGCACGACCCGCAAGCGCCGCTGCGCCCGCGCGCGTCGTTCGAATCGTGGCGCGAGACGGTCAGCGGTCGCGCCCGGCGCTGGACGCTGGAGCAGGTCGAGGCGGCGCGGCGGATCCACCGTCTGTTGCGCGAGGGACGCACCGCGGCGGAATTGCGCCGGCTGAACCGCGAGCTGGAGCGCACCGGCGCGGAGAAGGACGCGCTGCTGGCGCAGAAGGACCTGTTGATGCGCGAGGTCGACCACCGCGTGCAGAACAGCCTGCAGCTGGTCTCCTCCTTCCTGGCGATCCACGCGCGCGACGCCGGGCCGGGCGCGGTCGCGGATCAGCTGCTGGAGGCGCGGTCGCGCCTGTCGGCGGTCGCGCTGGTCCACCGCCGGCTGTACCGCGACGACCAGATCGAGACGATCCACCTCAGCCGCTACCTGGGCGAGTTGCTGGACGACATGAAGACGTCGCTGGGCGACGATTGGGCGCGGTTGCTGAGCGCCGATCTGGCGCCGGTGCTGATCCCGACCGACCGTGCGGTAAACGTCGGGCTGGTGATGGCGGAACTGGTCATTAACGCGACGAAATACGCCTATCCCGGCGGCGCGGGACCGCTCGACGTGGTGCTGGAGCAGCACCGCAACAAGCTGCGGCTGGTGGTGGCCGACCGCGGCGTGGGCAAGAGCGGCGACCGCGTCGGCTTCGGCAGCCGGATGATGTCCGCGGTAATGCAGCGCATCGGCGGCGAGATCGAATTTCTCGACAACGCGCCGGGACTGCGCGCGGTACTGACCGCGCCGATCGAGGAATAGCGGGTCGGGTCTTCGCGGTTCCGGAATGCGCCCGGCTCGCGCCGTCCGCTACCTGTTCCCCGGCGAACGCGGGGCCTTTGCAAAACAGGTGCAGCGGCATCGAGCCCTTGCCGTGCTCCTGCGCAGGCAGGAGCCCGGGGCCCAGCAGAACAACGCCTTATGGGAACTGCAACTCTGGGCTCCTGCCTTCGCAGGAGCACGGTGCAGCCTTTTGCAAAGGCCCCGCGAACGCCGGGGAATGGTTGGTCGATCGGGCCCTTGGGCGGCGGGGTTAGGGCGCCACGACCACGCAGCCGCCGCCGGCCTTCGCGCAGGCGCTTTGTGCGGCGGCCTTCGACGCGAAGCCGGTGGCCTGGAGGCGGGTGAGGCCGCCCGCCTGGACATAGTCGGCGGTGCCGCCGGTGCGCGCGCCGACGCGCGACCAGAGCGCGCGCGCATTGCCGGCGTCGCGGAAGGCGCCGAGCTGGATGCGCCACTTGCCGCCGGTTGCCGCTGCGGTGGCGCGGGGGGCGTCGGCGACCTTGACCGGCGTGGCGGCGGGACGGGGCGCGCGGGGCGGGGTCACCGCGGTCGCGGCGGGATAGCCTGCGGCCGGCACGGTGGAGGCGGGGACCGGCGTGGTCGCGACGCCGCGCGCCGGCAGCGCGGGGGAGGGCGCCGGCGACGGGGTGGGGCGCGGGGTGGCGGAGGTCACCGTCGTCGCGCGCGCCGGCATCGGGGTGGCGGCGGCGACCTGCGCCGCGCGACCGCGGGCCTCGATCTGCTGCGCCATGGCGATGCCTTCGCGCCGCTGCCCCTCGGGGATGTAGCGGTCCATCTGCGCCAGCGTCTGCGATCCCTGCGGCAGCCCCTGCTGCGACGAGCGCGTCACCAGCGCATAGGCGCGGGTCCAGTCGCGCGAGATGCCGTCGCCGTTGAAGAGCATCGTGCCGAGCACCAGCTCGGTCCGCTTCTCGTCGCGCGCCACCGACTTCTCCAGCCACGGCAGCGCCTCGGCCTTGCGGCCGTCCTGGAAGAGCGCGAGGCCGTAATTGTCGATCGCCTGCTCGTGCCCCTGCGCCGCGGCCTTGCGGAACCAGTCGGTCGCCTGCGCCTGATCGGCGGGGACACCGCGGCCCAGCTTGTAGGCCTGGCCCAGGTTGAATTGCGCATCGGCGTCGCCGCGGGCGGCGGGGGCGCGCCATTCGGCGACCGCCTTCGCATAATCGCCGCGGCCCCATGCCTCCACCCCCGCCTTCACATCGGCGCCGGCCGGAACCGTCGCCAGCGCCAGTGCCGCCACGCCCACGCAACCCAACAGCTTCATCGATCCATCCCCACCGAAACCCGCGGGCAACATGCCTTAGTTACCCCATGGCGCAAAGCCGTTAACCAAGTCCTGACGCGGGACGCGAAACCGGCCGGCACCGCCCCCCGCAGGCCTGAAAGAGCGCCGTTAACGGTTCGTCCACCCCGGCGTGGCATCCAGCCGCCTGAAACAACGAGGAGCGCGAGCGTCGACATGCGCGTATTGGCGATGGCATCGCAAAAGGGCGGATCGGGCAAGACCACGCTGTCGGGGCACCTGGCGGTGCAGGCGCAGCTGGCCGGGGCCGGCCCCGTCGTCCTGATCGACATCGATCCGCAGGGGTCGCTGGCCGATTGGTGGAACGAGCGGCAGGACGAATATCCCGCCTTCGCGCAGACCACGGTCGCGCGGCTCGCCGCCGATCTGGAGACGCTGCGCCAGCAGGGGTTCAAGCTGGCGGTCATCGACACGCCCCCTGCGATCACCATGGCGATCCAGAGCGTGATCCAGGTCGCCGAGCTGATCGTGATCCCGACGCGGCCCAGCCCGCACGACCTGCGTGCGGTCGGCGCGACGGTCGACCTGTGCGACCGTTCGGGCAAGCCGCTGATCTTCGTCGTCAACGCCGCCACGCCCAAGGCGCGGATCACGTCCGACGCCGCCGTCGCGCTGTCGCAGCACGGCACGGTCGCGCCGATCACGATCCACCAGCGCACCGATTTCGCCGCGTCGATGATCGACGGCCGCACCGTGATGGAGGTCGACCCCAAGGGGAAATCGGCCGCCGAGATCGCCGAATTGTGGAGCTACGTCTCCGACCGGCTGGAGAAGAATTTCCGCCGCACCGTGTTCGCGCCGCCGGCCAAGCCGGGCGGGGCGGGGTACAGCTCCGTGCGTCCGCAGGCGGGCGGCTTCGGCCGCCGGGTGGTGGGCTGACATGCTGAACACCAGGCCGATGGCGTCGCTGACCTCCGGGCTGCTGGCGCGCAAGGGACAGGCACGCCCCGCGATGCGGCGGCAGGCGCCCGCCTCGCTCGCGGCACTGCCGGGGAATGTGGAGGAGGATCTGGGGTGGAACGACATGGGCTCGCCCGAGCCGGTCGCCCCCACCCACGCCCCCACCCATGCCCATGCCCCCGCTCCGGAGCCGCTGCCGCTGGTGCTGGAGGAGCGCGCGCAGCTCGCCGCCGCGCTGGCACCGCCGCCGCCGCCCGTCGCAGCGCCGGTGGCGCGCGTGGCAGGGGGGCGCAAGGCGGCCTTCACGCTGCGGCTGGATGCCGAGCGCCACCTGCGGCTGCGGCTGGCGAGTGCGGTGCGCGGCATGTCGGCGCAGCAGATCGTGACCGAGGCGCTCGATGCGCTGATCGGCACCATGCCCCAGGTCGATGCGCTCCAGGCGCAGCTGGCCGCGGGCGATACGAAGATCGTTCGGGGGGACTGAGCCGATGACCATTCGCACCATCGCCGGGGCGGGCGCGACGGCGCTGCTGCTGGCAGGCGCCGCGCTGACCGTGACGCATGGCATCGCGCCGGCGGTGGCCAGCGGACGCGTCGACCCGAAGCTGCAGAAGGCCGCGGCCGACAATGCGGCGCGGGCGCAGAGCGAGCTGTCGCGCAAGCATTGGGACAAGGCGATCCGGCTGGCCGAGCAGGCAGTGGCGCAGGACGGGCAGGATTCGGGATACCGGGCGCTGCTGGGCAATGCCTATCTGCGCGGCGGGCGCTTCGCCTCGGCGGAGCAGGCGTTCGCCGACGTGCTGACGTTGCGTCCCGAGGACGGCGGCGCCGCGCTGAACCTGGCGCTGGCGCGGATCGCGACCGGGCGCTGGGATGCGGCACGCGAGACGCTGGACGCGCACAGCGCGGCGATCGCGCCGGCCGACCGCGGCCTGGCGCTGGCGCTGGCGGGCGATCCGGCCGCGGCGGTCGAGGTGCTGACCGCGGCGGCGCGGGGACCGGCGAGCGATGCGAAGACGCGGCAGAACCTGGCGCTGGCGCTGGCGCTGTCGGGTCGCTGGGCCGAAGCGCGCGCGATCGCGGCGATGGACATGGATGCGGGCGCGGTCGATCGCCGGATCGAGCAATGGGCGGCCTTCGCGCAACCTTCCTCCGCCGCGGACCAGGTGTCCTCGCTGCTGGGTGTGACGCCTGCGGTCGATCCGGGGCAGCCGGTCGCGCTGGCGCTGGCGGGCACGCCGGCGGTCGCGACCGCATCGGTCGATGCGTTCATGCCGGGACGCGCCGCAGCGGCGGTCGAATCCGCGGTGGTGTCGCAGGAGATCCCGGAGGCGACGCCGGTGGCGGCGGGGGTGGCGGCGGTCGCACCGCCGGTCGCGGTATCGGTGCCGATCCCGATGATCGCGGCGCCCGCAGCCTATAAGGTGGCGGCGGTGAAGCGGATGGTGGCGACCGCACGGCCGGCGCAGGCGACCGTGCAGGCCCGGGGCGACTGGGTGGTGCAGCTGGGCGCGTTCCGAAACGCAGGCGTGGCGAAGGACGGCTGGAGCCAGGCGACGCGGCGCCTGCCGGCGCTGGCGCAGCATCGCCCCAACGGGGTCAGCGCGTCGGTGAAGGGCGCGACCTTCTATCGCCTGTCGGTCGGCGGGTTCACGCGGGGCGATGCGGTGGCGCTGTGCCGCGGCTACCGGGCGAAGGGCGGGGTGTGCTTCGTCCGCGCGACCGCGGGGGATCAGATGGCGGCGTGGTTCCGCCCGCCGTCGAAGGGGGCGGTGCAGCTGGCGTCGCGGTAATCCGGGCCCTTCGTTCCGACTGCCTCCCCGGCCTTCGCCGGGGAGGTGCTGCAAGGGGGTGGATTTATCACGCCGCAATCTCGCGCCCGCCCTTCCACATCGCCGTGACGCGGCCCTGCACCGGCAGGCCGTCGAAGGGGGTGTTGCCGGCCTGCCCCGGTAGCGTGTCGGCATCGACCTGCCACGGGGCGTGTTCGTCGATCAGGATGACGTCGCCGGGCATGCCGGGCGCGAGCGTCCCCGTCTCCAGCCCCAATACCGCCGCCGGGCCGGTCGCGAGGAGCGCGAACAGGCGCGGCAGCGTGACATGGCCGTCGCGCGCCAGCCCGAGCGACAGCGCCAGCAGCGTCGCCGCGTCCGCCGCCCCCGCCGTGGCATCGGCATAGGGCAGGCGCTTCTCCTCCGGCCCGCGCGGGTCGTGGCCCGAGGACAGCACGTCGATCGTCCCGTCCGCCAGCGCGGCGAGCGTCGCCCGGCGATCGCCCTCGCCGCGCAACGGCGGCGAGAGGTGGGCGAAGGTGCGAAAGTCGCTCATCGCGATATCGGACAGCAGCAGATAGGCCGGCGTCGTGCCGCAGGTGACGCGCACCCCGCGCGCCTTCGCCGCGCGCACCAGCGCGAAGCCGGCGGCGGTGGTGACGCAGCGCAGGTGGAGCCTGGCGCCCGTATCCTCCGCCAGCATCAGGTCGCGCGCGATCGCCAGCGCCTCCGCCAGCGCGGGCGCGGCGGGGAGACCGAGCCGCGACGCGGTCTCGCCCGCGGTCGCCACCGCATCCCCGACCAGCCCGGCATCCTCGGCATGGCTCACGACGGTGATGTCGAGGTCGCGGGCGTAGGCGAGGACGCGGTGCATCACACCCGAATCGGCGATCCAGCGCCGCCCGGTGCCGACCGCGCGCGCGCCGGCGGAGCGGCACACCGCCATTTCCGCAAGGTCGGCGCCCTTCAGCCCGCGCGTCGCCGCCGCGATGGGATGGATCCACAGATCGGGGCGGCCGATGAGCGCGAGCCGCTGCACCGCGCCCGGCTCGTCGAGGACGGGCGACTGATCGGGCAGGGGCGCGACGCGGACGATCCCGCCGGCGCGCGCCGCGGCGCGATCGATCGTGCCGACGCCCAGGTCGACGATGCCCGGCGCCAGCAGCCGCCCGCCGCAGTCGACGGTGCGCGCGTCGTCGGGAACGGGACCCTCGACGATGATACCGTCAACGATCAGCAGGTCGCCGGTGCGCTCCCCGCCGGCGGGGCAGACGAGGCGGGCGTCGGCGAGGTGGAGCGCGTTCGTCATGCCCAGCCCTCCACGCCGCGCGCGCGCCGGGTCAGTACGTCGAGGCAGGCCATGCGGACCGCGACGCCCATCGCCACCTGCTCGGTAATGGCGGACCGCTCGACATGGTCGGCGACCGCCGAGTCGATCTCCACGCCGCGGTTCATCGGGCCGGGGTGCATCACCAGCGCGGCCGGCGCGTAGCGCTCCAGCCGGTCGAGCGTCAGGCCGTAGCGCAGATGATATTCGCGGATCGAGGGGACGTAGCCGCCGGTCATCCGCTCCGTCTGGAGCCGCAGCATCATCACCACGTCGGCGCCGTCCATCGCGCGGTCGAAATCGGTGAAGGGGGTGACGCCGAACCGCTCGATCGCGGGCGGCATCAGCGTGGAGGGGGCGCAGACGCGCACCTCCGCCGCCAGCGCGGTGAGCGCCAGGATGTTCGACCGCGCGACGCGGCTGTGGAGCAGGTCGCCGCAGATCACGACGCGCCTGTTGGCGATCCCGCCCAGCCGGCGGCGGATCGTCAGCGCGTCGAGCAGCGCCTGCGTGGGATGTTCGTGGCGGCCGTCGCCTGCGTTCAGCACCGGGCAGTCGACCTTGCCCGCGATCAGCCGCACCGCGCCCGACGACATGTGGCGGATGACGATGACGTCGGCGCGCATCGCGTTGAGCGTCATCGCGGTGTCGATCAGCGTCTCGCCCTTCTTCACGCTCGACTGCGCGGCGTGCATGTTGACGACGTCCGCGCCCAGCCGCTTGCCCGCGATCTCGAAGCTCAGCAGCGTGCGCGTGCTGTTCTCGAAGAAGGCGTTGATCTGCGTGAAGCCGGCCAGCCGCCGGTCGGGGGCGGCGCGGGTGCGGTTCGCCTCGACCCATGTCTCCGCTTCGTCGAGCAGGAACATGATCTCGTGCGGCTGGAGCCCCTCGATCCCGGTGAGGTGACGATGCGGAAAGACCGCGCCGCCGGGGATGAGGGTGGCGGGGCGATGATCGGAGCGCTGCATCACGCGCGCCGGGTAGCGGCGCGCACGCGCGGGGGCAAGGGTCGCGAGTCGCGGCGGCGGCGCGGCGCGCGGAAGTTGACAAAGTTGACGCCACGTCGGCGCCGGAAGCGCCCCCGCGCTGCCGTCCGTCGACGAGGGGCGGTCGCGGGGAGGGCATGGGACATGGGCGCGACGATAGCGCATCGATGCGATGTAGGACAGCGGGGGGGAGCGTGGCCGCGTCCCGTTTTCCGCGCCGTGCGGGCGGTGTTGCGGGACGGTCGATGTCGCCCGGCGTTGGATTTCCAATGGCCTTGCGGTGTTTTCGGGGATGGCGTGCCATTTGGGACAGCGCCGGCCTCCTCACGAAGCAAGCAAGAGCATCGATCAGACCCTGACGGATGGACGGCAACCGAACCAACCTCTATATCGGACGTTGGAGGACCATCATGCGCGTGAACACCAGCACATCGATGCGCCTGGCTCGCCGGGTCAAGCGTCGGTACGGCACCTGGCAGGCGGTGCGGCAGGCCTCACAGGTGGAGAACGGCATTTACGTCGTGAGCGCGAGCGCCGCTCCCGACAACGACCGGGATGGATCGGCGCCCGTCACGGCATAATCGTCGTGGCCTTCAGTTACTCCTTATTTCTCGTTCTGCTGCTGATCTTTCCGGGGCTCTGCTTTTGGGCGGGGTGGCGCGCGGGTGAGCGCACCGATTTCCTGAGCCCCTCGCCGGATCGACCGAACTCCACGGTCACGCTGTTCATCGTGGTGTTCGGCACCATCGCGGGGCATCTGCTTGGGACCGGCTTCTTCGCGGCTCAGTCGGTCTGGTGTCACGTAACCGGCATGTGCCTGCGTATCGGTTTCGATCCCAATGTCTATCGCGCCCTGCTGCGCGGTGCGGCGGCGACCGATTTCTGGTCAAGATCTCGAAAACGGGATTGGACCGGGTGGACAGCAGCTCGACGCCGATCACGCAGCTTCAGGTGACGGCAGCGGAAATCGCGAACGTCGCGCTGGAGGTCGTGCAAGCCCCCGCAGCGGATGTCGCCGCCGTCGCGGAAGAGGATGCGACGACGACAGGAAGCTGACTGCCATAACAAGGCGGACCTCCTGCCGCGTTCAGCCGAGGTTGGCTCGTTTCGGCTACCTCTGCGTTCAGCGAACGTGTTTCACAGGGAGGAATGCATGATCCTGCGAATTTCGATGGTGATGGGGTTGGTGAGTGCTGCGGTGCTGTCGGGCTGTGCGACGACCGCGGGGAGCACGGCGGGCGGCGCGCCTGCACCCGTCGCCGCGCAGGCAGCCGTGCTGAACGCGGTTTTCGCCTCGAACGCCTCGGGGTTGCAGGACGGGTCGCCGACCTATTGCGTCCGGGCGGGTGGAGAAGAGGCGGGTGGCGAGATGACCCGGGCCGTGGTCGCGGCGCTGAGCGACAACCCGAAGGTGAAACCGGCATCGGCGTGCGAGGTCGCCGATGGCGGGGACGGGGTGTTCGACCGCCAGACCCGGCAGCGGGCGGTGATGTTCACGGTGGAGACGTCGAACTGTCCGTCCGCGACGGAGTGCCTCATCCGCGGCGGCTATTACGAAGGCAATCTCAGCGCGCAGACGAACGTCTATCGCGCACGGCTGGTGGAGGGACGTTGGAACGTCTCGCTGGCGGAGACGGGCCCCGTTTCCTGATCGGTGCGGGACGGGGTCGCGTCGGCCGCGCGGCCCCTACACCATGACCAGCGCGTCGATCGCGGCTTGCAGGATCGTGGCGGCGGCGTGGTTGTCGATGCGCTCGGCGCGCTTCGCCCGGCTCATGTCCTGTTCGATCAGCGCGCGTTCGGCGCTGACGGTCGACCAGCGCTCGTCCCACAGCAGGATCGGGTAGTCCACGTCGCGGCAGTTGCGCGCGAAGGCGCGGATCGACTGGGTGCGCGGGCTGTCGCTTCCATCGAGGTTGAGCGGGAGGCCGACGACCCAGCCGGCGACCTGCTGCCGCAGCGACAGCGCGACCAGCGCCGCCTTGTCCTGCGTGAATTTCGTGCGGCGGATCAGGTGCGCGGGACTGGCGAAGCTCCAGCCCGCATCGCACAGCGCGGTGCCGATCGTCTTCGTCCCCACGTCGAGCCCGAGCAGGCGGCCGCCGCCGGGTAGCGCAGCGCGAAAGTCGGCGGCGGCGAGGAAGATCATCTCGCCGCCAGGCGGCGCGCGGCATCGGCGCGGACGTTGGCCCAGAACAGGCTGTAGTCGTAGACGTGATAATTGTTGCCGGGCAGCGTGTACGGTCCGACGTCGGGCGGGGCGCCGATCAGCAGTAGTCCGCGATCGTCGCAGCGCGCGGGGATGCGCCCGGGGGTGATCGTCGCCCCGCTCAGCTCCTTGTTGGGGAACAGGGTGCCGAGGTTCGCGGTGGCGGGCGCCGCGCCCCCCATCGTGCCCGTCAGCGGGTTGGTGCACAGCATCGGCGTGCCGCGGCGCGGGCGGCCGTCGAAGCCGGTCGAGCGATCGTATATCTCGCGGATCAGCGTGGGGTCGGCCGGCTCGGCGAAGGACTGCCACGAAAGGATGCAGCCGCGCTGGTCGGGGGCGGTGCAGGCGGGCAGGCCGAGCGCGCCGATGTCGGTGACGAGGGACACCGGCCAGCCGACGACATAGGCCGCGACGATCCGCTTCGCGAGCGGGGTGCCGGCGACCCGGTCCCGCAGCAGGCGGGTGAGGTGGAGCGCGCCCTGGCTATGCCCGGCGAGGATGATGGGACGGTCGGGGCCGGCCTCCGCCAGGAAGGCGTCGAAGGCGGCGAGCACGTCGCCATAGGCCAGCCGCAACGCCTGCTCGGCCGCGGCCTTGTCGGTCAGGAACGCGCCGAAGGTCGCCTGTCGGTAGCGCGGCGCCCAGATGTCGCCCGCCTCGTTGAAGGCGCTGGCCTGCGCGCGCAGGAACAAGGCGGCGCGCTCGTTCGCCTCGCGGTCGTCGAGCGGCGCGTTCCAATGCGCGCGATTGAGGTAGGAGGTGGGGTGGAGGAAGAACACCGCCGCGCCGCCGGGCGCGGTGCGCGCGCGGTAGCCGGCGGGGGTCCACAGCGCGGGATTGCGCCGCAGCGACGGGCGCGCGAGCCACATGCGGTCGTCGCGATACGCATCGGCGCCGATCGCGGATTGCGCGCGGAACGACTCGCCGGGCACCATGGCCATGCGGATCATCTCCACGCCCCAGAGGCGATAGGCGAAGGCGGCGGCGAGACCCAGCACGATCAGCGCCGCGACGACATAGAGGAACCTGCGGACCAACGAGCCATCACCATCCGGGCCGTGCGGCAACAGCGCCGCGGCGGCAAGCGCGAATGCCGTGCCCGAGAGCGGCGGTCAGCGCAACTGCCGCAGGCGCTCGTCACCCCGAGCCGCTTCGTCAGCCCGGCCCTGTGCGAGACGTTTGCAAAAGGCTACACCGTGCTCCTGCGCAGGCAGGAGCCCAGAGTTGCAGGTCCCATAAGGCGTTTTCTGCTGGTCCTTGGGCTCCTGCCTGCGCAGGAGCACGGCGTGGACTCGGCGTCGTTGCGCCCGTTTTTTGCAAAGGTCCCGCCCTGGATGCCGGGACAGGCCCGGCATGACGGGGTGGGTTTGGCTGGCGTGTCATACTCGTCACGCCGGACTTGATCCGGGGGTGACGACGCAGGCGTTGCGTTCCCGCCGCCCGCAATGGTAGCGGCGCGCGCATGTCCGTCGACACACACACCGTCCGGCGCATCGCTGCGCTGGCCCGCATCGCCATCACCGAGGAGGACGCCGCGCGGCTCGCCCCCGAACTGGGCGCGATCCTCGGCTTCATCGAGCAGCTGGGCGAGGTGGATACCGCCGGCGTCGCGCCGATGACCGCCGTCATCCCCAACCACCTGCGGCTGCGCGACGACGTCGTCACCGATGGCGGCATCCGCGACCGCGTGCTGGCCAATGCGCCGCAGGCCGAACACGGCTTCTTCACCGTGCCGAAGGTGATCGAATAATGACCGACCTCACAGACCTCGGCATCGCCGCGATCCGCGACGGCGTGCGCGCCGGCACCTTCTCCGCGCGCGAGGTGGCGAGCGCGTTCAACGACGCCGTCGCCGCCGCGAAGCCGCTCAACGCCTTCCTGGTCGAGACGCCCGACCATGCGCTCGCCGCCGCCGATGCCGCCGATGCGGCGCGTGCCGCGGGCGACGCGCCCCGGCCGATGGCGGGCGTGCCGATCGGGATGAAGGACCTGTTCTGCACCAGGGGCGTGCAGAGCGCGGCGGCGAGCCGCATCCTGGCGGGGTTCAAGCCCGAGTATGAATCGACCGTCTCGCAGAAATTGTGGGATGCCGGCGCGGGCATGTTGGGGAAGCTCAACATGGACCAGTTCGCGATGGGTTCGTCCAACGAAACCAGCTATTTCGGCAATGTGGTGAGCCCGTGGCGACGCAGCGACGGCGGCAATGCGGACCTGGCGCCCGGGGGCTCGTCGGGCGGATCGTCCGCGGCGGTCGCCGCGCGGATCGCGCCGGGGGCGACCGGCACCGACACCGGCGGATCGATCCGCCAGCCCGCCGCCTTCACCGGGATTTCGGGGATCAAGCCGACCTATGGCCGCTGCTCGCGCTGGGGCGTGATCGCCTTCGCCTCGTCGCTCGATCAGGCGGGGCCGATGGCGCGCGACGTGCGCGACTGCGCGATCATGCTGGAGGCGATGGCGGGGTTCGACGCGAAGGACGCGACCTCGCTCGACCTGCCCGTGCCACAGTGGGAGGCGGGGCTGAACGCGTCGCTGAAGGGCAAGCGCGTCGGGATTCCGCGGGAATATCGCGTCGAGGCCATGCCGCGCGAGATCGACGCGCTGTGGCAGCAGGGCGTGGAATGGCTGCGCGATGCGGGGGCGGAGATCGTCGAGGTTTCGCTGCCGCATACGAAGTACGCGCTGCCGGCCTATTACATCATCGCACCGGCGGAGGCGTCGTCCAACCTCGCGCGCTATGACGGCGTGCGCTACGGGCTGCGCGACCTGCCCGATGGCGCCAATCTGCAGGAGATGTACGCCAGGACCCGCGCCGAGGGGTTCGGCGACGAGGTGAAGCGGCGCATCCTGATCGGTACTTATGTGCTGTCGGCGGGCTTCTACGATGCCTATTACACGCAGGCGCAGAAGGTGCGGACGCTGATCGCGCAGGATTTCGAGCGCGCGTGGGCGCAGTGCGACGTGCTGCTGACCCCGACCGCGCCGTCCGCGGCGTTCGCGCTGGGGGAAAAGAGCGCGGACCCGATCGCGATGTATCTCAACGACGTATTCACGGTGCCGTCGTCGCTGGCCGGGCTGCCGGCGATGAGCGTGCCGGGCGGGGTGGACGCCGCGGGGCTGCCGCTGGGGCTCCAGATCATCGGCAAGGCGCTCGACGAGCAGGGCGTGCTGAACGCCGCGCTGGCGATCGAGGAGCGCGCCGGGTTCGTGGCGCGGCCCGGGCGGTGGTGGTAGGCTGGACGCCTGTCAGACGGAGCGATAGGGTTCGCTGATGGGCGAGCAGAGCAGAATGACCGTCAACGGGCATGTCATCATTCCCGATGACGTGCGCGATGCGCTGGGGCTTCACCCCGGCGACCTCGTGTCGTTCGAGCGGTCGGGCGGAACGGTGCGGTTGGTCAAGGGGCAGGAGCCGGCCGCGCAGACGTTCGAGGACCGGCTGGCGCGAGCCCGCGCGCTCTCGGCGCCTTTGCCGCTGGGCATGACGACCGACGAATATATGTCGTGGATCCGCGAACCGCTGGAATGATCTTCGTCGACAGCAATATCGTCATCGATCTGGTCGAGGATGGCGCGTGGACCGAGTGGTCGAAGAGCGCGCTGTCCGGTGCGCCAGGCCCGATGATGGCCAACCAGATCGTCGTGGCCGAGGTAGCGCGCGCGTTTGCGTCCGCCGAGGCGGTCGTCGTGTTTCTGACGGAGTTGGGCATCAACATCGATCCGCTGACCCCCGCCATCGCCTATCGCGCCGGGCACGCGCATGTCGGCTATCGGTTGGCTGGCGGGCGGCAGCAGTCGGTTCTGGCTGACTTCCTGATCGGCGCGCATGCCGCGACGCTTGGCGCGACGTTAGTCACGCGCGATCGCAGGCGCTTTGCCACCTATTTCCCCGACCTCACCCTCATCACACCCGAGACCCATCATGGCTGACGCATCCGCACCGTTCCGCATCAAGGGCGCCACCGGCGACTGGGAGGTCGTCATCGGCCTGGAGGTCCATGCGCAGGTGACCTCCAACGCGAAGCTGTTCTCCGGCGCGGCGACCGCGTTCGGGGCGGAGCCGAACACGCAGGTGAGCCTGGTCGACGCGGCGATGCCGGGGATGCTGCCGGTGCCCAACCGGGAGTGCATCCGCCAGGCGGTGCGCACCGGCATGGCGATCGACGCGCAGATCAACACATGGTCGCGGTTCGACCGCAAGAATTATTTCTATGCCGATCTGCCGCAGGGCTATCAGATCTCGCAGCTCTATCATCCGATCGTCGGCGAAGGTTCGGTCGAGATCGAGGTGGGGGACGACGCCAAGACGATCGGGGTCGAGCGCATCCATGTCGAGCAGGACGCCGGCAAGCTGATGCACGACCAGCATCCGACGCGCTCCTATGTCGATCTCAACCGCTCGGGCGTGGCGCTGATGGAGATCGTGTCGAAGCCCGACATGCGCTCGCCCGCGGAGGCGGGGGCGTATCTGACCAAGCTGCGCTCGATCCTGCGCTACGTGGGGTCGTGCGACGGCAACATGGACCAGGGATCGATGCGCGCCGACGTCAACGTCAGCGTGCGCAAGCCCGGCGCGCCGTTCGGGACGCGGACCGAGACGAAGAACGTCAATTCGATCCGCTTCGTGATGCAGGCGATCGAGCATGAGGCGAACCGGCAGGTCGAGGTGCTGGAGGCGGGCGGCGCGATCCAGCAGGAGACGCGGCTGTTCAATCCCGACACGGGCGCGACGCGGTCGATGCGGTCGAAGGAGGATGCGCACGATTACCGCTACTTCCCCGATCCGGACCTGTTGCCGCTGGAGCTGGACGAGGCGTTCCTGGAGGAATGTCGCGCCAGCCTGCCCGAGCTGCCGGGCGCCAAGCGTGCGCGCTACGAGGGGCTGGGGATCACGCCGTACAATGCCAGCGTGCTGACCGCGGAGGTGGAGAGCGCGCGCTGGTTCGACGCGCTGCTCGAGATCGGCCAGAACGGGGGCGCGAAGCCGGCGGCGGCGGCGAACTGGGTGACGAGCGAGCTGTTCGGGGCGCTCAACCGGCTGGGCAGGAGCATCGGCGACAGCCCGGTGACGCCGGGGCAGGCGGCGGAGCTGCTGGCGCTGGTGGCGGACGGCACGCTGTCGGGCAGCCTCGCCAAGCAGGTGTTCGAGGCGATGCTGGAGACGGGCGATGCGCCGGGCAGGATCGTCGAGGAGCGTGGCCTCAAGCAGACCAGCGACACGGGCGCGATCGAGGCGGTGATCGCGGACGTGATCGCGAAGAACCCCAAGCAGCTGGAGCAGTATCGCGGCGGCAAGGAAGCTCTGTTCGGCTTCTTCGTCGGACAGACGATGAAGGCGATGCAGGGCAAGGCCAACCCGGCGGTCGTCAACGAGCTGCTGAAGAAGGCGCTGGGGTAGGCGCCGCGCCGCCCTGCCGGCATTGTGTCGGGCCCCGGCCTCCGCGGGGCCTTTGCAGAAGGGATGAAACAGCGCCACGTACCAGCCGTGCTCCTGCGCAGGCAGGAGCCCAGGGCCAGGCAGAACAACGCCTTATGGGACCTGCAACTCCGGGCTCCTGCCTGCGCGGGAGCACGGCAGGGACCCGGAGCCCTTGCACCCGTTTCGTAAAGGTCCCGTCTTCGGCGGGAAGCGGGGGGCTTCGACGCCGCCCCCCCCCCGCCATCTTATTGCTGCGTCAGGTCCTGGTTCTTCACCTCGCCGCCGGTGCCGCTGTTGCCGTCATGCTCGCCGGTGCTCGTGAAGCGGGCGGGTTCCTCGCCGCCTTCGCCGCGCTCGACCGCATCGGCGCGGGCCTCGACCGCCTGCTGGATGTCGGGGCGGGGATCGTCGGGATCGGGCTGATGTTCCTCGGCCATGTCGGCTCCTGTCAGATCGTGGGATTGGCGGGGGCGGGGTCGGTGCCGGGCTGTCCGGGGGCGGGCACGTCGACGTCGGGCGTCGGCGGCGTGATCTCCGGCGGGGGCGCATCGGGCTGTGCCGGCGGGGTCGGCTGCGGCACGTCGGCGGGGATTCCTGGGTTCGTCGCCATGATCGTCTCCTTCGCGCGATCAACGATCTGCATCGGTGCAGGTTGCCCGCTTGCCCCCGCGCATAACGATGTATAGAGGCCGGCGACCGGCGGTGTCCGATCAAGCGGGCGTGGCGGAACTGGTAGACGCGCTGGATTTAGGTTCCAGTATCGCAAGATGTGGGGGTTCGAGTCCCTTCGCCCGCACCAGTCCCCCGCGTCACGGCGGGGTGGCCACCACTAACGACATTCCAGACGAAAGCGGCCAATGCAGACTGTCGAGACGTTGAACGAGGGGCTGAAGCGCGCCTACACCCTGACCATCCCGGCGAAGGCGATCGACGCCAAGGTCGATGCCGAGCTGAAGCGCGTGGCGCCGCAGATCAAGATGCCCGGCTTCCGCCCCGGCAAGGTGCCCGCCAACCTGGTGCGCAAGATGCACGGGCCGGCGCTGCACCAGGACGCGCTCAACACCTCGATCCAGGAAGGCATCCAGTCGCTGATCGCGGAGCAGGGCCTGCGCCCCGCGACGCAGCCGTCGGTCGAGCTGGCCGAGGGCTATGAGCCCGGCAAGGACGCAGAGCTGAAGGTCGAGCTGGAGGTCCTGCCCCAGGTGCCGACCCCGGCGATTGACGGGCTGAAGCTGGAGCGGCTGACCGTGCCGGTCGACGACGAGGCGGTCACCGCGCAGCTGCAGAAGTTCGCCGACCAGCAGAAGCGCTGGGAAGACGCGGGCGACAAGGCGGCGGAGACGGGCGACCTGGTCACGGTCGACTTCGTCGGCAAGACGATGGACGGCGTCGCGTTCGAGGGCGGCACCGGCACCGACATGCCGGTCGAGATCGGGCAGGGCCGGCTGATCCCCGGGTTCGAGGATCAGGTGATCGGCGCCAAGGCGGGCGAGGAGCGCCAGATCAAGGTGACCTTCCCCGCGGATTACGGCGAGAAGTCGCTGGCGGGCAAGGACGCGACCTTCGACCTGACGATCAAGTCGGTGAAGACCGCGGGCGAAAGCGCGATCGACGACGAGCTGGCCACCGGGCTGGGCCTGGAAAGCCTGGAGCAGCTGACGGGGCTGCTCAAGGGCCAGATCGAGCAGGAGCACAACGGGCTGACCCGCACGCACATGAAGCGCAAGCTGCTCGACCAGCTGGCCGAGGGGCATGACTTCGAGGTGCCGCCGTCGATGGTCGAGGCGGAGTTCAACCAGATCTGGCAGCAGCTCCAGCACGAGGCGACGCACGAGCCCGATCCCGAAGCGGCGCTGAAGGAGATGGAGGCCGAGCGCGACGATTACCGCAAGATCGCCGAGCGGCGCGTGCGGCTGGGCCTGCTGCTGTCGGAAA
The DNA here is from genome assembly GCF_036946125.1 of Sphingomonas adhaesiva. Taxonomy (NCBI): domain Bacteria; kingdom Pseudomonadati; phylum Pseudomonadota; class Alphaproteobacteria; order Sphingomonadales; family Sphingomonadaceae; genus Sphingomonas; species Sphingomonas adhaesiva. Next base: position 920,115 of record NZ_JAQIJT010000002.1, read on the forward strand.
TCGGCCAGGCGAACGGCGTCGAGGTCAGCCAGCAGGAGATGCAGCGGCTGCTGATGCAGGCCGCGCAGCAATACGGCCCGGAGGACCGCCAGCGGTTCATCCAGTATGTCCAGCAGGATCCGATGGCCGCCGCGCAGCTGCGCGCGCCGCTGTACGAGGACAAGGTCGTCGACTTCCTGTTCGACAAGGCCGAGGTGACCGACCGCGAAACCACGCGCGAGGAGCTGGAGGCGGCGATCGAGAGTGAGGACGGCTTCGCGACCGGCACGCACCACCACGACCACGACAACCACAAGCCCAAGCAGACCCGCGCCAGGAAGAAGGCCGAGTCGGGCGACGCGGCCGAGGGTGAGGCCAAGCCCGCGAAGAAGGCGGCGGCGAAGAAGCCCGCGGCCAAGGGTGAGGATGCGGCGGTCGAGCCGACCGACGCAGACGCCGACGCCGCCCCGGCGAAGAAGCCGCGCGCCAAGAAGGCCGCGCCGGTCGAGGCCGAGACGACGCTGGTGACCAGCGACCCGCAGGCGGCGGAAGCGGCCGAGGGCGCCGGGGCCGCCGACGCGCCCGCGAAGAAGCCGCGCGCGAAGAAGCCGAAGGCGGAGGCGTAAGCGCAAAGGGGTGGAGGCGTTCGCGCGCTTCCTCCCTTACCTGACGTTCCCCCTCCGTTCGTGCCGAGGAGGCATTGAGCTTGTCGAAATGCCGTCTCGAAGCACAAGCGCTGCGCTTGCCCTTCGAGACGGGTCCTCGACAAGCTCGGCCCCTCCTCAGGGCGAGCGGGGGTGGGCGAGTCGGGCGTGATAATGACGGACGCGCTCGTTCGTCTCCGAGGCATTCATGACCGAACCCACCGTCGCCGTCCTGCTGCCGTGCTACAACGAAGAGGCGGCGATCGCGCAGACGGTGGCGGGGTTCCGCGCCGCGCTGCCCGCGGCGACCATCTACGTCTACGACAACAACAGCAGCGACCGCACGGTCGAGGTCGCGCGCGCCGCGGGGGCGGTAGTGCGGACCGAGCGCATCCAGGGCAAGGGCGCGGTGGTGCGGCGGATGTTCGCCGACGTCGATGCCGATGTCTATGTGATGGCGGACGGCGATGCGACCTATGACGCCGCCAGCGCCCCGGTGCTGGTCGCGCGGATGCTGGACGAGCAGCTCGACATGGTGGTCGGCAGCCGCGTCGGCGAGGCGGCGGCGGCGTACCGGCGCGGGCACCGGCTGGGCAATGCGCTGCTGACCGGCATGCTGACGCGGCTGTTCGGACGCAGTTTCACCGATATTCTAAGCGGGTACCGCGTGTTTTCGCGGCGGTTCGTGAAGAGCTTCCCGGTGCTGTCGGTCGGGTTCGAGATCGAGACCGAGATCAGCGTCCACGCGCTGGAACTGCGGATGCCGGTTGCGGAGGTGGAGACGCCCTATGTCGCGCGGCCGGACGGCTCCGAATCGAAGCTGTCGACCTATCGCGACGGGTGGCGCATCCTGCGCACGATCGCGATGCTCTATCGGATCGAGCGGCCATTGTGGTTCTTCGGCAGCGTCGGCGCGGCGATGGCGGTGCTCGCGCTGGTGCTCGCCGCACCGCTGGTCGTCACCTATATGCACACCGGGCTGGTGCCGCGCTTTCCCACCGCGATCCTGGTGACGGGATTGATGATCCTCGCCGCGCTCAACGGTTTCGCAGGATTGATCCTGGATACCGTCGTGCGCGGGCGGCGGGAGGTGCGGCGGCTCGCGTATCTCGCGCATCGGGCGCCCGCGCAGGGGCCCCGATCCGGGGCTTGAACTGCCGCGCGCCAGCGACGATGTTACCAATCCTCAGGGCATAAGAGAGTTATTCCATGCACAATCCGTTCGAGACCGGCGATTTCGCAGGGGCATTGGCGCGCGCCGGCGTCGGCATGCAGCAGACGCAAGCGGGGCTGGTGCCGATCGTGATCGAGCAGTCGAACCGCGGCGAGCGCAGCTTCGACATCTTCAGCCGCCTGCTGCGCGAGCGGATCGTGTTCGTGACCGGCGGGGTCGAGGACGGCATGGCCAGCCTCATCACCGCGCAGCTGCTGTTCCTGGAATCGGAGAATCCGAAGAAGGACATCTTCATGTACATCAACTCGCCGGGCGGCGTCGTCACGGCGGGCATGGCGATCCACGACACGATGCAGTACATCCGTCCGCGCGTCGGCACGGTGTGCATCGGGCAGGCGGCGTCGATGGGCAGCTTCCTGCTGGCATCGGGCGAGCCGGGGATGCGCGTGGCGCTGACCAATGCGCGGATCATGATCCACCAGCCGTCGGGCGGTGCGCAGGGCATGGCCAGCGACATCGAGATCCAGGCGCGCGAGATCCTGCGCATCCGTCACTCGCTGAACCAGCTGTACGCGAAGTACACCGGCCAGCCGCTCGAGGAGATCGAGAAGGCGATGGACCGCGACAAGTTCATGTCGAGCGACGAGGCCAAGGCGTTCGGCCTGATCGACGAGGTATTCGACAAGCGGCCCCAGCCGACCGACGAAGCGGCGACGTCGGCATAATCTTAATCGCTTTCGGGCATTGCCGGAAGCATCGGGGCCGGGTTAGCATGTCCGGCCCCGGGACACCGGGCCAGACATACCGCGACAACGCGGGAAGGATGATTGAATGACGAAGCTCTCCGGCGGCGACTCCAAGAGCACCCTCTATTGCTCGTTCTGCGGCAAGTCGCAGCACGAGGTGCGCAAGCTGATCGCCGGTCCGACGGTCTTCATCTGCGACGAATGCGTCGAACTGTGCAACGACATCATCCGCGAGGAGACGAAGTCGGCACTGGTCGCCAAGAAGGACGGCGGGGTGCCGACCCCGCAGGAGATCTGCGACGTGCTCGACGATTACGTCATCGGGCAGAAGCAGGCCAAGCGCGTGCTGTCGGTGGCGGTCCACAACCATTACAAGCGGTTGAACCACGGCGCGAAGGGCGCGGACGTCGAGCTGGCGAAGAGCAACATCCTGCTCGTCGGGCCGACGGGTTGCGGAAAGACGCTGCTGGCGCAGACGCTGGCGCGCATCCTGGACGTACCGTTCACGATGGCGGACGCGACGACGCTGACCGAGGCCGGTTACGTCGGCGAGGATGTCGAGAACATCATCCTGAAGCTGCTCCAGGCATCGGATTACAACGTCGAGCGGGCGCAGCGCGGCATCGTCTATATCGACGAGATCGACAAGATCAGCCGCAAGGCGGAGAACCCCTCGATCACGCGCGACGTGTCGGGCGAGGGCGTGCAGCAGGCGCTGCTCAAGCTGATGGAGGGCACCACCGCGTCGGTGCCGCCGCAGGGCGGGCGCAAGCATCCGCAGCAGGAGTTCCTGCAGGTCGACACGACGAACATCCTGTTCATCTGCGGCGGTGCGTTCTCGGGCCTGGAGAAGATCATCGGCGACCGCCTCCAGGGCAAGTCGATCGGGTTCGGCGCGTATGTCGCGTCCCCCGAGGAGAAGCGCACCGGCGAGGTGCTGCGCCAGACCGAGCCGGAGGACCTGCTGAAGTTCGGGCTGATCCCCGAGTTCGTCGGCCGTCTGCCGGTGATCGCGACGCTGGAGGATCTGGACGTGCCCGCGCTCGTCAAGATCCTGGCCGAGCCGAAGAACGCGCTGGTGAAACAGTATCAGAAGCTGTTCGAGATGGAGGAGGTGAAGCTGGGCTTCACCGACGACGCGCTGACCACGGTCGCCAGGAAGGCGATCGAGCGCAAGACCGGCGCGCGCGGGCTCCGCTCGATCCTGGAGGGCATCCTGCTCGACACGATGTTCGATCTGCCGGGGATGGAAGGCGTCGACGAGGTGATGATCGACAAGGACGTGGTCGACGGCCGCAAGGAGCCGGTCCGCGTCTATGCCGAGAAGAAGAAGGCCGGCGAGGTCGCCTGACGGCGCACGCCCGGTGGGATGTTGGCGGGCGCTCCGGTGATGACCGGGGCGCCCGCTGTCGTTTTGGCGATACGGCACGCGGGCGCGGCGTGCGGGCGTTCCGTCGGTGCCGCGGGGAGGGCTGCGGCCGCTGCAAACCGGCCGAAATGGGGCCGGGCCCACGCCTTGGTCCTGCGCAGGCAGGAGCAAGGGGGCTAGAGCGGGATGACGTCTGATGGGACTGGCAACCCTGGGCTCCTGCGTGCGCAGGAGCACGGTGGATGTCGTTGCAAAGGTTCCGCGAAAGCCGGGGTCCGGCCGGCGGCCGGTTTCCAGTATCCTGCGGGCGTGCCGATGCCGGGCGCCGGCCTTCGCCGGGGCTTTGCAAAACGGGTGCAACGGCATCGACCCCACGCCGTGCTCCTGCGCAGGCAGGAGCAAGGGGGCTAGGCAGAACGACGTCTGATGGGACTGGCAACCCTGGGCCCCTGCCTACGCAGGAGCACGGTGTAGCCTTTTGCAAAGGTCCCGCCTTCGCCGGGGAACGGAGTGGAGGCCGTCCCCGGCGCACCCGGGTCCGGCGTGACGGATCGCGCCGGCGCGTGCCTTGCGCTCGCCGCGCGATCCGGCCGATAGTCGCGGCGAACGGGTGGGGGGCGAGCCGATGAGCGACGTGCGGGACGCAGGGATACAGGATCGCGCGGGCGTCGCGGCGATGCTGGGACGGGCGTTCGCCGGTGATCCGGCCATGAGCTACATCTTCCCCGACCCCGTGGAGCGCGCACGGCGGCTGCCCCGATTGTTCGCGCTGCTGTTCGACGGCGACGCGGACGGTATGCGGCTGGTCGCGGGGCCCGCGGATGCGGCGACGCTGTGGCGTGCGCCGGCGCGGGCGGCGACGCCGCTCGGCGCGATGGTCGCGCAGGCACCCGCGTTGATCGGTGCGCTGGGTACCGCGATACCGCGCGCGCTGCGGATCAGCGGTGCGATCGGGGCGCATTTTCCGGTCGAGCCGTTCTGGTACCTGCATGTCGCGGGGGTCGATCCGACGCAGCAGGGGCGCGGGCTGGGGGGCAGGGTGATTCGCGCGGGGCTCGCGCGCAACGACGCCAGCGGGCATCCGACGTATCTGGAGACGGCGACCGAGAGCAATCTGGGGCTGTATGGTGCGCTCGGCTTCAAGCTGATCGGCGACTGGGAGGTGCCGCGCGGGGGACCGCGCTTCTGGTCGATGCAGCGCGCGGTGGGCGGCTGACCGACCGGATTCGTTCGACCCGTGTAACGGATCGTCCCGGCGTGTCGTGCATTGGTCGGGGATGACGATGAGCGAAGAGACCCTGCCTCCGCCCGCGATGCGGCGCGCGCTGTTACGGCGGTTGTCGCTGCCGCTGTGGGCGCTGGTGCTGCCGTTGCTGGGCGTCGCGGCGGTGCTGGCATCCGTCTATGCGATGGGGACGGTCGGCACGATCGTGGCGTCGGCGATCCTGATCGGGTGCGTGCTGGCGGCGGTGCATCATGCCGAGGTGGTCGCGCACCGCGTGGGCGAGCCGTTCGGGACGCTGGTGCTGGCGATCGCCGTGACGGTGATCGAGGTGTCGCTGATCGTATCGCTGATGCTGTCGGAGGCGGGGGACGCCTCCGCACTGGCGCGCGACACCGTGTTCGCCGCGATCATGATTATCCTGAACGGCATCATCGGACTGTGCCTGATGGCGGGCGGGCTGCGGCATCTGGAGCAGCGCTTCTCGCTGCGGGGCGTGAGTGCGGCGCTGTGCACGCTGGCGGCGCTGTCGGTGCTGACGCTGGTGCTGCCCAATTACACGTCGACGACGCCCGGGCCCTATTACGCGACGTCGCAGCTGGTGCTGGTCGCGGTGGTGAGCCTGTTCCTCTACGGCGTGTTCGTGACGGTGCAGACGGTGCGCCACCGCGAATATTTCCTGCCCGAGCAGGCCGGCGACGAGGGTCATGCCGCCACCCCCTCCAACCGCACCGCCTGGGCGGCGTTCGGCGTGCTGCTGGTGGCGCTGGTCGCGGTGGTGCTGCTGGCGAAGGCCTTGTCGGCGACGGTGGAGCGGGCCGTGCTCGACGCCGGGCTGCCGCTGGCGGTGGTGGGCGTGGTGATCGCGGGCTTGGTGCTCGCACCCGAAAGCCTGGCGGCATACCGGGCGGCGCGGCGGAACCGCATCCAGACGAGCCTGAACCTCGCGCTCGGCTCCGCGCTGGCGACGATCGGGCTGACGATCCCGGCGGTGGCGATCGTCAGCCTGGTGCTGGACCTGCCGCTGGCGCTGGGGCTGGGGGTGATGAAGACGGTGCTGCTGGCGCTGTCGCTGTTCGTCACGACGATCTCGCTGGGGAACGGGCGGACGACGGTGATGCAGGGGGCGGTGCATCTGGTGATCTTCGCGGTCTATCTGTTCACGACGGTGGTGCCATAGGCATGGAGGTGGCTCCGTTCGCTCAGGCTGGACGGGAAATGCGCGAACTACGCGCGCATGCGTGACGCCAGCCACAGACCGGCGGCGATCTGCGCGACGGCATAGGCGCGGCGGCGCGTGGGACGACCCACGAACGGCCGCACCGTCATCTCCGCGCCCAGCGCCCTTTCCTGCCACAGCGCGGTGTGGCGGCGCGGCTGGACGAGGCCGGCGACGCCGTCGCCGATCATGAACATCGCCGCCATCTCCGCGGCGCGTCGCGGCCACAGGTTCGTCATTTCGCGGTCCTTTGCGCTGCCTGCCACGCCTGAAACGCGGTGACGGCGGGAGAGTCGCGCAGGACGCGCGATGCGGGGTCGATCACGACATGCGCGCCCGCCGGCACCGGGAGCGTCGCGGGGAGGGCGACGCGGCGCGGCGCGGCATCGCCGACCTGTATTTCGATCGGCATCGGGAAGGCGCGGTCGCGCTCGGTCCGCCACGACAGGCGCAGCGTGTCGCCGCGGCGTTCCTGCACCAGCACCGGCAGCGCGGTGCCGCGCAGGTACACGTCGAAGAACCAGTCGAGGTTGCGCCCGGCCTCCGCCGCGACCAGACGCTGAAACTCCCGCGTGGAGGCGTAGCGCGGTGTGAAATTGCCCGGGCTCGGGTCGGGGCGGCCATAGACCAGCCGCCGTGTCGCGGTGAAGAAGGCGCGGTCGCCGATCAGCCAGCGCAGCGTGTGGAGCGTCCACGACCCCTTGTAATAGATGTCGGTGCCCGCGCCGCCCTTCGACGGCTCGTACACCTCCTCCTCGGTCAGCACCTTGTCGCGGACGATGGGCGCGCGGTTGACGATCTGGTTGCGTTGCGCCTCCATCATCGCGGCATAGCGCGCCTCGCCCTCGCGCCAGCGGCCGTAGAGCGGCTGCATATAGGTGGCGAACCCCTCGTGCAGCCAGTAATCGTCCCAGTTCGCCACCGTCATCTGGTTGGCGAACCATTCGTGCGCGAATTCGTGCTGGAACAGCCAGTCGAACCCCTCGGGCGCCTTGGCATAGCCGTTGCCATAGGCGTTGATCGTCTGGTGCTCCATGCCCTTGTGCGGGGTCTCGACCACGCCGACCTTCTCGTCGCCGAAGGGGTAGGGGCCGATCAGGCTTTCGAAGAAGTCGAGCGCGGGGGCGAATTCCTCGAACAATTGCTGCGGTTTGTCGCCTTCGCCGGGCAGATGCCAGTAATGCAGCGGGATCGCGTTGCCGTAGCGGCTGCGATAGCTGCCCGACTGCTCCAGATACGGCCCGATGTTCAGCGCGATCGCATAGGTATTGGGCTGGCGCGCGCGCCAGTGCCAGACGGTGCGTCCGTCGGGCAATGTGTCGACGCCCAGCAGGCGGCCGTTGGCGGGAGCGCGCAGCCCCGCGGGCGCGGTGATGTGGAGCGTGGCGACCGCGGGCTCGCCCTCGGGAAAGTCGAGGCAGGGCCACAGGATGTCGCAGCCATAGCCTTCGGTGGTGGAGGCGACCCAGGGATGGCCCCCGGGCGTCTTCGCCCAGACCATGCCGTCGTCCCACGGCGCGTTGACCGCGACGTGAGGCGTGCCGTCATAGGTGATCTCCACCGTCGCGCGCGCACCGGCGGCGAGCGGCGCGGGCAGCACGATGCGGCCATCGGGGCGTCCATCGGGGCGGGCGGGCGTCACCGGGGCGCCGTCGACCGTGACGCGGCGCACGGTGAAGTTGGAGTCGAGATCGATCGATGGTCGTGCCACCGCCGCCTTCGCGCGGAGCACCAGCCGCGCGCGCCCGGCCAGCCGCTGCGTCGCGGGATCGGGTTCCAGCCACAGCTCGACCGCATCGAGCGCGAGCGAGGACTGGTTGTCGGCGCGGACCCCGCCCGACACCTGCGTCGCGGCGCTGAGCGGGGGTTCGCCCTTCGCCACCGTCCGCGGCGCGGCGGGGGGATGCGCGGCGATGAGACAGGCAGCGGCGAGCGCGAGATTGATGCGCCCGCGAAACGCACCATATAAGCGGCACAGGCCGCCCCGTACGGGCGGCATCGGAGTATCCATGACGTCCACTTTCCCCGTTCTGCCGCTGCGCGATATCGTCGTCTTCCCGCACATGATCGTGCCGCTGTTCGTCGGACGCGACAAGTCGGTCGCCGCGCTGGAAGCCGCGATGGCGGCGGACAAGGAGATTTTCCTGGTCGCGCAGCTCGACCCGGCCGAGGACGATCCCGTGCGGGACGACCTCTACGGCGTCGGCGTGACCGCGACCGTGCTCCAGCTGCTGAAGCTGCCCGACGGCACGGTGCGCGTCCTGGTCGAGGGCAAGCAGCGCGCCACGCTGGAGACGCTGGATGAGGGCGGCGACTATCTGACCGCGGCCATCGCGCCGCTGGAGGACGCCGCGGTCGACGGGCCGGAGGTCGCCGCGCTGATGCGCTCGGTCGTCGGCCAGTTCGAGAATTATTCCAAGCTCAACCGCAAGCTGCCCTCCGAGCTCGCCGCGCAGCTGGCCGAGATCGAGGGCGCGTCGCAGCTGTCCGACAGCGTCGCGGGCAACATCCAGGTCAAGGTCGCCGAGAAGCAGGCGCTGCTGATGGAGGCCGATCCGGTCAAGCGGCTGGAGATGGCGTTCGCGCTGATGGAGGGCGAGCTGGGCGTCCTGCAGGTCGAGAAGAAGATCAAGAGCCGCGTCAAGCGCCAGATGGAGAAGACGCAGCGCGAATATTACCTCAACGAACAGCTGAAGGCGATTCAGCGCGAGCTGGGCAACGAGGGCGAGGAAGGCGAGGGCGACGAGATCGCCGAGCTGACCCAGAAGATCGCCACGCTGAAGCTGTCGAAGGAGGCGCGCACCAAGGCGACCGCGGAGCTGAAGAAGCTGAAGACCATGGCGCCGATGAGCGCCGAGGCGACGGTCGTGCGCAACTACCTCGACGTGCTGCTGGGGCTGCCGTGGGGGAAGAAGAGCAAGATCAAGAAGGATATCCCCGCCGCCGAGGCGATCCTGAACGAGGACCACCACGCGCTCGACAAGGTGAAGGACCGGATCGTCGAATATCTGGCGGTACAGGCGCGCACCAACAAGCTGAAGGGGCCGATCCTGTGCCTGGTCGGACCGCCGGGCGTGGGCAAGACGTCGCTGGGCAAGTCGATCGCCAAGGCGACGGGGCGCGAGTTCATCCGCCAGTCGCTGGGCGGGGTGCGCGACGAGGCGGAGATCCGCGGGCACCGCCGCACCTACATCGGCTCGCTGCCGGGCAAGGTCGTCACCAACCTGAAGAAGGCGGGCGCGTCCAACCCGCTGTTCCTGCTCGACGAGATCGACAAGCTGGGACAGGATTTCCGCGGCGATCCCGCCAGCGCGCTGCTGGAGGTGCTGGACCCCGAGCAGAATGCGAAGTTCAACGACCATTATCTGGAGATCGACATCGATCTGTCGGACGTGATGTTCGTGTGCACCGCCAATTCGCTCAACCTGCCGCAGCCGCTGCTCGACCGGATGGAGATCATCCGGCTGGAGGGCTATACCGAGGACGAGAAGGTCGCGATCGCCGAGCGCCACCTGACCCGCAAGCAGATCGAGGCGCACGGGCTGAAGCCGGGCGAGTTCGAGCTGACGACCGACGGGCTGCGCGCGCTGATCCAGCGCTACACCCGCGAGGCGGGCGTGCGGACGCTGGAGCGCGAGATCGCCAAGCTGTGCCGCAAGGCGCTGCGCCGCATCCTGGAGGGCAAGGCCGAGAGCGTGACGGTCACGCCGGACAATCTGGCCGAGTTCGCGGGCGTGCAGAAGTTCCGCCACGGCCTGTCCGAGACCGAGGACCAGATCGGCGCGGTCACCGGCCTCGCCTGGACCGAGGTGGGCGGCGAGCTGCTGACGATCGAGAGCGTGACCGTGCCGGGCAAGGGGCAGGCGAAGGTCACCGGCAAGCTGGGCGACGTGATGAAGGAGTCGGTCCAGGCGGCCTATTCCTTCGTCCAGGCGCGCGCGCCGACGTTCGGGATCAAGCCCAGCGTGTTCCACCGCAAGGACATCCACATCCACCTGCCCGAGGGCGCGGTGCCCAAGGACGGGCCGTCGGCGGGCATCGGTCTGGTGACGTCGATCGTGTCCACGCTGACCGGCATCGCGGTGCGCAAGGAGGTGGCGATGACCGGCGAGGTGACGCTGCGCGGTCGCGTGCTGCCGATCGGCGGATTGAAGGAAAAGCTGCTCGCGGCGCTGCGCGGCGGGATCACCACCGTGCTGATCCCCAAGGAGAACGAGAAGGATCTGGCCGAGATACCGCAGAACATCCGCGACGGGCTGCGTATCGTGCCGGTGGCGCATGTCGACGAAGTGCTGGCGCTGGCGCTGGTGCGCGCGCCGGAGGCGATCGACTGGACCGAGGCGGACGAGCTGGCGGCGCTGCCGCCCGCGCCGATCGCCCCGGTGGGGGGCGAACTCCACCATTGATCCACGTTATATCGGGGTGAAACGATCGCCGCCGCGCCTGCCACGGGCGCGGCGGTTTCGTTTGACTCAGGCACCCGCGCTCGCCTTTACTGAGAGGATGCGGGCCGTCGTCCGCGAATCCATCACGAACACGTAACGTTACTAACAAACGGGGTCTTTCGGCATGAACAAGCAGGAACTGATCGCGCATGTCGCGACCGCCGCCGGGCTGGGGAAGAGCGAGGCGAGCCGCGCGGTCGAGGCGGTGTTCGACACCATCTCCGCGAGTCTGAAGAAGGGGGATGAGGTGCGGCTGGTCGGTTTCGGCACGTTCGCGGTCAGCAAGCGCAAGGCATCGACGGGCCGCAACCCGCGCACGGGCGAGCCGATGACGATCAAGGCGTCCACCCAGCCGAAGTTCAAGGCGGGCAAGGTGCTGAAGGATTCGCTGAACTGAGGTCGATTTTGGGGGTGGACAGGGTCGCGGTGCTCGCCTAGAGGCCCGCTTCCGATCATGATCGGGCGCGTAGCTCAGCGGTAGAGCACACCCTTCACACGGGTGGGGTCACAGGTTCAATCCCTGTCGCGCCCACCATATCCGACAGACCCCGCCGGTGCGAGCCGGCGGGGTCTTTCCGTCGTGCCGATGATCGCCGGCCGGTCATGCGCCCCCGTCGTTCGTGCCGAGGAGGCGTCGAGCGACGTCGAGAGGCCGTATCGAAGCACGTGGGCAACGCCTGCCCTTCGAGACGGGCCTTCGACAAGCCCAGTCCCTCCTCAGGGCGAACGGGGGTCAGGCGAGGACGAAGGCGTTGGCAGGAGGGCTATGCTCACCCGTCCAGCTGCTTCACCGCGGCGTTCCACTTGGCCACGTTGTCGCGCGCTTCCTGGACGAAGGCGGAGCGCTTCGCGATGCCCAGGAAGAGGTCGGCGAACCATTTGCCGGGGCGGCGCAGCGGGCGTTCGAACTGGATCAGCAGCACGACGCGGGTGCCGGCGGTGTCGTTCCACACTTCGTGGTCATAGGTGTCGTCGAAGACGAGCGTTTCGCCCTCCGCCCAGCGCACGACGCGGTGGTCGACGCGCATCCGCACGTCGCCGTCGCGCGGCACGATGAGGCCCAGGTGGCAGGTGATGAGCCCCTTTGACACGCCGCGGTGCGCGGGGATGTGCGTGCCGGGGGCGAGGATCGAGAAGAAGGCGGTGTTGAGCCCCGGAATACGCTCGATCACGGCGCGCGTCTGCGGGCATTGCGCGAGGTTCTCGTCGATCGGATAGCCGTAGCCCCAGAGGAAGAACGACTTCCACTTGCCCACCTCCGCGATGGCACGGTGATCGGGCGAGATGGTGGCGAGGCTGGGCGCGGCGTCCCCGACCAGCGCGACGGCCTCCGCCTCGGCGCGGATCGCCTCCCAGCGCGCGCGCAGCTCCGCGGTCCAGGCGAAGGTGCGCACGTCGAGCACGGGATCGTTGGACACCAGCGAGGAACCCGCGATCAGCCGGTCGAACACGCCGCGCAGATGCTTGCCGACGCGGATGATGAGCGGGCGGCCCGGCTCCGCCTGCAACGCGGCCCGCGGTGCACCCGGCAGGGTGAGGGTGGCGTGGGGTTGCTGGGCCATATCGGATCCTTCGCGCGTGCCGGCCTGTCGTCGCCCGGCATCCTTTCCCCAGCCGCTAGAACGGTTTCGCGACCAAAACGTGGCAGGTTGCGGGCACGTCGGGGCAGGGACGGCGGGTCAGGGAGGGGCAGAGCGGGCCGCCGGGTCAGGGAGGGACGTTGCGGGAGGGAGCGTTTCACGCACCCCCGGTTGCCGCCGCCCCGGCGCGCCCTTACAACGGCGCCATGGCCCTATATCCGCGCGTGCTCGGCAAGCCGCTCGCCTTCCTTCTCCTCTCGTCGGTCGCCCTGCCGCTCGCGGCGGCGCCGCAGCGCAAGGCTTCCGCCGCCGCCCCGGTCGCGCCGCCGCCGGCCCTGCTCCAGGTCGACACCTCGCCGTGGCTGTTCAAGGGATCGGACATCCCGCCCGATCCGGCGTGGCATTTCGGCACGCTCCCCAACGGCCTGCGATATGCGGTGCGCAAGAACGGCGTGCCGCCGGGGCAGGTCGCGGTGCGCGTGCGGATCGATGCCGGGTCGCTCTATGAAACCGACGCGCAGCAGGGATTCGCGCATCTGATCGAGCATCTGTCGTTCCGGGGATCGAAATTCGTCCCCGACGGGGAGGCGAAGCGGGTGTGGCAGCGCTTCGGCGCGACGTTCGGATCGGATTCCAACGCATCGACCACGCCGACCCAGACGGTCTACAAGCTGGACCTGCCCGGCGCGACCGAGGCGAAGCTGGACGAGAGCCTGAAGATCTTTTCCGGCATGATGGCGCAGCCGGCGATCACGACGGCGGGCCTGGCGGCCGAGCGGCCGGCGGTGCTGGCGGAGCAGCGCGAGGCACCGGGGCCGCAGGTCCGCTACGGCGATGCGATCCGGCAGACGTTCTTCGCGGGGCAGCCGCTGGCCGAGCGGTCGCCGATCGGGACGATCAGGACGCTGGAGGCGGCGACCCCGGAGGCGGTGCAGGCGTTTCACGACCGATGGTATCGCCCGTCGCGCGCGGTGGTCATCATCTCGGGCGATATCGATCCGGACGTCGCGGCGCGGCTGATCGTCAAGAATTTCGGCGGATGGCAGGGCAAGGGCGCCGATCCGGCCGATCCGGATTTCGGCAAGCCGGGCGGGCAGGGCCCCTCGACGAAGACGATCGCGGAACCCTCGCTGCCGCCGCTGGTCGCGACCGCGGTGCTGCGTCCGTGGGTCTATCGTGACGATACGATCATCTTCAACCAGAAGCGGCTGGTCGACTTCGTCGCGATGCGGCTCATCAACCGGCGTCTGGAGACGCGCGCGCGCGCCGGGGGCAGCTTCCTGCAGGCTTCGGTCAGCCTGGACGACGTATCGCGCTCGGCCAACGGCACCTTCACCAACATCGTGCCGATCGGCGACGATTGGGAGGCGGCGCTGAAGGACGTCCGCGCGGTGATCGCGGATGCGATGGCTACCCCGCCCACGCAGGGCGAGGTCGACCGCGAGCTGGCCGAATTCGACGCCGCGATGAAGAACGAGGTCGATACCGCGCGGGTCGAGGCGGGCGCGAAGCAGGCCGACGACATGGTCCAGGCGCTCGACATCCGCGAGACGGTGGCGGGGCCGAAGACGAGCTACGACATCCTGCAACAGGCGAGGGCGAAGGGGATGTTCACCCCCGCCGCGATGGTCGAATCGACCAACCGGCTGTTCAAGGGCGATGCGACGCGCGCGCTGCTGAACACGCGCACCGCGGATGCGAGCGCGGCGACAAAGCTGGCCGCGGCGCTGACCGCGGACGTGTCCAGGCTGGCGGGGAAGCGGACGCAGCAGGCGGCGGTCGATTTCTCGCGCGTGCCCAGGCTGGGCGCACCGGGCAAGGTGACGGCCAAGGCGACGGTGGGCGATCCGCCGATGGAGACGGTGACGTTCGCCAACGGGGTGCGCGCGCTGATCTACGCCAATCCCTCGGAGACGGGGCGCGTCTATCTGCGCGTGCGGTTCGGGCGCGGGTATCAGGCGCTGCCCGGCGACCGGCCGACCCCGGCGTGGGCGGGGGAAACCGCGCTGGTCGCGAGCGGGATCGGGACGCTGAACCAGGGCGATCTGGATCAGCTGACCACCGGACGCCGCATGGGGCTGGACTTCGACATCGGCGACGACGCATTCCTGTTCGGCGCGCAGACGACGCCGGGCGACTATGCCGACAATCTGACGCTGATGGCGGCGAAGCTGGCCGCGCCGCGCTGGGATGCGGCGCCGGTGGTGCGCGCGCGGGCGGCGATGCTGGCGGGCTATGCCGGGTTCGACAGCTCGCCCGACGGCGTACTGGCACGCGATCTGGAGGGGCTGCTGCGCGACGGCGACCCGCGCTGGGGCGTGCCGCCGCGCGCGCAGGTCGAGGCGCTGACGCCCAAGGACTTCCGCCAGCTGTGGGAGCCGCTGCTGGCGACCGGGCCGATCGAGGTCGACGTGTTCGGCGACGTGAAGGCGGACGAGGCGATCGCGGCGGTGGCGAAGAGCTTCGGCGCGCTGAAGCCGCGCGCGGCCGGCGCGATCTCGCCGTCGCCGATCCGCTTCCCGGCGCATGTCGAGCAGCCGGTGATCCGCACGCATGACGGCGACGACAACCAGGCGGCGGCGGTGATCGCCTGGCCGACCGGCGGCGGCTCGGCGGGCCATGCGGAATCGCGCGCGCTCGACGTGCTGGCGGCGGTGTTCGCGGATCGGCTGTTCGACCGGCTGCGCTCGGTCGCGGGGGCGAGCTATTCGCCGAGCGCGCAGAGCCAGTGGCCGGTGGGACTGGACGCGGGCGGGCGGCTGGTCGCGATCGGCAAGGTGGCGCCGGACAAGGTGCCGCTGTTCTTCCAGCTGTCGCGCCAGATCGCGGCCGAGCTGGTGTCGACCCCGATCGGCGAGGACGAGCTGCGCCGGACGATCGTGCCGATGCTGCAATATATGGCGCGGGCGTCGTCGGGGAACCAGTTCTGGCTGATCCAGACCTCGGGCGGGACGTTCGATCCGCAGCGGATCGAGGCGAGCCAGAGCATCGTCGGCGACATGACGGCGATCACCCCGGCATCGTTGCAGGCGACCGCGGCGAAATATCTGCGGCCGGAGAAGGACTGGACGATGGCGGTGGTGCCGAAGGGGAAGGCGGCGGAATAAGGGGGATTACGTCCTGCGGACCGTGCTCCTGCGCAGGCAGGAGCCCAGAGCCAGGCAGAGCGACGTCGGTTGCGACCGACAACCCTGGGCTCCTGCCTGCGCAGGAGCACAGTGTGAGTTTACCGGGACGGACCGTTCGTTCGAAGACCGTCAGACGAAAAAGGCGCCCGGGGTGAGCCGGGCGCCCTTTTTACGGGCGGCGACGCGGCGGAGCCGCGTCGTCGGTCCACGCTGTGCCAGGCCGGCCGGCAGCGCGTGTGGCGCGGTGCGCCACCCGCCGCCGGCACGCCGGCGTCACGCGCTGTAGTACATATCGAATTCGACCGGGCTCGGGGTCATTTCCCAGCGCGCCACTTCCGACCACTTCAGCTCGATATACGCCTCGATCTGGTCCTTGGTGAACACGTCGCCCTTCAGCAGGAAGTCGTGGTCGGCCGACAGCGAATCCAGCGCCTCGCGCAGCGACGCGCAGACGGTCGGGACTTCCGCCAGCTCGGCCGGCGGCAGGTCATACAGGTTCTTGTCCATCGCCTCGCCGGGATGGATCTTGTTCTGGATACCGTCCAGGCCCGCCATCAGCAGCGCGGCATAGGCGAGGTAGGGGTTCGCCATCGCGTCCGGGAAGCGGACCTCGACGCGCTTGCTCTTCGGGCCGGTGCCGTACGGGATGCGGCACGAGGCCGAGCGGTTGCGCGCCGAATAGGCGAGCAGCACCGGCGCCTCGTAACCCGGGACCAGACGCTTGTAGCTGTTGGTCGTCGGGTTGGTGAAGGCGTTGATCGCCTTGGCGTGCTTGATGACGCCGCCGATGAAATACAGGCAGGTTTCGGACAGGCCGGCATAGCCGTTGCCGGCGAACAGCGGCGTCTTGCCTT
Source organism: Sphingomonas adhaesiva (assembly GCF_036946125.1). Classification (NCBI taxonomy): domain Bacteria; kingdom Pseudomonadati; phylum Pseudomonadota; class Alphaproteobacteria; order Sphingomonadales; family Sphingomonadaceae; genus Sphingomonas; species Sphingomonas adhaesiva. The sequence goes on from NZ_JAQIJT010000002.1 coordinate 936,475, forward strand.
CCCAGATCGAGAAGTGCGTGTGCATGCCCGAGCCGTTATCTTCCTTGATCGGCTTCGGCATGAAGGTCGCCGACTTGCCATAGGCATGCGCGACCTGATGCACGACATACTTGTAGATCTGCATGCGGTCGGCGGTCTGCGTCAGCGTGCCGAAGGTCAGGCCGAGCTCGTGCTGCGCGGCGGCGACCTCGTGGTGATGCTTGTCGCAGGGCAGCCCCATCTCGATCATGGTCGAGACCATCTCGCCGCGGATGTCGACCGCGCTGTCGACCGGGGCGACAGGGAAATAGCCGCCCTTGGCGCGCGGACGGTGGCCCAGGTTACCGCCCTCGTAGTCGCGGCCGGTGTTGGTCGGCAGCTCGATATCGTCGATCTTGAAGTACGAACCCGCGTAGTTCGTGTCGAACTGCACGTTGTCGAACATGAAGAATTCGGCCTCCGGGCCGACATAGACGGTGTCGCCGATCCCGGTTTCCTTGACGTACGCCTCGGCGCGCTTCGCGGTGGTGCGCGGGTCGCGGGCATAGCCCTCGCCGGTCGACGGCTCGACGATGTCGCAGAACACGATCAGCATCGGCGTGGCCGAGAAGGGATCGGTATAGACCGCGTCCAGATCCGGCTTCAGGATCATGTCGGACTCGTTGATCGCCTTCCAGCCCTCGATCGACGAACCGTCGAACATCAGGCCGTCGGTCCACTCGTCCTCGCCCATGACCGAGGCGACCATGGTGAGGTGCTGCCACTTGCCCTTGGGATCGGTGAAGCGCAGATCGATCCACTCGATCTCTTCTTCCTTGATCTTCTTAAGAACGTCTGCGGCCGTGTTCGCCATGGTGCTCTTTCCTTGAGTAACCCCGACACGCGCCGGGGCTTTGCCGTAACCAGGAAACCCCGGCGGATGCCGGGGGGATGAAAAACGGGGTGGTCGCGATCAGATCGCGTCGTCGCCGCGCTCTCCGGTGCGGATGCGCAGCGCGGTTTCGACCGGGATGACGAAGATCTTGCCGTCGCCGATGCGCCCGGTCTGCGCGGCGGCGGCGATCGCCTCCACCACGCGTTCCGCCAGACCGTCCTCGACGACGACCTCCAGCTTCACCTTGGGCAGGAAATCGACGACATATTCGGCGCCGCGATACAGCTCCGTATGCCCCTTCTGCCGACCGAAGCCCTTCGCCTCGGTGACGGTGATGCCGCTGACGCCGATGTCGTGAAGGGCTTCCTTCACCTCGTCCAGCTTGAACGGCTTGATGATCGCTTCGATCTTCTTCACGCGACGGACGCCCCACCCAGGATCATGTTCGGATACCCCCACGAGTACCTTGCACCGACCGTGCCAGCCGACGTGCAGGAGGGCAAGGTGTCGAATCGCGCGGTAACGGAGGTTAAGGATTGCCTAAGGATTGGGCATGGCGCGGGGGGCTGCCGGTTTTGGGGGCAGGTACTCCTGCCTGTCCCGTCACCCCGGCCTTGAGCGGGACCCTTGCAAAACGGGCGCAACGGCATCGAGCCCATGGTGCAGCCTTTTGCAAAGGCCCGGCCTTGGGTTGGGGTCCCGCTTCTTCATTGCCGGCGAGAGAAGCGGGACCCCGGGTCAAGCCCGGGGTGACGGACAAGGGGAACCCTACTTCTTCGCTGCTCCATCCTTCAGGTTCGCGCGGGCCCAGCGCGCTTCGTCGATGACGTAGTGACGGATCGACTGCGCCTGTTCGGGGGTCATGACGCGCGCGAAGCTGACCATGCCGCGATCCTTGAGCGCGCCGTCGATCAGGATCGATTTCCACGTGTCCGCATCCGCCAGCACGGGCGAGTTCTGGAGGTTGGGCAGGACGCCGCCACCTGCGGCGCTCGCGCCGTGGCAGACCTGGCAATAGCGGCCGAACAGCAGCTTGCCCTGGGCGACCTGCTGCGGCGCCGCGGTGTCGGTCGGCAGCGGAACGGGCGCGGCGGGGGAGGCGCCGGGGGCGGGCGGCAGCTTCGCCGCGCCGTCGAGCGCGAAGACCAGCAGGCGCGGGCGGTTGGGCACGTCGCGCGCCTTGCCGATGGCATAGCCGATCGACAGCGGCAGCGCGCCGCCGCGTCCGGCGAGGACGGCGACATATTGCTTGCCGTTCACCAGATAGGTCGCGGCCCCGGCCATGATCCCGGTGCCGGCGGGGAAGGAGAACAGCTGCCTGCCCGTGTCCGCGGCATAGGCGCGGAACTCGCCGAGCGCCGTCCCCTGGAAGACGAGGTTGCCCGCGGTCGCCATCGTGCCGCCGTTCCACGGCGTGGGATAATCGACCTTCCATCGCGGCTTGTTCGCGACCGGGTCCCAGGCGACGAGCGAGCCGGTCGCGCCGGTGGTCGCCGCCTTCACCGCGGCGGCGTCGCGCGGGTACATGGCGTTGCCCAGATCCTGCCCGACGTTGAAGCCGATCGGCTTCGCCTGATCGAGCGGAGAGGACGGGTTGAGATAGGCCGCGGCCACCGACTGTGCCGGGATATAGGCGAGCCCCGTCTGCGGCGAGAAGCTCATCGGCTGCCAGTTATGCGCCGCGATCGCGGAGGGGACCGCCAGGAAGGGCTTGCCGGTGCGATAGTAGCGCGCCTCCGGATGCTCGATCGGGCGCCCGGTAGACAGGTCGTAGCCGCTGGCCCAGTTGACGCCGGGAATGAACTGACCCGCGTTGATGAGCTTCCCGTCGGTGCGGTCGACGACGTAGAAGAAGCCGTTCTTGGGCGCCTGCATCAGCACCTGCCGCTTCTGCCCGCCGATCGTCAGCGTGGCGAGGTTGATCGGCTGCGTCGCGGTGAAGTCCCACGTCTCGCCCGGCGTTTCCTGATAGTGCCAGACATATTCGCCCGTCTCCGGCTTCAGCGCGACGATCGAGGAGAGGAAGAGATTGTCGCCCTGGCCCTCGCTGCGCAGGCCGTGGTTCCAGGGCGAGCCGTTGCCGACGCCCAGGTACAGCTGGTCGAGCTCCGCGTCATAGACGATCGAGTCCCACACGGTGCCGCCGCCGCCCGACTGCTTCCACTGGCCGTTCTTCGACCAGGTGGGGGCGACCTTCGCCATCGCCGCGTCGCTGGCCGCGCCGTCCTTCGCCCCCGAAGGGTTGGGAACGGTGTAGAAGCGCCATTTCTGCGCGCCGGTCTTCGCATCGTACGCGGTGACATAGCCGCGCACGCCGAACTCCGCGCCGCCGTTGCCGATGACGACCATGTCCTTCACCACGCGCGGCGCGCCGGTTATCGTATAGGGCCTGGCATTGTCGGTGGTCTGAACCGACCAGTTCGGGGTGCCGGTCTTCGCATCCAGCGCGATCAGCCGGCCGTCGAGCGTGCCGAGAAACAGCTGCCCCTTCCACGCGGCGACACCGCGGTTGACGACGTCGCAGCACGCCTGCACGCCCTTTTGCGGATCGACTTTGGGGTCGTAGTCCCACAGTTTCTTTCCCGTCGCGGCGTCGAAGGCATAGACCTTCGACCAGGGGCCGGTGACGAAGAGCTTGCCGTCGATCACGATCGGCGTGGCTTCCTGTCCGCGTGCGTCGGGCATGTCGGCGAACCAGGCGAGGCCGAGCTTCGACACGTTGCCGGCGTTGACCTGCGTCAGCGGGGAGAAGCGCTGCTCCTGATAGTTGAAGCCGGTCATCGCCCAGTCGCTGCCGTCGCCGCCGGTGGTCAGCAACGCGGCGTCGACCTTGCCGACGCCGGTGCGATCGACCTGCTGCTCCGCCTGCGCGGCGTCGGGTGCCTTCGCACCGCTGCATCCCGCCACGCCCAGCACGACCGCCAACAGCGGCACGCCCATGTTGCGCATAGTCTCTCCTCTTCCCCGCCCGGATGTTCCGGGTCCGGTAAGCACACTGACTTACCCCGGCGAGGTTGGGAAGGGGGCGGTGGCACTTTGGTAAGGCGCACATGCTAATCGCGCCGGCATGGCCAGTTTCTCTATGCGATGGATGGGCGCGGCGCTGCTGCCGCTGATGGTGACGGGATGCGGGGGCGGGGACGGCGGCTCCGGCAGCGGCGGCACGACGCCGGTCGTGGTCGCGCCCGCGCCGACCCCGTCGCCCACGGCCTCGGCGACCGCGCCGGCGCCGTCACCCTCGCCCTCGCCATCGCCGAGCGGGACGACCGTCGCGCCGTTCCCCGCCGCACCGGCGGCCCCGGCCAGCTGGAACGCGGGCGTCGCGGCGCTGTATGCGACCGCGCCGGACGTGCCGAACTGCCGCGCGGGCGTGCTGAACGCGAGCGTCAGGGCGGACGTGCTGACGCGGCTGAACGCACTGCGCGCGATCCATCACCTGCCCGCGGTCACCTATGCCGATGCGGACGAGGAGCAGGCGACGCAGGCGGCGCTGCTGATGGCGGCGAACGGCAAGCTCGACCATTTCCCGACCTCCGCCTGGACCTGCTATACCGAGAACGGGCGCAAGGGGGCGGGGAGCAGCAACCTGTACGGCGGGCTGATCGCGTCCAATCTCGCCTTCTACAGCGAGGATGCGTATCTCGCGGGGTGGATGATCGAGACGAGCAATATCGTCGCGAACAATGTCGGGCATCGGCGCTGGATGCTCGATCCGTTCCTGGGCAGGATATCCTACGGACGCGTCGCGCAGCTGCTGTCGGACGGACGGCGCACCGATGCGTCCGCGCTGAAGGTGTTCGATTTCGCGGGCGGCGTGCCGGCGCCGGGGTCGCTGCCGGCGTTCGTGGCCTATCCGCAGGGCGACTATCCGGCGCGCTATTTCGATCCGCGCGCGCTGCTGTCCTTCTCCGTCATCGCGGATGCGACGCAGCGCGGGGGCGCGAACGCGACGGTCAATTTCAGCGCGGCGACGGTGACGGTGAAGGCGGGCACGACCACGCTGGCGGTGTCGAACATCACGTTCGACAATGTCGGCTACGGGCTGCCCAACAACATCCAGTTCAACGTGGCGGGGCTGCAGGACAACGTCACCTACGAGGTGACGGTCGCGAACGTGACGGTACGCGGGGCGGCGAAGAGCTATACCTATACGTTCAGGACGGTGGGTTGAGGCACCTCGATCTGTCGGCGGTGACGGACTAGTACGGCGGCTGGTGGAGCCCCGCGGGCGAGGCGGTGAAGATTTCGCAGCCGTCCTCGGTGATGCCGATCGAATGTTCGAACTGCGCCGATAGCGAGCGGTCGCGCGTCACCGCGGTCCAGCCGTCGTCGAGCAGCTTCACGTCGGGGCGGCCAATGTTGATCATCGGCTCGATCGTGAAGATCATCCCCGGGCGCAGCTCGGGCCCGGTGCCGGGGCGGCCGACATGGACGACCTCGGGCGCGTCGTGGAACAGGCGACCGACGCCGTGCCCGCAGAAATCGCGCACCACGCCGTAGCGATGCGCCTCCGCATGCCGCTGGATCGCGTGCGCGACGTCGCCCATGTGGTTGCCGGGCTTCGCCTGCTCGATACCGAGCATCAGGCATTCGTAGGTGATGTCGACCAGCCGCTTCGCCTTCAGCGGCACGTCGCCGATCAGGTACATGCGGCTGCTGTCGCCGTGCCAGCCGTCGACGATCGGCGTCACGTCGACGTTGACGATGTCGCCCGACTTCAGCGGCTTGTCCGACGGGATGCCGTGGCAGACGACATGGTTGATCGAGATGCAGCTGGAATGGGTGTAGCCGCGATAGCCCAGCGTCGCGGGCACGCCGCCGCCCGCCAGCACGAAATCGTAGATCAGCCGGTCGATCTCCGCGGTGGTCACGCCGGGGACCATATGCGGCACCAGCATGTCGAGCGTCTCCGCGCACAGCCGCCCCGCCTTGTGCATGCCGGCGAAGGCGTCGGCGCCGTACAGCTTGATGGCGCCGTTGCGCGCGAGCGGCGCATCGCTGGTGACGGTCACATATTCGGTCATGACGGGCGATATAGCGTGACGCCGCGGCGATTGCGAGGTTATGCCGTCCCCCATGCAGACCGAACGCATCTGGACCGCCGCGCTCGTCGTCATCGGCGACGAAATCCTCTCCGGGCGCACGCAGGACAAGAACGTCGCGCAACTGGCGCAATGGCTCAACGTCCAGGGCATCCGGCTGGCCGAGGTGCGCGTGGTCGCGGACCGCGAGGAGGCGATCGTCGAGGCGGTCAACACGCTGCGCGCGCGCAATGACTATCTCTTCACCACCGGCGGGATCGGGCCGACGCACGACGACATCACGGTGGACGCGATCGCTGCCGCGCTGGGGGTGGGCGTGACGCACCATCCGGCCGCGGTCGCGGTGCTGGAGCGCTATTATGCGACGCGCGGCGGCGTGACCGACGCGCGGCGGCGGATGGCGCGCGTGCCCGAGGGCGCGGATCTGATCGAGAATCGCGTCAGCGGCGCGCCGGGGATCCGGATCGGCAACATCTTCATCATGGCGGGGGTGCCGCACATCACCGCGGGGATGCTCGATGCGCTGACCGGCACGCTGGAGGGCGGACGCCCGGTGGTAAGCCGCACGATCGGCTGCTGGGTCGCGGAAAGCGAGATCGCGGACCTGCTGCGCACCACGGAGAAGGCGCATGAGGGGGTGGCGATCGGCAGCTATCCCTTCTTCCGCGAGGGGCGGACCGGGGCCAATTTCGTGGTGCGCTCCCCCGATCAGGCGCAGGTGGATGCGTGTATCGCCGATCTGACCGCGGGTCTGGAGGCGGCGGGGCATCGGACGACCGACGGCGGGATCTGATGCGGACGCACCGATATGCGGTGCGCACGGTGTGGACCGGCGATCGCGGCGAGGGGACCGCGACCTATCGCGGCTATGCGCGCGATCACGTCATATCGGCGACGGGGAAGGAGGACATCGCCGCCTCCTCCGACCCCGCTTTCCTGGGCGATCCGGCGCGGTGGAACCCGGAGGAGCTGCTGGTAGCGTCGCTGAGCGGGTGCCATCAGCTGTGGTATCTGGCGCTCTGTGCCGAAGCCGGTGTGGTGGTGGTGGCGTATGAGGACGCCGCCGAGGGCGAGATGCTCGAGGAAGCGGGCGGTGCGGGGCAGTTCGTGTCGGTCACGCTGCGGCCGCGGGTGACGATCGCGGCGGGTGGTGATGCGAATGTGGCGATGGCGCTGCACGAAAAGGCGCATGCGATGTGCTTCATCGCGCGGTCGGTAGCGTTTCCGGTCGGGTGCGAGGCGGAAGTGGTGCTCGCTGAGTAGGACGTCACCCCGGCCCGAGGCTGGGGTGACGGTGGTGGGTTGGGTTTGGCCATTGCCCCCAACTCCGTCATCCCCGCGGGGGCGCGGATCCAGACGCGCAGGTCCTGGCAAGATCCGGAACGTCAGAGGTTATGGATTCCCGCCTCCGCGGAAATGACGATGGGGCGGGTGGGGCGGTGGTGACCGCCCCACCTCTCATCAGAAGCCGCGGCGCAGCGTCACGAACCACTGGCGCGGGGCGCCGGCGAGCAGCGTCTGGTTGTCGCCGCTCGCCGTGTAGCCGTTGGTGCCGATGGTGGAGATGTACTTCTTGTCGGTCAGGTTGGTCACGCTGCCCTCGATCGCGAAGCCGCGGAAGAAGCCGAAGCCGTCGCCGAAGCGGAAACCGATGCTGGCGTCGACCAGCACGCGGCCGGCGACCGACTGGTCGTTGAGGTAGGTGAAGTAGCGCTTCGACATATAGTCCGCGCCGACGCGGCCGAAGACGCGGCTGTCGTCATAGACCAGCTCGCCCTTCGCCATGTGCTCGGGCGTGTCGACCACGGTGCGGCCGCGGGTGGCGGTCAGGACGGCGCCGGCGGCGTTGACGACGTTGTCGCGGTAGGTCGCCTTGTTATAGGAATAGCTGGCGAAGGCGGTCAGCGGTCCCATGATGCGGTAGAAGGCCGAGAGTTCGCCACCATAGCTCTCCACGTCGCCGGCGTTGTTGAGCGTGGGCGGGTTGCCCTGGATGCCCGAGCCGTTGGCGAAGACGAGCAGCCGGTCGGAGAAGTCGATGTAATAGCCGACCGCCGACAGCTGCAGCCCGCCGCTGCGGATGCGGACACCGCCCTCGACCGTCTTCGACGTCTCGGGGCGCAGCGTCGAGCGGATCGCGTCGAACCCGACCTGCGTGATCGCGAACGGACCCGAGGTGGCGGACGACACGAAGGCGCGCATGTTCTCCGAATAGCTGGCGAACAGCTCCGCGCCGCCGGCCAGGTCGTATACCGCGCCGACCTGCGGCAGGAACCAGTCGCGCGCGCGGATCCGGCCCGACACCAGCGCGCCCGTGAGCAGGGTGGCGGTATTGTCCACCTGCATCCCCTTCCACCCGCCGGTGAGCGTCAGCTGGCCGAGCTTCAGCGTGTCGGCGACGTGATACTGGACGGTATCGGTGTCGTAATTGCCGTTCCACTGCGTCGCGAACGGGTTCGACTGGAAGTCGCGCGCGTTGCGGTTCGGCGTCGCGGCACTGGTCATGCCGTAGAAGCGGCGCGCCTGGAGGAAGGTGTTCGTCTCCAGCCACGCACCGACCTCGAGCCGGTTGGGGCCGGTCTCCAGCGCGACCGAGGTCGTGTTGCCGGCGCGGCGGATGCGATATTCGGTGGTGCGGAACGACAGCGGCGACGCGGCGGCCAGCGGCTGGCCGTTGGCATCGGGGGCGCCCGCGGGGGTGGGGACATAGGGCGTGATCCACGAACCCTGGCCCTTGTTGCGGTGGATGTAGCTGGTCGACACCACCGACAGCATGTCGTTCAACCACGCGTCGACGGTGAACCCGCCGAGCCAGTCCTGCCGCACGCCGGCGGCGTCGTAATAGACGTCGTCGACGGTGCCGATCCCGGTCGGCAGCGCGGTGCCCGACTGGTACGCCTGCCCGATGCGGAGCGCGAGCGGGTAGTCGTTGCTGATATTGTCGTTGTTCAGCCCGCGACGACGGATGATGTCGTAGCTGAGGTCCTGATAGTCGTTCTCGCGCCGGTCGGAGAAGTTCACGAAGGCGGTGATCGCCCCGCGCCCGCCCAGATCCTTCATCAGCTTGCCATTGGCCTGATGCTGGATCTGCTTGCCGAATCCCTTCCACTTGTCGGTCTTCAGGAAGCCGTAGCTGAGATAGCCCTTGAGGCCATCGGCGATGTCGCCGCTGTCGGCGCGGACGAAGGCGCGGTACGTCTCGTCGCTGCCATAGGTGCCGCTGGCGACCAAGTCGGCGACGTCGGACGGCTTGCGGCTGACGAACTGGAGCGTGCCGCCCAGGTTGCTGGTGGAGGCGGTGCCGAGCGCGCCGGCGCCCTGCGCCACGGTGGTGCTGGCGATATTCTCCGAGATGATCGCGCGGCTGATGTGCAGGCCGTTGACGTTGCCGTAGCTCATGTCGCCCAGCGGCACGCCGTCGAGCGTGAAGCCGAGCTGGTTCTGGTTGAAGCCGCGCAGCGAGATGCGGGTCGACCATTCGTAGGCGCCGAAGGCGTCGGCCGACTGGAAGTTGACGCCCGGCAGCTTCGATACCGCCTTGAGCGGCGAGGTGCCGGGCGTGAGGCGCTCCAGATCCGCGGCGGTGACGGTCTGCACCTGACGCGCCTGGCCGAAGCCGAGCACGACGATGTCGCTGCCGTCCTCGGGGATCGGCTGGTCTGGCGCGGTACGGTCGATGTCGGCGGCGGTGGCGGGTGCGGGCGCGTCCTGCGCGAGCGCGGGCTGGGCGGCGGCGGCGAGCAGCATGGCGGCAAGCGATGAGGCGGCACCGGCGAGCAGCGTGAACTTCGACGTCATGATGGTTGATCCCCCTGTGTCGGGGGCGCCCTGCCGCACGGTCGGGACAGCGCGATGACGCTTTGGTTGCGGATCGGCGACATGGGTGTCGCGGAATTGTCACGGGGCGATCCGTTACCCCGGAGCCCGACCCGGGGTCCCGCTGCTCGATCGTGGTGCGTAGCAAGCGGGACCCCACCTCAAGGCGGACATTTGCAAAATGGATGCAACAGCGCCGCGTACCGGCCGTGCAGACTTTCGCGAAGGTCCCGCTCAGGGCCGGGGTGACGGACGGTGCGACGCAACGAAAAGGCCGCGGCGCCCCCCGGTGCCGCGGCCTCCTGCGCCGATACGGGATCGGCAAACTGGTCAGGCGACCGCGACGGCCTCCTCGGGCTCGCGCAGGACATAGCCGCGGCCCCACACCGTCTCGATATAATTCTCGCCGTCGCACGCCATGCTCAGCTTCTTGCGCAGCTTGCAGATGAAGACGTCGATGATCTTGAGTTCGGGCTCGTCCATCCCGCCGTACAGGTGGTTGAGGAACATTTCCTTCGTCAGCGTGGTGCCCTTGCGGAGCGAGAGCAGCTCCAGCATCGCATATTCCTTGCCGGTCAGGTGGACGCGTGCGCTGTCGACCTCGACCGTCTTGGCATCCAGATTGACCGACAGCTTGCCGGTGCGGATGACCGACTGCGAATGCCCCTTCGACCGGCGGACCACGGCGTGGATGCGCGCGACCAGCTCGTCGCGGTGGAACGGCTTGGTCACGTAATCGTCGGCGCCGAAGCCGAAGCTGCGCACCTTCGAATCCATCTCGTTGATGCCCGACAGGATCAGCACGGGGGTCTGCACGCGGGCGACGCGCAGCTTCTTCAGCACGTCGTAGCCGTGCATGTCCGGCAGGTTGAGGTCGAGCAGGATGATGTCGTAATCGTACAACTTGCCCAGATCGAGGCCTTCCTCGCCCAGGTCGGTCGAATAGACGTTGAAACCCTCGGTCGAGAGCATGAGTTCGATGGCCTTGGCCGTCGTCGGCTCGTCCTCGATCAGCAGCACGCGCATGGCCGGTCGTCCCCTGGTTCGCGAATGAGGCGGCCCCGCCGCCCAATCACCCGATTCATTTACCAAACTGCATCTGAACGCAAAAGGTTAATTCGCGATTAATCGAGCGTCGGGATGTCGTCGCCATCGACCGGCGCGCCCACGCTCTCCCTGGGTGTCCCCTTCGAGGTGAACAGCGTGCGTTCGCGCGAACGCGGTATGTCCTCGCCCAGCACCTCGCGCAAGTAGAGGCTGCGCACCAGCGTGAAGCCGACGACCAGGATGCCGCCCGAAAAGAAGATGCCGAACAGCCCGAAGACCGCGCCGGTGCCGATGATCGCGAACAGGCTGAGCGCCGGCGGAATGGCGATGACGCGGCCGGTGACGACGGGGGTGACGAAATTCGTCTGGACGATCCGCACGATCGCGAAGACCGCGAGCGCCCAGAGCAGGGTCTGCGTGCCGTCGGTCGCGGCGAGGCCGAGCGCGGGGAGCATCGCGGCGACGGGGCCGACATAGGGGATGAACTCGCTCAGGCCCGTCAGCAGCCCCAGCAGCGCGGCGGAGGGGACCCCCGCGATCCACAGGCCGATGCCGACCATCGTCCCCATCGCGGTCATCTGGATCAGCTGCGCGCGCAGCCACAGCAGCAGCGTCGAGGCCACGTCGCCGAGCGCATCCTCCACCGCGGCGCGCTTCGACGGGGGGATCATCAGCAGGAACCCGCGCTCGTAGATCTTCGGGTCGACCGCGAAGAAGATCGCGCCGAAGAGGACGAGGAAGGTGTTGAGCAGCAGCTCGCCCGCGCCGCGCGCGATCTCCCCGATGTCCTGCGCGACGCGGCTGCCGGCGAAGGCGGCCTGCACCGCATCGGCGACCTTCGCGCCGACCGGGCTCTGCGACATGTAGCCGTCGAGCTGCTGAAGCAGGCCGGGCAGCGCGATGACCAGCGTGTTCACCTGCGAGCGGAACTCGACCCCGAAGAGCCAGAAGAGCAGGCCGAGGAAGGCGAAGAGGCTGACGATCGCGGCCCCCATCGCGCGTTTCTCGCCCAGTCGCAGCCTGGTCGCGTAGATGTCCGCGACGGCGTGGATGACGATCGCGATCAGGATCGAGCCGAAGGCGAGGATCAGCAGGTGGCGCGCGAAATAGAGTGCGGCGACGATCGTGACGATCAGGACGATCCACAAAACGCGCCGCACGAAGCGCGCATCCGCCTCGTCAGGGGTCAGCCGGTTCATGCGCGCGGTGCGAGGGCGGAATGTTTCACATCGGCAACAACGCGCGGGAGGGAAAAGGTTGCGTCGTCTCCGTGCTCCTGCGTGCGCGGGGACACGGGGTCATTCCCCCGTTTCGATCAGGGTCACGCCGTGATCGTCGCACAACTGCCGCAGGCCGGGGTCGACGAGGCGGTCGGTCACCAGCCAGTCGACCATGTCGAGCCGCCCGATCCGGACCGGGGCGGCGCGGCCGATCTTGCCGGCGTCGGCGACCAGGATGACGCGGCGCGCGTTCTTCACGATGGTCTGCGTCACCTGCACCTCGTCGACCGAGAAATCGAGCAGGCTGCCGTCGTCGGGATCGATCGCGGAGGCGCCGATGATGGCGAGGTCGACCTTGAACGTCGCGATGAACTGCATCGCCAGCGCACCGACGACCGCGCGGTCGCCGCGGCGGACCTGACCGCCTACCACGACGACGTCGATGTCGGGGCGCCCGTCGAGCTGGTCGACGACGTTGAGGTTGTTCGAAATGACCATCAGGTCGCGGTGCCGGACGAGGTGCGCGGCGACGGCCTCCGTCGTGGTGCCGATGTTGACGAAGAGCGACGCGCCGTTGGGGACGAGCGCCGCCGCCGCCGCGCCGATCGCGGCCTTCGCCCCCGTCGCGACGGTTCGGCGCGCGGCATAGTCGATGTTGTCGATCCCGGAGGTGACGACCGCGCCGCCGTGGACGCGCGACAGCATCGCGCGGCGGGCGAGCTCGTTCAGGTCCTTGCGTATCGTCTGCGGCGTCACCGACAGGCGGCGGGCGAGGTCGTCGACCTCGACGCTGCCCGCGGCGCGCGCCCATTCCAGGATTTGGCGGTGGCGGTCGGTGTCGCTCATGCCGCCAGGTAGCGCGCGATCGCCTCGGCTGCGCCCGCCGGGACGTGGAGACCGAGCTTGCTGCGGCGATAGAGGATGTCCTCCGCGTCGCGCGCCCATTCGTTGGCGGCGAGCCAGTCGACCTCGCGCGCGTGCAGCCCGGCGCCGAAATCCTCGCCGAGATCGGCCGGGGTGCGGGCGTCGCGCAGGATGTCGGGGGTCGTCGTGCCATAGGCGCGGGCGAGGCGACGGAGCAGCGCCGCCGGCATCTGCGGATAGCGGGCGGCCAGCGTGGCGAGGTAGCCGGCGAAATCCATGTCGGGCATGTCGCCGCCCGGCAGCGTCGCGCCCGCGGTCCATGCCGGGCCCGCGGCGGGAAAGAAGGGGGCGAGCTCCTGCATCGCATGCTCGGCGAGCTTGCGATAGGTCGTGATCTTGCCGCCGAAGATGCTGAGCATCGGCGCGTTCTCGTTCGCGCCCTGCGGCCCCTGGTCGAGGTCGAGGACATAGTCGCGCGTGACCGCGGACGCATTCGCGGCCTTGTCGTCGTAGAGCGGGCGGATGCCGGCATACGTCCATTTGATGTCTGCCTGGGTGGGCGCGCGATCGAAGTAGCGCGCGACCGTCTCCAGCAGATAATCGGTTTCGTGCCGGGAAATCCGCGCCTTGGCCGGAGCACCCTCCCATGCCTCGTCGGTGGTGCCGACCAGCGTGAAGTCGCCCTCGTAGGGGATGGCGAAGACGATGCGGCGGTCGGGGTTCTGGAGCATGAAGGCGTGGTCGCCCTCGTACAATCGCGGCACGACGATATGGCTGCCCTTCACCAGCCGGACGCCGCGGTCGTCGCGCGCGTGGGGCACGCGGCCGAGCACGTCGGCGACCCACGGGCCGGCGGCGTTGACGAGCGCGCGGGCGGTCACGGTACGCTCGCCATCGGCATCGGCGATCGTCGCGGCCCAACCGCCGTCGGCGCGTCGCGCGTCGACCAGCCGGGTGCGGGTCAGGATCCGCGCGCCGCGGTCCGCGGCATCGCGCGCGTTGAGAACGACGAGGCGGCTGTCCTCCACCCAGCAGTCCGAATAGACGAAAGCGCGGCCGTCGTCCTTCAGCCCATGCCCGCGCTCATCGCGGCCGAGGCGGATCGTCTCGGTCGCGGGCAGCTTTTCGCGGCCGCCGAGATGGTCGTACAGGAACAGGCCGGTGCGGACCATCCAGGCGGGGCGGGGCGAGTTGGTCTGCGGCAGGACGAAGCGCAGCGGCCAGATGATATGCGGTGCCATCCCCCACAGCCGCTCGCGCTCGATCAGCGCCTCGCGCACCAGCCGCACCTCGCCATATTCGAGATAGCGCAGGCCGCCGTGGATCAGCTTCGTCGATGCTGACGAAGTATGCGCGGCGAGGTCGTCCTTCTCCACCAGCATGACCGACAGGCCGCGGCCGACCGCGTCGCGCGCGATCCCCGCGCCGTTGATCCCGCCGCCGACGATCAGCAGGTCCGTATCGAATTGCGTGCTCATGAAAACGAATATGGGCGCTTTCGAACGAACTTTCAAACGAAACTGTTGACGTTCGTTCGTGCGCTCGCGACAAGCGGCGGCGAACGAAGGAGAGCGCGCGTGGCCAAGACCCATATCCTGGCGATCGATCAGGGAACGACCTCGACCCGCGCGATCGTCTTCGACTGCGACGCGCGCCCGGTGGCGACCGCGCAGACCGAATTCGCGCAACATTATCCCGAGGGCGGGTGGGTCGAGCACGACCCGGAGGACATCTGGCGCGACACGCTGGACGTCGCGCGCCAGGCGATCGCGGAGAGCGGGGTCGGCGCGGCGGGGATCGCCGGGATCGGCATCACCAACCAGCGCGAGACGGTGGTGGTATGGGACCGCGCCACCGGGGAGCCCATCCACCGCGCGATCGTGTGGCAGGACCGCCGCACCGCCAGGCGCTGCGCCGAGCTGAAGGCCGAGGGGCACGAGGCGATGGTGCGCGCGAAGACCGGGCTGCTGATCGACCCCTATTTCTCCGCGACGAAGCTGGCGTGGATCCTGGACCATGTGGACGGCGCGCGCGCGCGGGCGGAGGCGGGCGACCTGGCGTTCGGGACGATCGACTGCTTCCTGCTGTGGCGGCTGACCGGGGGCGCGGTGCATGCGACCGACGTGACCAATGCCGGACGTACGCTGCTGTACGACATCCGGGCGCAGCGATGGGACGAGGAACTGTGTTCGTTGTTTGCGGTGCCGATGGCGATGTTGCCGTCGGTGGAAGACAATGCGCACCTGTACGGCGAGACGGCGGACGGCCTGTTCGACGCCGCGATCCCGATCGCGGGGATGGCGGGGGACCAGCAGGCGGCGCTGTTCGGGCAGGCGTGCTTCGCGCGCGGGATGGCCAAGTCGACCTATGGCACCGGCTGCTTCCTGCTGCTCAACACCGGGGACGAGGCGATCGAGTCGGAGCACCGGCTGCTGACGACCCCCGCGTACCGGCTGAACGGCCGGATGACCTATGCGCTGGAAGGATCGATCTTCGTCGCGGGCGCGGCGATCAAGTGGCTGCGCGACGGGATCGGGGTCATCACCCATGCCCGCGAGACCAACGACATGGCGACGACGGTGCCCGACAGCCACGGCGTCTATATGGTGCCGGCGTTCGTCGGGCTGGGCGCGCCGCACTGGGACCCGGACGCGCGCGGCGCGATCTTCGGGCTGACGCTGGGGGCGACGCAGGCGCATCTGGCGCGCGCGGCGCTGGAGGCGGTCGGCTACCAGACCAAGGACCTGACCGACGCGATGATCGCGGACGGCGGCGCGGCGCCGGCGATGATCCGCGTCGATGGCGGCATGGCGGCAAACGACTGGTTGTGCCAGTTCCTGGCCGACCTGCTCGACACCGCGGTGGAGCGCCCGCTGCATCTGGAGACGACCGCGCTGGGGGCGGCATTCCATGCCGGGCTGGCGACGGGGGTGTGGAAGGACCTGGACGCGCTGAGCGAGACATGGACGCGGGAGGATTGCTTCGAGCCGCGGATGGAGGCGGCGCAGCGCGATACATTGGTGGCGGGATGGCATGCTGCGGTCGCGAAGACGCTGACGGGGGCGTAGGGGTACACCCTCTTCGTTCGGCCTGAGCGACGTCGAAGGCTAAGGGCGGCGGCGGCTGTGCTTCGACTTCGCTCGGCACGAGCGGCCAACCCGGGCGGAGCCTTGGGGCGTCCGGGCGACGACGACCGCCAAAAAAAAGCCGGAGCGACAAGCGCCCCGGCATGGAAAGTTTTTAGGAGAGGATGCCTGAAAGGCACGCTCTTTGTGCGGTGCAGCACTGGTTAACGCAAGTGCAAGATGCGTAAATGCAATTGCACAAAACGCAATCCGGACGCGGATCGCGGCGTCAGCGCGGGCTTAACCTTTCCGCGCTACCGCGTATCGCATGGCGATCCAACGGACGGACGAGAGCGAGGCGCGGCGGCTGGCGTCGCTGATGGCGGGCGCGGTGCGCGGGTGCCGGCGGCACCTGATCGCGGCGGCGGGCTTCTCGGGGCTCATCAACCTGCTCTACCTCGCGCCGTCCATCTTCATGCTGCAGGTCTACGACCGGGTGGTGCCGACGCGGGGGGCGACGACGCTGGTCGCGCTGCTCGTCATCCTGACGGTCGCGCTGGCGGTGATGTCGGTGCTGGATGCGGTGCGGTCGCGGCTGCTGCTGCGCGCGGCGCTGCGGCTGGAGCGGCGGCTGGCGCCCGCTATCCTGCTGCGCATCCTGGGCGATACCGCCGCGGCACCGGCGCAGCGGATGCAGGCGCTGCGCGATCTGGACCAGCTGCGCTCGACGCTGACCGGGCCGGCGGTGGTGGCGCTGTTCGATGCCCCATGGGCGCCGATCTACGTCCTCGTCTGCTTCCTGTTGCATCCGTGGCTGGGCGTGCTGGCGCTGGTCAGCGCGCTGGCGCTGGGGGCGATCGCGATCGGGGGCGAGCGCGCGACGCTGGCGCAGCTGAACCGGGTGCAGGCGCGCACGCTGCTGGCGCAGCGCGAGCAGGATTTCACGATCCATGCGTCGGACGTGGCGCGGGTGATGGGGATGCGCGACGCGCTGGCGACGCGCCACCTGCTGGAGCGCGCCGACGTGACGCGGCGACAGGCGGCGCTGGCGGCCGTATCGGCACGTTTCCTGGGGGCGGGCAAGTTCCTGCGGCTGCTGCTGCAATCCGCGGCGCTGGCGCTGGGGGCGTTGCTGGCGATCCGGCAGGACATTTCGGGCGGCGCGATCTTCGCCGCGTCGCTGCTGCTGGGGCGCGCGCTCCAGCCGGTCGAGCAGATCCTGGCGGCGCTGAAGCCGCTGGGGACGGGACGCAACGCGCTGCGCTCGCTCGACCGCTTCCTGGCGACGCCCGCGCCCGACCAGAGCACGATCACGCTGCCGGCCCCGCGCGGGCGGATCGAGGTGTGCGACCTGACGGTGCGCGCGCCGATGGGGGACCGTGCGATCCTGGAGAACATCTCCTTCGCGATCCAGCCGGGCGAGGTCGTCGCGATGGTGGGGCCGAGCGGGGCGGGCAAGTCGACGCTGCTGCGCGCGCTGGCGGGCGCGATCGCCGCGGACGAGGGCGAGGTGCGCATCGACGGCGCGACGCTGGACGAGTGGAACCGCGAGCAGCTGGGGCGCCACATCGGCTATATGCCGCAGACGCCGACGCTGTTTCCGGCGAGCGTCCATACCAACATCTCGCGCTTTGCCGCGGTACTGGCGGGCGACACGCCCGAACTGGATCGGCAGGTGGTCGAGGCGGCGATGGCGGCGGGCGCGCACGAGCTGATCCTGGCGCTGCCGCAGGGCTATGCGACGATGCTGGGCGCGGGCGACGGGGCCAGTGGGGGCGGCGGATTGTCGGCGGGACAGGGGCAGGCGGTGGCGCTGGCGCGCGCGCTGTTCGGTGCACCGACGATCCTGTTCCTCGACGAACCCAATGCGCATCTGGACAGCGAGGGCGAGGTGCGACTGGCCGCGACGGTCGCCGCGCTGAAGGCGCGCGGCGCGACGGTGGTGGTGTCGACGCACCGCACCGGGCTGCTCCAGTCGGTGGACAAGGTCATGCTCATCAAGGACGGGCGGATGCAGCTGTTCGACGAACGATCGAAGGTGGTGCGCTCCGCCCCCGCCAACGCGCCGGCGGCGGTCGCCGCGGGAGGCGCGCGATGAGCGAGGTGATGGCGGCGGCGGCGCCGCTGCGGGCGGATCGGCGGTTGGTGATCGCGCAGCAGCTGCGGCTGGACGATTCGCCGCGGCACGCGACCTGGGTCGGGCTGGGCGTGGCGGCGGCGTTTTTCGTGGCGGGCACCGGCTGGGCGGCGGTGTCGCGGCTGGATGCGGCGGCGGCGGGCGATGGGCAGGTGGTGGTGGCGGGGAACCGCCAGACCGTCCAGCACCGCGACGGCGGCACGGTGCGCGCGATGCACGTGCGCGAGGGGCAGCACGTCCGCGCGGGCGAGATCCTGTTCGAGCTGGACGGCAACGAGGCGGCGGCGACCGAGCGCGCGCTGGCGAACACCGTGATCGACCTTCAGGCGCAGAAAGCCCGGCTGGAGGCGGACGTGACCGGGGCGGCGATCCGCTGGCCCGACAGCTTCGCGGGCGCGACCGGCGACGACCGGCGGCTGGTGGAGCGCGCCAAGGCGCTGCAACTGGCGCAGCGATCGGCGCGGACGGGGTCGCTGGCGGCGAGCGATGCGGTGCTGCGCCGGCAGGAGGCGCAGGTCGCAAGCGAGTCGGGCGGGTTCGCGGCGCAGGCGCGCGCGGCGGCGGCGCAGCGCGCGTCGTTGCAGGCGCAGCTGGAGAGCACGCGCAAGCTGGCGGACCAGGGCTATGTCAGCCTGAACACCGTGCGCTCGATCGAGCGGTCGATCCAGCAGCTGGACGGCAGCAACGCGGATTTCGCCGCGCGCACCCATGCCGCGCGCGAGCAGATCGGGCAGGCGCAGGCGCAGGGCGTCCAGACGCGGCGACGCTATGCGGAGGATGCGGCGACGACGCTGCGCGACACGACGTTCCAGCTGAACGAGACGATGCCCAAATGGGCCGCCGCGCGCGAGCAGCTGGCGCGCACCGCGATCCGCGCGCCGGTGACGGGGACGGTCGTCGGGCTGCGCGTCTTTTCGGTCGGGGGCGTGATCCAGCCTGGGCAGCCGATCCTGGACATCGTGCCCGACGCCGCGCCGCTGGTGGTGCGCGCGCATTTCCAGCCCGCCGACATCGACGGGGTGGAGGCGGGGCGGACCGCGGAGGTGAAGTTCCTGTCGCTCCACGAACGCGACCTGCCGATCCTGCTGGGACGGGTGGAGACGGTGTCCGCCGACAGCCTGCGCGACGAGGCGACGGGGCACAGCTATTTCAGCGCCGACATCGCGGTGCCGCGCAGCCAGATCGCGCAGATCGAGAAGGTGCGCGGGCGCGACACCGGCATCCGCGCGGGGGTGCCGGTGGCGGTGATGGTGAAGCTGAAGGCGCGCACCGCGCTGCAATACCTGCTCGATCCCTTGACCGAGGCGTTCCGGCGATCGTTCCATGAGCGGTGAGGTGATGTGGGCGCTGCTGCTGGGGGGCGCGGCCCCCGCGGCGGGAGATCAGCCCCCGGCGGTGGTGGTCGTCGCGCCGGCAACCGACACGCTGGGGCAGGCGATCGCGGATGCCTATCGCAGCAATCCGGCACTGGAGGCGCAGCGCGCGCGGCTGCGCACGATCGACGAGCAGGTGGTGCAGGCGGGGGCACCGTACCGGCTGCGCGCGCAGCTGAACGCGTCGCTGAACTATCAGGATCAGCGGCAGCAGAATTTCCTGGGGCGGTTCGTCGATGTCGAGAACCGCACGATGGGCGCGCGCGTCTCGGTCTCGCAGATCCTGCTGAACGGCGGACGCACGGCGGCGGCGGTATCGACCGCGGAGGCGCAGGTGCTGGCGGGGCGCGAGGAGCTGCGCGCGGCGGAGAATGCGACGCTGTACGAGGTGGTCGACGCCTTCGCCGCGGTGCTGCGCGATCAGGCGCTGGTGGCGATCCAGCGGCGCTCGGTCGAATCCTATGGCCGGCAGGTCGACCAGGCGGTGGCGCGCGAGCGCGGCGGCGAGCTGACCCGCACCGACATCGCGCAGGCGAGCGCGCAGCGCGAGATCATCCGCGCGCAGCTGGCGCAGGCGGAGGCGAACCTCCAGACCAGCCGTATCCGCTTCGCGAGCGCCGTCGGGCGCAACCCGGGCGCGCTGGTGCCGCCGCCGGTGCTGCCCGGACTGCCCGCGACGCTGGACGAGGCGTTTGCGGTGGCCGAGGCGGAGGCGCCGACGCTCTGGCAGGCGCGGATGATCGCACGGGCCGGCGATGCGCGCGTGTCGGCCGAGCGGGCGGAGCGGGCGCCGACGCTCGCCGTCTCGGGCAGCTACGGCTATTCCAGCATCGGCGATTACCGCGTGCGCGACCTGCGGCCCGAGGTGATCGGCGGGGTGACGATGACGGTGCCGCTGCTGACCGGCGGGGTGATCGGGTCGCGCGTGCGCGCCGCGGTCGCCGACCGCCAGCGGCTGGGGTTCGAGGTGGAGGGCGCACGCCGCGACGTGCTGGCGCGCACGCAGGAGGCATGGAACCAGTCGGTCGCCGCGGCGCAGCAGCGCGAGCTGGGACGGCTGGCGGTGGATGCGGGGCGCACCGCGCTGACCGGGGTGCGGCGCAGCTTCGGCGAGGGGTTCCGCTCGAACTTCGAGGTGCTCGATTCGGAGCAGCGGCTGCTCAATGCGCAGGTGCTGGAGGTGCAGGCGATCTATGCAGCCTATGTCGCCAAGGCGCGCGTGCTGGCGGTGCTGGGCCGGCTGCAGGCGGCGACCGTGGCACAGGGCGTGCCGGCCTATGACGACGCGGTGAACCTGCGCCGGGCGAAGGGGGCGACGTTCGGCCCGTTCGATCCGTTCCTGGCACCGATCGACCGCGCCAGCATGCCGGGCGCGGCGATCAAGGCGCCGCCGGTGGTGCCGGTCGCCACCGACACGCGGCTGCGCCCGGCGGCGGTGACGGAGCTGCCCGGACCGCTGGGCAACGCGCTGCCGGTGGGCGGCGCGCCGGTGCTGATGCTGCCGACGATCGACGAACTGGGCGATGCCGGGGTGACGGGGGGATAGGATTTCCGTCACCCCGGCCCTGAGCCGGGGTCCCGCTTCAATGTCGCACGCCGGTGAAAAAGCGGGACCCCGGGTCAAGCCCGGGGTGACGGCTGTGGTTACGGCCGGCTCGCGAGCTGCGCGTACAGATTGCGATAGGCGCCGATGATCGTGGCGTGGTCATAGTCGCGGATCGTGCGGCGGCGCATCGCCTCGCCCATCATGCGGCGGCGGCGGGGATCCTCGACCAGCCGCAGGATCGCGTCGGCGGTGGCGGCGGGGTTGACCAGCGGGGTGACGATACCGCCGGGGCCGCCGTCGTCGAGCCCGCGCCCCTCGATCATCTCGCGGCAGCTGCCGACGTCGGTCGCGACGACGGGGATGCCGCACGCGCCCCCCTCCAGGATGACGAGCGGCTGCGCCTCCGACAGGCTGGTCAGCACCAGCAGGTCGACGCGCGGCAGCCAGTCGTCGATGCGGACGCGGCCGGCGAAGTCGAACACCGCGTCCAGCCCCAGCTCGGCGACGAGCGCGCGGCATTCGGCGGCATAGTCCGCATCCTCGTCCTCCGGCCCCAGCACCGCGAAGCGGACGTCGGGGCGGTGCGCATGGACCTGCGCGGCGGCGCGGACGAAGGTCTTGATGTCCTTGATCGGCACGACGCGGCCGAGCAGCGCGACGAGCGGGCGCTGCGGATCGCGCGCATCGGGCAGGGCGGCGAAGCGGCGCGCGTCGATGCCGTTGGGGATGACGCGCAACCGGGTGGGCGACGCGCCCAGCCGGCGCTGCACCGCGCTGTTGTCCCCGTAGAGCGCGACGATCGGGTCGCACGCGTCATAGGCGGCGGTGGCGTAGCTGGAGAAGGCGCGCACCCACAGGTCGCGCAGGTCGCGCACGCTGCGCTCCAGCTCCAGCCCGGTATCGACCTGATCGCCGATCCACTCCGCCATCATGACCTCGATCTGGCGTTCGAGCAGGTAGATGCCGTGCTCGGTAATGACCGCAGGACGCCCCGTCTCGCGCCGCGCGCGCGCCGCGGCGAGCCCGGCGAACCCGGTCGAAATGGTATGATAGACGCGCGCGGGCGGCAGCGGCGCGGTGAGCACCGCGAGCAGCCCGCCGAGCAAGGTGCGCATCGCCCAGAAATAATGGTGGAACGACGCCTTGGGCAGGATCGCGGCATAATGGCGTTGCAGCCGCGCGAACATCGCAGGGTGCGCGAGCAGGTCGCCGGCATGGGTCACGCGCGGCAGGCGGCGGAGGCGGTCGATCAGCTCGCCCAGCGCCTCCCCGCCGCCCACCGCGACGAAGCGGACCAGCGCGTCGGCCACCGCCGCGGCGGGCGCGTCGGGCAGGCGGCGGGGGGAGCGGGCGGTCGGCGCCAGCGCGACCTCCGCCACGCCGACGACGTTCGCCGGGGGATCGAGCCGGAACGGGAGCGGCGCGGCGGTCGGCTTGATCGCCAGGATCGAGAAGGTGACGTCGGGCAGATGCGTGACGAGGTCCTGCAACCAGCCCGACACCCCGCCGACGACATAGGGATAGGCCCCCTCCACGATCAGGCACACGTCGGCGGGAGGAAGCGGCGGGGGGAGCGGTGCTGCCTGCCTCACGCTGCCGCCTCGGTACGCCACCAGGATTCCGGCTGATCGGCCGAGAGCCGGTCGATCGCGTCATAGTCGCGCGCCGCCCATGCCGCCTCCATCGCGGTACGCGGGTCGGGATGGAGCGCGAGCGCCGCCTCGCGCAGATGCTGGCGCTGCGCGGTGGACAGCAGGACGTTGGCGCGGGCGTGATCCGAGAGCAGCGCGGCCAGCCGGGCCGCGGCCCCGGCATCGCCCGCGGCGACGCGGCGCTCCATCGTGGCGCGCGATTCGGTCAGATTGTGGAGGATGCGCGCGGCGGCGGCGGCGGCGAGCGCGCGGATCGTCTGATCCTCGTCGGTCAGCGCCAGCGCGACCAGCGGGGAGAGCGCGGGCTCGAACGAGCGGACCACGGTTTCCAGCGCGGTGCGGCGCGCCGCGACCTCCCCGTGGCGCATCACCGTCGCGAGCGAGCCGAGCATGTCGGGCGCGGCATGGCGCACGCGCCCGTCGAGCAGCCGCGCGACGGCGGCGCTGCGCTGGCGGCGGGGGGCCGGTGTCTCGTCCGGCGCATCGTCGCGGCGGCGCGGCAGGATGCGGGTGCCGGGGAACAGCAGGCAGCACGCGAGCAGCGGCGCCGGGCCCAGCATCCCGATCACCGCCGGGGCGACGCCGATCCGTCCCCCCGTCAGCCAGATCGCCAGCGCGGCGAGGGTCAGCACGACGTGGCCGAGCAGGACGGGGAGCGCAGCGCCGCCGAGTGCGGCGACCGCCAGCAGCAGCGTGTCGAGCACGACCAGCACGCCGATCCGCGCGATCATGCCACCCGCCCGGTGGCGCGCACGTCGCCGCCCCGCTGCGCCGCGCTGGCGAGCGGGGCGAGCCAGTGCCCGATGCGGTTCAGCTCCGCCAGAGCCTGCGCATGGAAGGCGGCGAAGGGGATGTCGTGGAGGACGAGGCAGCCGACCATCTCGCCGCCGCCGGCGTGGTAGAGCGGCACCGCCGCGACGCCGATCGTGTCGAGCGGGGTGCGATCGCGGCGCCGCGCGACGTGGAGCACCTCGCGCCGGTTGGCGATGACCCCGACCAGCGCCTCCGACAAGGCGGGCGGGCGCCGTGCATCGGTCGTGCCGGTCAGCCACGGATGCGCGCTGCGATCGGGGGCGACGAGGTAGCAGGTGAAGTCGGTGGTCCCCGCCGCGCGCGCGACCAGTTCGGCCAGCGCGGCGCGACGCGTGGCCTCGTCCGGGGCGGCGAGACGCGCGGCGGCGGCGATGACATGGCCGGTGGTCCGCTCGTCGGTCGCGATCTGAACCTGAAGCGCGCGGTTGGTGCGGGTCAGCTCCTCGATCGCGCCGCCCAGCCGGGCGAGGTCGTGGCGCGCGGCGGCGAGCTTTCGCGCCTGCCGGTCGTGGCGGCGGGTGCGGGTCAGCGTGACCTCGCCGATGACGGCGGCGGCGACGAACCACATCAGCGGCGGCAGCGACACGTGGAGGAGGCGGTCGAGATAGTCGCCGCGTTCCATCAGCCCCTGCGCCTCGACCAGCCACCACGCGCTCGCCAGCGTAGCGGCCACGACGCCGGCGCCGGTGCCGTAGGCGAGCGCCATGGCGATGACCGGGATCCACAGGGGATGCGGCTGGATGCCCGCGAAGCCGTGCCCGTGCGTCAGCACCGCCGCGAAGGCGCCGAGCGCGGCGAAGATCGCCAGCATCTCCATGACGCGGCGCGCGCCGGGGCGGATCCGGACACGGGTCATCGCGCGCGGCCCAGCCCGCGGGTCAGCTGCGCGCGGCCGTAGAGCTGCTCGCCCGAGAAGCCCGGGCGCGCGATCGAGGTGACGCCGCCGCTGCCCTCCAGCCGCCAGCCGTCGCCCAGCCAGGCCGATGCCCCGAGCGCGGCGATCGGACCGTCGCCGCCGAAACGGTCGACGGTATAGCCCAGCTGTCCGGTCAGCTGGACGGGGCCGACGGGGCCGCTGACGACACCCTGGACGATGTGGTTTTCGCGGGCGGCGAGCGGGATCGCGCCGGGGCGGGTGACGTATTCCGCATCGAGGCGATAGCCGAGCGTCAGCGACGGCGCGGCGCGGCGCATCAGATAGTCGATCCCGGCGGCGAGCGTCACCGTCTCGCTGGCGGCGCCCCGGTCGATGCCGTAGCGGTTCGCGCCGACATCGCCCTGCACCAGCCATTCGGGCGACAGTCGCAGCGTGCCGCCCAGGCTGGCGCGGGTCAGCCAGCCCGCGGCGAGCGCCTGCGCCCCGGTCGAGACGTCGGGCATGTGGATCAGCAGCAGCCCGCGCGCCTGCGCCTCCGCGCTGCCCCAGGTGACGCGCGCGCCGCCGCCGGTCACGCCGTCGTCGATGGCGGCGGCCAGCATCACCTGCGCGCGGGCGGCGTCGGTCAGCGCGATCTGGAGCGCGGCATCGGCGATGGTGCGCGCCGCGGACAGCGTGGCGGCGGGGGTGTCGATCCACGACGCGACGCGGCGCACGCCGCCGCCTGCGGTGACGCGGTCGTCGAGCGCGGCGTCGATACGTGCGGCAAGCTCGACCTGCGACAATTCGCCGCCGTCGCGGGCGGTCGCGGTCGCGGTGGCGCTGCCGGGCGCCATCGCGGCGGCGCGGCGGGCTGCGGCGTCATGCGCATCGATCGCGCGATAGGCGCGCGCCGCCCCGCGCGGATCGCCGTCGCCGGCGCGCGCATCGGCGACGCGGCGGATGACCTGAGGGGCGTTCGGATGGGTGCGCGCGAGGGTTTCGGCGCCGCGGCGGGCCTGTCCGGGATAGCCGGCGGCGGCATCGGCCTCCACCAGCGCCAGATCGGCGTCGAGCGTGCCGTCATCGGCGTCCGGCGCGGCGACGACGATGGCGGGGGGGAGGAAGGTGACGGTCAGGACGCCTTCCGACAGTTCGGGGACCGCCTGCCAGCCGGGGGCGGGGCGCAATACCAGGCTGTCGTCGTTCCAGCGCAGATCCTCGACGCGATCGGCGACGGCGTGGCGGAAGGTGTCGAGCGTGCGCGGATCGAGCGGACGATCGTAGCGGACCACCAGCTCGCCATCGCCAGCGTCGAGCGTGACGCGGGTGCCGCGCGGCCAGACCAGCCGCGGCGGTGCCGCCACGACGGTCGCGTCGGCGAAGATCGGCGCCGGCACCGCCAGCCGCGGGGCGTCGGCGAGCAGGAGGAACAGCGCCGCGATCATGGCGCGAGCACCGCGCGCGCGCGCCCCGGCTGGCCCATGGCGATCAGCAGCCGTGCCTGGAGCGCGGCAAGGCGGCGATCGGCGGGCGCGTCGGCGCGCAGCGTCTCGACGAGGCGCAGCGCCTCGGCGCGGCGGCCGAGCCGGTCGAGCAGTTCGGCGCGAGTGCGGTCCGCGTCGGGCGAGGCGGCGAGCGCGCGTTCCCAATAGGGGCGGGCGGCGGTGGTGCCGCCCGCCTTCGCCTGCGCGTCCGCCATCAGCCGCAGCGCGACGGCGTCCTGCGGGCGGTCGGCCAGATAGGGGGTCAGCTGCGCGATCGTGCCGGGCGCATCGCCCCGGTTCCAGGCCGCCCAGGCGAGATCGAGGCGCTCGGCGGGGGTGGCGATGCCGGCCGCGATGCGGCGGCGGGCGAGAAGCTGCGCCGGGCCGGGGGGCAATGCGCGGGGGTCGATCGCGCGCAGCTCGCCCGGGGCCAGCGCGCGGCCGTCGAGGAGCGTGGCGACGATCGTGCCCGCGGTCGCGGTGTCCCCGGCGCTGTCGGCGAGCGACAGGCGGGTCAGCAGCAGCGCGTTGCTCTGCGCCAGCGGGTGGCGCGACAGGAAGGCGAGCGCGGCGGCGGGGCGGTCGCGGGGGGCGTAGGCGGCGATCCAGGCGCGCTGGTCGGCGGCGTCCCCGGTGAGCGTGCGGTCGCGCAGCCACGCGAGGTCGGCGGGCCGGGGGCGGGGGCCCATCAGGTACAGCAGGCGCTGCGCCGCGGGGGCGCCGGGGGACAGCGTGGCGGCGAGGGTGCGCAGCGTCGCGATCGCATCGGCGCGAAAGCCGGCGGCGAGCAGCTTCTCCGCCGCGGCGGCGCGGTCGGGCTCGGCCAGCCACAGGGTGCGCAGCGCGGCGCGGTCGCCGGTGCGGGTCAGCAGCGTCTCGCGCGCGGTGTCGCGCTCGCCGGGCGGGAGCAGGTCGATCGCGCGCAGCGCGGCGGGGATGTCGGCGTCGCGGGTGGCGATGCGCAGCGCAAGCCACGGGTCGGCCCGACGCCATGCGCCGGTCGAGCGGCGATCGAGCGCGGCGACGAGGTCGCGGCGATCCGCGGCGTCCATGCGGCGGATCAGGTCGAGCATCAGCGCGGCGGGTTCCGCCGGCAGTGCACCCTTCGCGATGGCGGCGGCGATCAGGTCGGCGCGGTCGAGCGCATAGCCGGCTGCGACCACGTCGTGCGGCGCGACGCCCGCGGGCGGGGAGGCGAGCAACGTCGCGGCATCGTCGCGCCGGCCGGTCGCTTTCAGCAGCCGGAGGCGCACCGGCCAGAGCGCGGGGGCGTCGCGGTCGGGGCGCAGCGCGATATAGGCCAGCGCCACCCCGGCGCGGCCGGCGGCGAGCAGGTCCCAGGCGACCTGAAGCGTGGTGACGGGGCGGCCCGCGGCATTCAGGCGCGCGGTCTCCTCGGCCAGGGCCGGGGCGGGGGCGGCATGGATCAACGCCGCGAGCGACGGCTCCGCGGCGGCGGCGGGGCGGGCGGGCGCGGGCGGTACGAAGCGGCGCGGCGGGGGCGGCACGGCGCGGTCGGCGGCGGTCGCGACTTCGGTACGTCCGGGAAGCAGCCACAGGCCGCCCAGCACGCATGCCGCGCCGAGCGCGAGCGACAGTCCGACGGCGATGCGGGCGTGTCGGCGCGCGGCGGTCATCCGCGCGGCTCCGGCAGCAGTCGGTCGAGCGCCAGCGTGGCGACATAGGGCAGGAACCCCGCCGCGCGCTCCCGCGCGTAGAGCGCGGCGACGGTGCGGGTGTCGGCCGGGTCCCAGTAATCGAGGGTGGCGAGCGTCAGCGCGGGGTTCGCCGCGCGGGCGGCGCGCAGCCTGTCGGCCTGCCACGCCCAGTCGGCATCGCTCAGCATCTCGTACCGGCGTTCGGCGAAATTCCAGCGGCTGGCCATCGCCTCGCCCAGCACCGCGTCGATGTGGCGCGTCACCTCCGGCAGGACCGCATAGCCGCGGTTGAGCATGATGCGGATCGTGGGAAAGCGTCGGCGCACCGCCGCGATCAGCGCGGCGCCGGCGGCGATCATCCCCGCGGCGTCCGGATCGGCGCGCTCCATCGCCTCGGCATTGTCCATCGTGTCGATGAAGATGCCGTCGTAGCCGAGCGCCAGGATCGCGGGGATGGCGCGCTCGATCAGTTCCTCCCGCCATGCGGCATGGCGCAGGTCCGCGAGGCGCGCGTCGGGCCAGTGCGGGTTGGGCGCACGCAGCGCGCCCGCCTTGTCCAGCGCGTCGACATAGGGGCGGCTCTTCTCCACCTCGCCGAAGCTGACATAGCCGAGCAGCGTGCTGCCGGGCCCGCGCAGTGGCGCGATCGGGCGGGCATGGTGCGGCTCCAGCACCAGCAACGTGCATTGGCGCGCCAGCACGGGATCGGTGGCGGCGCCGTAATCGACCCCCCAATGCGGCGCGGCGCGGCGCGGCGGACGCCCCTGCGCCCCCAGCGTCAGCATCAGCCCCAGCGCGCCGGAGCCCATCAGCAGCGCGCGCCGCCGGTCGATCGGCCGTTCGCCCGTCAAAGGATCCGTCCCTGTTCGCCCACCACGGCGGGATTGTTGCCGACGAAGAGCAGATAGACGAGGTTCACCGTCGCGTCCGCGGCCAGCGCGACACCCGCGGTCGCCCCGACCATCGCACCGATC
Organism: Sphingomonas adhaesiva; assembly: GCF_036946125.1. Classification (NCBI taxonomy): domain Bacteria; kingdom Pseudomonadati; phylum Pseudomonadota; class Alphaproteobacteria; order Sphingomonadales; family Sphingomonadaceae; genus Sphingomonas; species Sphingomonas adhaesiva. Next base: position 964,878 of record NZ_JAQIJT010000002.1, read on the forward strand.
ATATAGCCCCAGCCGAACCCGGCGAGCCCCAGCGGCCATTGCACGAGCGTGGCGATCGCCGCCGCCAGCGCGAAGGCGGCCCAGGTCAGCAGGATACGCCCGAACAGGTCGTAATAGGCGAGCGCCACGGTGGCCGCGATCGCGATCAGGTGGAACACGCTGCCGACCGCGCTGTGGCGGAAGGCGAAGATCGCGCGCAGGTCGGCCCCGATCGCCTCGAACAACGGGACCGCCAGGACCCATGCCAGCGCGGCGACCAGCGCCTGCGCCAGGATCAGCAGCCGCAGCCCGTCGAGCAGGGTGGCGATGACGTCGCGGTGCGCGTCCCCGATCCGCTCCAGCGTCGACGTGCCGGTGCAGCGCGCGAGCAGCGCGCCGAAGGCGGTGTCGAAGCGCGTCTCGGTCACGATGAGCAGCAGGGTGAGGCCGGGGACGATCGTCAGCAGCCCCAGGAAGCTGCCCGAATCGTTGATCGGGTTCAGCCGCAGCAGCCCCAGCGTCGCGGCGCTCGACGGTCCCTGCCAGAGCAGCCATTTGTCGACCCACACCGCAGCGACGCCGAGCAGCCCCGATCCGGCGACCAGTATCGCGCGGCGCATCGGCGGCAGGTCGAGGCTCGCGAGCATCGCGCGCGCCGCGAAATGGCGGCGCAGGATGCTGACGATCGCGACCAGCGTGACGCCGAACCCGGCGGTGACGATCGCCAGCACCGCGCGCGCATCCGCGCCCGGCCCGAACGCCAGCACGACGGCGACGCCGGCGATGCCCAGGCAATAGGCCAGCGGGACCGCGCGATACTGTCGCAGCGCGGTGAGGAGCGGGGCGGCGACCCAGATCTGCGCCAGCCACGCGACCGCGGTCGCGGCGATCAGGATGTCGAGCAGCGGGAGCGGCGTGGCCAGCGAGAACAGAAGGACGCCCGCCGCCAGCCCCAGTCCGCCGCCGGCGACCAGCGCGGCGACGACCACGCCGGGCACGCCCGGCGCATCGTGCGCGTAGAGGCGGTCCGCGACCAGCCGGGTCGCCAGCATGCCGACCGGGGCGGCGACGATGGCGGACAGGCTGAAGGCGTAGATCAGGATGGTCTGGACCCGGTGCGCCCCCGCCGTATCGAGCCGGAGCGACGTCCAGTGTTCGAGGACCTCCATCGCCGCGGCGGTGATGAGCCACGGCCCGGCGCTGACGAGGCTGCCGTGCAGCGCCGCGCCCGCGATCCCGCCGATGCCGCCCTCGCGCGCGAGCCGCGCGAGCTGGAAGCCTATGCCGGCCATCGCCGTTCCGTGATGATCTCCGCCGCGCGGTGCATCGGGCGCGTATAGGAAGCGGTCGTTGCGAAATGGTGGATGGCGGGGTCCGGGTGGCGGGGCGCCCTGACGCCGGACCTTCGCGAAAGGCCCCGCCGTGCTCCCGCGCAGGCAGGAGCACAGCGCCAGGCAGTTACAGCACGAAGTCGCTGGCGGTCAGCTCGTGATGGCCGAGCAGCGCGATCGAAAAGTCGGCGAGGCGACCGGAGTCGGTGTTTCCCTCCACGATCGTATATTCCTTGCCGCCGATCGACTGGTACGCAAAGCGCAGCTGCCCCGCGCCGGTGAACGCCGCCCCCGCCTTCGACAGGAAGGTGAAGGCCTGATTGCCCGGCGCGAACAGCGACGAATTGGCGTCGATCGCGGACAGGTCGATCCTGTCCTCGCCGCGGGTGAAGTCGGTGATGACGTCGCGGGTCAGGGTGCCGATGCCGCTGTCCAGCTTCGATTCGTAGCGGAAGACGTCGCGCCCCGCGCCGCCGGTCAGCGTGTCGCGACCGTAGCCGCCGGTGATGCTGTCGTTGCCGCCCAGGCCGTCGATCGTATCGTTGCCCCAGCCGCCGCTCAGCACGTCCTGCTCCCCGGTGCCGATCAGCGTGTCGTTGCCGATGCCCCCGGTCTTCTTCACCCCGGGGACATCGGTCACCTTCACCCAGACCAGCTGGGTATCGGTCGCGCCCTTCGCGTCGGTGGCGACGAGCGTGACATCGTAGATGTTGTCGCGGTTGACCCCGTCCTGCGGATTCTCGAAATCGGGCGCCTGGTTGAAGCGCAGCGTGCCGGTGGCGGCGTCGATCGAGAAGAGCGCGCTGTCGCCGCCTTTGGCGAGCGACCACGTTACCTTGTCACCCTGTGCGATGTTCGCGTCCGTCGCGGTCGCGGTCATGATCGCGGTGGTGTTTTCCGCGACCGACACCTGCCCGAAGTCGCCGCCGCCCAGCGACGTGATCGACGGGCCGGTATTGGCGACATGCCCGATGCGGACGGCGTGCGACCCGATCGCGCCGATGTCGATCGTCAGCACCTCGCCCACCAGCGACGTGACGGTGGCGCCGTCGACGGTCGTCCAGTCGGTGCCGGGGGCCTTCAGGTCGACGACCACCTTCCCCTCGCCCGAGACGGTGAACGACAGGTCGCGCCCGTCGCCCGACAGCGAGATGAGCGACGCCCGCATCGGCAGCGACGTGATGTGCGTCACGTCGTCGGCGCTGGCCCCCATCGTGATCGCGAAGGTGCCGCCGGACACCGGCACGAACACCTTGTCCTTGTCATAGGCATACCAGTCGGCGACGCGCTGGATCACCTGCCCCGACGACTGGCCGTCGACATCGAGCGCGAAGGTGCCGGTGGTCCTGCCCACGGTCGCGGTGACGGTGTTGCCCGACACGGTCGACGTGATGGTCGTGGCGTGGAGCGCGGCCATGCGGTCGGCCAGATCGTCGAGCGTCACGAATTCCATGTTCGCCTGCGACGCGTGCGCGATCCAGTTGGTGAACATCTCCTTCGTATAGGGCGAGGTGCCGTCCGGCTGCCACATCGCGGGGCCGTAATCGTGCCACGGCCACACCACGACCGGCGCGTCGGCGTTCTTCGTCAGCGTGTCGAACTGCTGCTTCCAGATCGCCTCCGCCTCGGCCACCGTCTTCTTCTGGAACTCCATCAGCGTGAAGTCGAAGAAGGTGTTGGGGGCGATGTAGATCTTGTCGAAGGCGCTGGGCCCGGTCCCCTGCCGGATCAGCGAGACGTTGTCGAGCAGCGCGCCCATGCGATCGTTGTCGCCCGCGACCGCGCGGAAGGACAGCGTGTCGCTGTCGCCGGTGCCGGTGACGGTGAACTTCTGCGTCGTCATGGTCGAATTGGTCGGCGCGATCGTGGCGACGACCCGTCCGTTCCACACCACCTCGAACGCGGAGCTGGCGAGCGCGCCGGGGCGACCGGCATAGTCGAAGGCGAGCGTGTAGCTCTTGCCCGCCTCGGTCTTCACCGACTGCGACAGCGCGCCGTTGTTCGCGTCGACCTCGGCCACGTTGGCGCCGTTCGACGGCTTCACCCCCATATAGCCGTTGTTCCAGACCTCCACGCCGTCGCGCGCGCCGGTCCAGCCGGCGACCTGGCCATTGGGGTTCACTCGCCAGCCGTTGGCGTTGACCGGCGCGGTCTCGAAGCTGCCGTTGACGATCAGGTTCACGGCGGTGGTGCCGCTGGTGGGCATGAAGCCGAAGGCGTTGGGATAGCCCGCGCCGACGCCGGAGAAGCCGCCCGAGAGATAGTCGACGTACTTCAGTATCTCCTGCGAGGTCGCGATCGTCTCCGGCGCGCCGGGAACCGCGGCGCCGCCGACCGTGACGGTCCGGCCCAGGAAGGCGGACAGCTGCTTCTCCAGCTCCGCGCGCTCCGCCCCGAACTCGAACCTGATCTGGTCCGCGCTCAGCAGGTTGGTGTCTTCCGGGTGGGTGTAGCTGTGCAGCCCCAGCTCGTTGCCCATGTCGAGCAACGCCTTGTAATAGGGCAACGATTTCGCCCAGTCGGTGGTCTGGCCGCCGGCGGGATTGTTGCCGATGTTGACGTAATAGCTGCCGACGAAATTGTAGTTCGCCTTCCACTCGGCCAGCGTCGGGATGAGCTTGTCGTAGATGCCGGGGGTGCCGTCGTCGGGATGGACCTCGTCCTTCTCCTGGCTCTGGTCCATGTCGACGCGCGCCGCGACGAGCCCCGCGTTGCGCGTCATCTGGAGGCCGACCGACAGGCCGGTGCCGTGGACCGAATAGTCGATCGCCTTTTGCAGCAGGTTCTCGTCCGCCATCACCGCCTCGGACGAGAAGATGACGTTGCGCCCCCCCGTCTGCGTCGCGATCGCGGCGGCATAGTCGGTGCCGTTCACCGTCTCGGTCGCGATCGTCCGGCCGCTGCCGCTGACGCTGGTGAAGGCGTTCCAGCCGACGCCGCTATACTGGTGGACGACCTGTCCCTGCGCATAGCCGTCGAGGATCGCGCCGCTGGCGTCGGTCGCCTTCACGGTCACGTCCGCGGGGAAGCCGCCGGTGACGCGGGTGGCGTCGAACAGCAGCTTCATGCGCGAATAGCTGTCGCCCGCCAGCGCGGCGTTGTCCGCGCCGTTGGTCATGAACTCGCCGCCCGCGATCAGGCCGATCCCGAACTGCTTCGTCGCCTGTTCCAGCGTCTGCGCGATCTTGTCGGCCTGTGCGGCATCGACGTTGCGGAACGAGGGGAAGACGATCGTGTCGTACTTCGCCAGCGTGGCGAGGCTGGTGAGGTCGCTCTCGGTCAGGATGTCGAAGGGGACGCCGGCCTGCATCGCCTGGCTCTGCGCGGCCAGGAACAGCTGGTTGTAGGCGGTTTCGCTGAAATAGTTCTTCGCGGTCGTCTCCGACCAGACGATCGCGACGCGGTGGTCGGTCGCGGCCTGGATGCCGGTATCGTTGAAGACGGTGAAGGGGGCGGAGGAATAGCTGCCCGGCAGGAAGACGCCGTCGTTGACGTCGTAGAGCGTGTCGATCGACTGCGGGTTGCCGATCGCCGACTTCGGCACGCTGAATTCCAGCACGGTGCCGTCCGCCGAGCGCGCGGCGGGCAGGTTCGCGAGCACGAGCTTCTCGCCCGCGCCGCCGGTATAGAGCGAGACGGTGCCGTCCGCATTGACGTTGACGTTATATTCCGCGCCGCCGGCGAAGCCGAATACCTGATAGCCCGTCTTCGCATCGCGATCGGTGTTAAGCCAGGCGGTGGTGTTGGTGCCGATCGCGATCGGCGCCTTCAGCGCGAAGGCCATGTCGGCGCCGTTGCTGCGCGCGTAGATCGCATAGCCATCGGGCAGGCCGCGGTCGATCCGGTCCTGTGCGGTCCAGTCGTCCAGCTTTCCGTCGATCGTCAGCGTCGTGGCCATGCGCCATCCTCCATTCGGGGCTGGCACGGCCATACTGCGGGCGAAAATCGCGCGGAACGGGGTGAAGATAGTTACCGCGGCGCTAACGTGTCACGAACTGGAACACCCGGTTTCAGCCGCGGTCGAGCCACACCGGACCCGTGGCGAACAGGGTGTCGGCGGGGTGCGTGACGCCCGACGCGAAGGCGACGAGCGTGTCGGAGCACGCCCGCCGGTCGTGCAGCGCGACGGCACAGCGCAGGATCCGGCCGTCGTGGCGGCGCTCGAAGGCGATGAGGTGCGGCGCGCCCGGGCCGGTGACGCGGGCGGGGGCGTAATCGCCGTGCGCGAACAGCGCCGGATCGTCGCGCCGCCACGCCAGCAGCCGGGCGATGAGCGCGAGCTTGGGGGGCGGATCGGACAGCAGCCGCTCGCGCAGCGCATAATCCACCGCGCGGCGGTTGTCGGGGTCGACGAGCGACAGGTCGGTCAGCTCGGTGCCCTGATAGAGATCGGGGACGCCGGGCAGGGTGTAGCGCAGCGCGACCTGCACCGCTGTATTGGCCTCGGCGGCGGCGCGCAGCTGTTCGAGCAGCGCCTCGACCTCGGCGACGAACGACGGGTCGGCCAGCAGCGTGTCGACCAGCGCGGCGGCGGCGGCCTCGTACTCCGCGTCGGGCGCCTCCCATGACGAATGGCGCTTGGCCTCGCGCAGCGCCTTTTGCTGCCACGCCTTGATGCGCTCGGCGAAGTCGGTGCGATCCCGGGGCCAGGCGCCGACCAGCATCTGGAACAGCATGTAGCGATCGGCCGCGGCGATGCCCTGCGCCTCGCGCCGCGTCATCCAGCGCGCGGCATGGGTGCGCCACAGGTCGGGCATCGCGCTCAGCACGGCGAGGCGGGCGCGCACGTCCTCACCGCGCTTGTGATCGTGGGTGGCGGTGGCGAGCATCGCCTGCGGGACCGCGCGGGAGCGTGCGGTCACGACGGTGTGGAAGGCGGCGGGGGAGATGCCGAGCGTGGCGGGATCGGCGCCGACCTCGTTGCGCGAGAGCAGGCGACCGTAGCGGTAGAAGGCGGTGTCCTCGACCGCCTTGGCGGCGATCGGGGCGGAGAGCTGCTGGAAGCGGCGCGCGGCATCGGCGGCGCGATCCCCGGCCGGGTTCGCCAGCGTGGCGAGGATCCAGTCCGCGACGGGCGTCTCGCCCGGGGGCAGGTGCGCGGCGACGCGCGCGCGCGCCGTGTCGCGCACGGCGGCGTCGGTCGCAGGCGCACCGGCGGCGGTGGCGTAGGTGCGATAGACCGGGAAGACCCACAGCAACCGCTCGATCGCGCGGCGCAGCATCGCGGGGGTGGTGCCGTCGGGCGCGATGTCGGCGAAGGCGGCGACGGTGCGCTCCAGCTGGCCGGTGAATTGCCACGCCAGCAGTTGCTGTCGCGCGGCGAGCTCCTCCGCCTCGAAGGAGGTGCCGGCGCCGGTCAGATCCTGCCACGCGTCGGTGAGGGCGACCGCGCCCGCGGGATCGTGGATCGCCTGTCCGATCAGCTCCATGGCGTCATAGCCGCTGGTTCCGTCGATGCCCCAGCCGGCGGGCTGGGGTTCGTCCGCGCCGAGGATCTTCTCCACCACGATCCAGCCATCGGGGCCGAGCCGCTCGCGCAGGCGGCGGGTGTAGCCGATGGGGTCGGTCAGTCCGTCGACATGGTCGATGCGGACGCCCTGGATCAGCCCCTCGTCATACAGGCGGAAGACGAGCGCATGCGTTTTCTCGAAGACCGCCGCATCCTCGACGCGAACGCCGGCCAGTTCGTTGATCGAGAAGAAGCGGCGCCAGTTGAGCGTGTCGTTGGCGGTGCGCCACCAGGCGAGGCGGTAGTGCTGGCGCGCGAGCAGGTCGCGGAGCGGCATCGCATCGGCATCGGCCTGGTCCTCGTCGCGCAGGGGGAAGCGATGTTCCCCGTAGGCGACGACCCACCAGCGGTCGCCGTGCCGCTCGACGCCGATCGCGCCGTCCGCCAGCGCCTGTGACAAAGGCGTGCCGAGGACGGGGAGCACGATCGGCTCGCCCCAGTCGATGTCGAAGACCGCGGCGTGCTCGCTCGCCTCCCCCCGGGCGAGCACATCCTGCCACCACGGGTTGGTGCCGGTGGCGACCCCCATGTGATTGGGGACGATGTCGATCACCAGCCCCATGTCGCGCGCCGCCAGCGCACGGGCGAGCGAGCGGAAGGCGGGCTCGCCGCCGAGTTCGGGGTTGATCGCGGTCGGATCGACCACGTCATAGCCGTGCGTCGACCCCGGCGCGGCGGTGGTGACCGGCGAGGTATAGACGTGGCTGATGCCGAGCCGGTCGAGATAGGGCACGATCGCCTCCGCGTCGGCGAAGGTGAAGCCGGCGTGACATTGCAGCCGGTAGGTCGCGCGCGGGGGATGGGGGACGGTCATCCGGGTCTTTCGCTGGTGAGCAGGCGGGCGCGGCGGACGACGGCGCGCTGCGCGAGCAGGGTGTGGATGTCGCCGGACAGCCGACGGCGCCAGTTGGGATGTTCGTCGATCGTGCCGGGCAGATTGGGCTGCTCCAACAGTCCCAGCAGGTCCTCCAGCGGAAAGAGGGCGAGCGCGCCCGGGGCGGCGGCGACATGCGCGAGGATCGCGTCGAGCGGGACGTCGGCGGGCGGATCGCCGGTGCCGCCGAGCGCCTGCCACAGCGCCGCACGCGCCGTGGCGCGGTCGTCCTCCCCTCCGCGGCCCAGCCGGCGCGCCCAGTCGAGGTCGTGGCCGGTCCACCAGCCGGCGACGGTCGGCGTATCGTGGGTGCCGGTCATCGCCACGGCGGAATCGTCCCATTCGGCAGGCGGGAGGAAACCGCCGTCCCCGTCACGCTCGAACGGCAGCACGCGCATGCCCATCATGCAGCGCTGCGCCAGCGCGTCGCGCAGGCCCGGGGGAACCGTGCCCAGGTCCTCCGCGATGACGATGCCGCCCGCACGGTGCGCCTCGATCGCGACGATGCGGCGCAGATGCTCCCCGGGCATGGTGAGATAGGCGCCCTGCGACGCATCGGCCCCTTCGGGGATCACCCACAGCCGCTCCAGCCCCAGCGCATGGTCGATCCGCACCCCGCCGGCATGCGCGAAGGCGGCGCGCAGCGTGTCGATGAACGGGCGGAAGGCGTGCCGCTCCAGCGCCAGCGGATCGAGCGCGGTGATGCCCCAATTCTGCCCCTGCGGCCCGAGCGGATCGGGCGGCGCGCCGATGGTCAGGCCGCACAGCACCTCGTCCGGCGCGCCCCAGGCGTGGCTGCCGTCCGACGCCATGCCGACGGCGACATCGGCGATGAGGCCGATCGCCATCCCCTCGCGCGCGGTGCGCTGCGCCTGGGCGAGCGAGAGGTCGGTGAGCCATTGGAGGAAAGCGAAGAAGGCGACCGCGTCCTCCTCCTGCGCGGCGAAGCGGATGACCGCCTCGCCCGCGGGATCGTGGAAGGCGGCGGGCCAGTCGCGCCAGCCGTCGCCGCCGAGCCGCGCATGGAGCGCGTCGAAGCGGGCGTGCGCCTCCAGCATGGCGCCGCGCTGACGCCGCCAGGCCGCGGCGGCGGCGCGTACCGCCTCCCCGGCGCCATCGTAGGCGGCGCGCAGCAGGGCCATCCGCTCGGGGATCGCGGCCTGCCATTCGATCAGGGGCGGCGCTGCCGCGGGCGGCGGAGCGAGGCCGATCAGCGAGGGGTCGGCGAGGAGGACGTTGTGGAACAGCCGGGTCGATGGCGAATAGGGGCTGATCCGTGCGGGTGCGCCGGGGAACAGGGCGTGGGTCGGGCTGATCGCGAGCGCCTGCGCGCCGATCCGGGCGAAGGCGGGGGTGGCACGCGCGAGCGTGCCGGCATCGCCGAACGCGGTCGGGGTGGCCTCGCGCAGCGCGGGGATCTGTACCGCGGCACCCCAGGCGCGCGCCGGCGGTGCGGGGCAGCGCCGCGGGGCGATGGCGAGCGTGAAGGTGCATCCGGTCGCGCACAGCTGGTGATAGCCGGGGCGATCGGGGGCGAGGATCGTGCCGTCGTCGGCGATCGCGACATGGGTGCGCCCGCCGTCCTCGAACAGCAGCTCGGCGGTGCCCGCGGCGCCACCGGGCAGCGCGAGCATGTGGCCGGCGTCGACCGAGAGGAACGGACTCTCCGCCGGCGTGCCGGGGGAGAGGCGCTCTTCGATGGCGGCGAGCACGTCGTCGGCGACGCGCTGCGGACGACCGTTTGCGTCGGTCCAGTCACGAAGCAGCCGCGCGGTCACGGCTCGATCCACGCGACGAAGCGACCGGGGAGCGAGAACATCGGCGCGTCGGGGGTCGGGAGCGGCGCTGGAGTGTCGGCGAGGTCGATCGCGATCGTCAGGATCGCGCCGTCCGACAACCGCCAGCGCGCGGTGACGGCGGCTTCGGCATGCGCGACCGCATCGATCGACACCGCGCCGGCGACGCGGGGGACGATGTGGCGATGGCGGAGCGCCAGCAGGTCGCGGTGAAGCGCACGCCAATGGTCTGCCGCCGGGCCGGGCCGGGGGCGGGAGCGATCGAACGTCTCCGGCGCGTTGGGATCGGGGATCCGTTCGCGCGACGCCGCGTCGGCGAAGGCGTCGAACTTCGCGAATTCTCGGCGGCGGCCCTCGCGGACGGCATCGGCGAGCGCGTCGTGGAAGTCGGTGAAGAAGAGGAAGGGGGTGTCGCTTCCCTCCTCCTCGCCCATGAACAGCAGCGGGATCTGCGGCGAAAGCAGGAGCAGCGCGGTGGCGGCGGCGAGCTTCGCGGGATCGGCGAGCGTCACCAGCCGCTCCCCCATCGCGCGGTTGCCGACCTGATCGTGGTTCTGGAGGAAGGCGACAAAGGCCGTGGGCGCGAGATGCGCGCTGGGCGTGCCGCGCAGCTTGCCGTCGTGGTTCGCGGACGGGTCGCCCTGATAGATGAAGCCCTCCGACAGGCAGCGCGCGAGGCGCGCCGCGGGACGGTCGGCGAAGTCGGCGTAATAGGCGCTGGTCTCGCCGGTGAGCAGGACGTGGAGGACGTTGTGGAAGTCGTCGTTCCACTGCGCGTCGTAGCGGCCGGGGGCGAGGCGCGGGGCGTCGTTCGCCTCGTTCTCCAGCACGAGATGGACGTGGCGGTCGGGGCAGGCGGCGCGCAGCTCGGCCGCCATGGCATCGAGGAAGGGCGCGTTGGCGATGGCCTGGACCGCATCGAAGCGCAGGCCGTCGAAGCGATATTCGTCGAGCCACATCCGCGCATTGTCGACGAAGAAGCGCGCGACCTGCGGGCGCTCGACCGCCACCGCGCCGCCCCAGGGGGTATGGACGTCGGCATCGAAGAAGCCGGCGGCATATTGGCCAAGGTAGTTACCGTCGGGGCCGAAGTGATTGTAGACGACGTCGAGAAAGACCGAGAGGCCATGACCGTGCGCGGCGTCGACCAGCGCCTTCAGCTCGGCGGGCGTGCCGTAGCCTTCGTGGACCGCATAGGGCAGCACGCCGTCATAGCCCCAGCCGCGCGTCCCGCCGAACGCGGCGACGGGCATGAGTTCGATCGCGGTGATGCCCGCATCCTTCCACTCGGGCAGGCGCCCGGCGATGGCGGTGAAGCCGCCGAGGACGCCCGCGTGGACCTCCAGCAGGACCGTTTCGTGCCAGGCGCGACCGCGCCAGTCGTCATGCTGCCAGTCGTAATGGGGATCGGGAACGACGCTCCAGCCGTGGACGCCGCCCGACTGTCGACGCGATGCCGGGTCCGGGACGGTCGCGTCGCCGATGCGGAAGCGGTAGCGCGTGCCGGGGACGGCGGGCAGGACGCGGGCGAACCAGCCATCGGCGCCGCGCTCCATCGCGACGGGGGAGCGGCCGTCGATCTCGATCGCGACGGCGGCGGCATCGGGGGCCCAGAGGCGGAAGCGGGTGGTGCCGTCGGCGAGCGGTTCGGGGCCCCAGGTCATGCCAGCGCTCCGTCATGCCGGGCTCGTCCCGGCATCCAGGGTTCCGGGCGATCCATTATCGTCCGGCGCGTGGAACCCTGGACCCCGGCACGAGGCCGGGGTGACGGGGTGGATGGGGCGGTCGTCCTGTCCCTCACGCCTCGAACCCGCTGCGCCATGTCACCAGCGCGGCGCCCTGCGGCGCGACCTCGTAGCTGTCGCCGATCTCGATCTCCTGCTGGTCGGGCTTCGCGCTGTCGATCAGGACGGTGCGCGTCGCGTGCGGCGGGGGGAGGGTGAAGGTGATCGGATCGGCGGAGGCGTTGAGGAGCAGCGATACCGCCTCGACCTGACCGTCCCCGGTCCGGGTGGCGCGGCGCATCAGGAGCGCGCGGCCCTCGGGATTCTGCCAGTCCTCGGGCGAGAGGCGCCCGCCGCGCTCGTCCCACCATTCGATGTCCTCGATCCCCTCGCCGGGAGAATCCTTGCCGTAGAGGAACGTCGGGTTGCGCAGGACGGTGTAGCGGCGGCGCAACTCGGTGAGGCGCGCGGTGAAGTCGATCAGCGCCTGCCCCTCCGGCGTGGCGGCGGCCTGCCAGTCGAGCCAGCTGATCTCGTTGTCCTGGCAATAGGCGTTGTTGTTGCCCTGCTGCGTGCGCCCGAACTCGTCGCCCGCGACCAGCATCGGCGTGCCGAGCGATGTGAGCAGCGTGGTCAGCATCGAGCGCATCACGCGACCGCGCGCGTCGTTGATGACGGGATCGTCGGTCGGCCCCTCGACCCCCCAGTTGCGCGAGGCATTGTGGCTGTGCCCGTCCCGATTGTCCTCGCCATTGGCCTCGTTGTGGCGCTCCTCGTAGGTGACGGTGTCCGCCAGCGTGAAACCGTCGTGCGCGGCGAGCAGGTTGACGCTCGCCCAGGGGCGGCGCGCGCGGCGGTCGAACAGGTCGCCCGACCCCGACAGGCGCGCGGCGAGATCGGCGCGCTTGGCGGGCTCTCCGCGCCAGTATTCGCGCACCGTGTCGCGGTATTTGTCGTTCCACTCGGCAAAGCCGGGCGGGAAGTTGCCGAGCTGATAGCCGCCGGGGCCGACGTCCCACGGCTCCGCGATCAGCTTGAGCCGGCCGAGCACCGGGTCCTGCCGCAGCACGTCGAAGAAGGCGGCGCCGGGATCGAACCCGGTCGCCTCGCGCCCCAGCGTCAGGCCCAGGTCGAAGCGGAAGCCGTCGACGCCGAAGCTGGTTGCCCAGTAGCGCAGCGAGTCCGCGACCATCTGGATGACGCGCGCCTTGCTCATGTTCAGCGTGTTGCCGGTGCCGGTGTCGTTGATGGTGTAGCGCGCGTCGCCGTCGACGAGGCGATAGTAGCTGGCATTGTCCAGCCCGCGCCACGACAGCGTCGGCCCGCGCTCCGACCCCTCGCAGGTATGGTTGTAGACGACGTCGAGGATCACCTCGATCCCGGCCTTGTGCAGGCGGTGGACGGCGCGGCGCAGCTCGTCCTGATGCGGCGAGGCCATATAGCCCTGCTCCGGCGCGAAGAAGCCGAGCGAGTTGTAGCCCCAGTAGTTGCGCAGCCCCTTTTCCTGAAGAAAGCGGTCCTGCGTGAAGGCGTGGATCGGCAGCAGCTCGATCGCGGTCGCCCCGATCCGCTTCAGGTGCCGGATGACCGCGGGGTGGCCGAGCGCGGCATAGGTGCCGCGTTCGCGCGCGGGCACTTCCTCCATCAGCTTCGTCAGGCCCTTGACGTGCGCCTCGTAGATGACCGTCTCAGACCAGGGCGTGTCGGGGCGCCGGTCGCGCGACCAGTCCCAGTGGTCGTCGACCACCACCGCCTTGGGCATGGCGGGCGCGCTGTCGCGCTTGTCGAACGACAGGTCCGCGTTGCGATGCCCGACGCGGTAGCCGTGGAGCGCGTCGGTCCATTTGATCTGGCCCTGGAGGCGACGGGCGTAGGGATCGAGCAGCAGCTTGTTGGGATTGAAGCGGTGCCCGGCCTCCGGCTCGTAGCGGCCGTGCGCACGATAGCCGTAGACGAGCCCGGGTTCGGCATCGGGCAGATAGCCGTGCCACACCTCGTCGGTGCATTCCGGCAGCGTCAGCCGCTTCAGCTCACGCCGGCCCTCGGGGTCGAACAGGCACAGCTCGATCCGATCCGCATTGGCGGAGAAGACCGCGAAATTGACGCCCATTCCGTCGAAGGTGGCGCCCAGCGGATAGGGCGAGCCGGGCTGGAGCCGGTCGGCGAGCGTGTGCAACGGTGCGATCCCCCTGATTGTCTTCGCAGACGCACAACCCTCGGCGGCGGGGTTGGTGGCATGGGGAATGCGATTTCGTAGCCCTACCCGTCATGCCGGACTTGTTCCGGCATCCACGGCGCCGCGTACCCAGGATTGTCGAGGTGCGGGGAACAGTGGACCCCGGAACAAGTCCGGGGTGACGGGTGGATCAGGTTCGCGGTTGGATTGTGTCCGCGGGCGGCACCAGCTCCAGCTTCTGGGGCACGGTGCCCAGCTCGATCCCCTCCTCGCGGAACCAGCGCAGGAGCGTGGTCAGGATCTCGCTGCGCGCACGATACGCCGCGCGCGGGCTCTCGACGTGGGCGAAGCAGTTGAACAGCACGCGGCCGTTGGCGATCGAATCGATGAACACGGCAGAGGCCGGCGCGTCGAGGACCGCGGCATGTTCGACGAAGGCGCGGTCGACGAGCGCCAGCGCGCGATCCGCATCCGCCTCGATCGGGATCGAGAACTGGATCTGGATGCGCCCGAGCGGGCTGGCCAGCGTCTTGTTGTGGACGGTCTTGGTGATGAGCTCGGAATTGGGGACGATCAGCGTCGAATGGTCGGGCAGCTCGATCTCGGTCGAGCGGACGCTGATGCGCTTCACGTCGCCCTCGTCGGTGCCGATGCGGACGAGGTCGCCGATCTTGATCGGGCGTTCGGCGAGCAGGATGAGGCCCGAGACGAAGTTGGAGGTGATCGCCTGAAGGCCGAAGCCGATGCCGACCGACAGCGCGGACAGCAGCAGCGCGATCCGCTCGACCCCGATGCCCAGCGACGCGAGCGCCCAGATCACCGCCAGCGCAATGCCGACATAGCGCGCCACGAGGCTGACCGAATTGCGTCCCGACCCGTCGAGGTCGGTGGCGGGCAGATACTTGCCCTCCAGCCAGCGCATGAAGGCACGTACCAGCGCCAAGCCGACGAACAGGACCAGCAACCCGCGCAGGATGGTGCCGGGCGAGATGGCGACGCCGCCGATCTGGATGCCCTGCGCCAGCGCGCCGACGCGCCCGAACAGCGTTCCGATGCCGCCGCCCGCGCCGAAGGGAGCGAACAGCATCGCCACCGCGGCGATCCCGAGCACGAGCCGCAGCACGCCGGAGAGCAGCACGCCGAACTGGTCGACCAGGGCGCCGCGCACGCCGAGCGCGCGGCACAGGAGCCGCCCGACGGTACTCTCGCGCGTGAAGACGGTGGTCGCGACATCGTCCACCGCGGCCATCGTCAGGAAGACGATGCTGCCGAGCACCACGGCCCAGGCGACGAGCTGCATCAGGAACAGCGCGAAGCCGAGATAACCCGCCAGCAGCGCGACGGCGGCCGCCGCCACGACGACCCAGGCGACGAGCGCCAGCGCGCCGAGCCCGGCGCGGGTGGGCGCGGCGTCCTCCGCATCGGCACGGGCGGCGCGCAGCCGCGCGACGACGGCCAGCGCGCCGGCGATCATCGCGAGATGGACGATCGCCTCCAGCGCCTGCGTCGCGCTGAGCGCCGCTGCGCTGGCGGCGACCGCGGTGTTGAACGCGTCGAGCAGGATGGTGAAGGCGGCGACCGTCGCCAGCAGCCAGCTGAACGGGCGCAGCTGGCGTGCGGCATCGTCCGCGATGGGCAGCACGCGCCAGCTGGGCTGATTGCGCATCAGCACCGCGCCCGTGACCGCGGCAGTAAAGCCGCCGAAGGTCGCCGCGACGATCACCGCGTCGAACAGGCCGGTCCAGCCGCGCGGCTCCAGCTGCGACCAGCGCAGGCCCTGTACCAGCGCGGTGGTGGCGAGGAACGGCGTGAGCGTGCCCACCGTCACGCGCCAGATCGCGTTGGCGGAGCGTCGCACGCGGTGCCCCGGCGCGCCCTCGATCAGGAAGCGGCGCCCCAGCCCGTGGGCGGCGGTGCGTCCCGGCACCAGGAGCGCGAGTGCGGCGGCCAGCCCGAGCAGCGCAGGCCACCAGGGCGCGCGCGCGGATCGGTTACGCAGGCTTTCCACGCCGCCATCGACGAAGGCGGCGATACGGCGCATGTCGCGCGGCAGATTGTGGATCACCGCGCTCCAGAACGCGGGCGACAGCGGGGAGGGGACGTGCGCGGAGATGCGCTGGCCGAACTGTTCGGCCTGGCTCTGTGCGATCTCGTCGGCGAGCTGCTGCGCCTCGACGCCGAGCAGGCGTCCGCGTTTGGCGGCGGAATCGAGCGCGATTCGCTCGCGGGCGAGGCGCGCGCGCTCGGCACGGATGTCGGGCGCCTCGCCCGCGGCGGGGGTGGCGCCCAGCCCGGCGACCCGCGCGTCGATCAGCTCCAGCTGATCGGTCAGCGCCTGCGTGGCGACGACGGTGGCGGCGCGCGTGGCCAGGACGTCGGCGCGCAGATCGGTGCGGGCTGCATCGTCGAGGCGGCCGTCGAGCGCCTTGTCGGCGGCGCGCAGGTCCGCCTCCGCCTTCGCCAGTTGCGCCGACGCGGTGACGAGCGGCGACGGCTGCGCGGAAAGCGTCGCAGGCAGCAGGATCAGCAGGAGCGCCAGGCAGGACCGCAGCAGCGCGGGGACGGGCATCGGCAAACGGCTCCGGGTGGGTGGGGGCGGGAGCATGTGCGATACGGCAGGGAGGGATGGCCGCCAAGGGCGGGCCAGGGTGCGTCGGTCGTTGTGCTGGCCATCCCGCTGGATCGTCGGAGTTCCTTTGGGTCCCGCCTTGGCCGGGGAACGGCACACGAGCGCCAGACCGGCCACACGGCCTGACGATCCGCGCGATCGGCGGCTCGGACGGACGTCAGGGGAACGGGCGCGCCCCGGTGACCGGCACCGTCGCGCCGGTGATATAGCCCACCTCCTTGGTCGCCAGCATTACATAAGGCGGGGCCAGTTCGACCGGCTGCGCGGCGCGGCCGAGCGGGGTGTTGTCCCCGACGGTCTTCACCCTGTCGGGCGGCATGGTGGAGGGGATCAGCGGGTCCACACCGGCCCCGGCGCGACCGCGTTGACGCGAATGCCGCGCCCGGCCGGCATCTTCGCCAGCCCGGCGGTGAAATTGTGGATCGCTCCCTTGGTGGTGGCACAGCCGAGCAGCCTCGTCATCGCGCCCCAATCGGCGGCCGGGGAACGGCGTTCCCCGGCCCGATCGCGACCCGTCGCTATTGGCGGACGACCCGCTCCTCGACCAGGGTGTCGACCACCGACGGATCGGCGAGCGTCGAGGTATCGCCGAGATTGCCGACCTCGTCCTCCGCGATCTTGCGCAGGATGCGGCGCATGATCTTGCCCGAGCGGGTCTTGGGCAGGCCGGGGGCGAATTGCAGTGCGTCGGGCGACGCGATCGGGCCGATCTCGTTGCGAACGAACTGGCGCAGCTCGGCGCGCAGCTCCTCCGATGCCTCGACCCCGGCATTGAGCGTGACGAAGGCGTAGATGCCCTGGCCCTTCACCTCGTGCGGCATGCCGACCACCGCGGCCTCCGCGACGCTGGCGTGCGCGACCAGCGCGGATTCGACCTCGGCGGTGCCCATGCGGTGGCCGGACACGTTGATGACATCGTCGACGCGTCCGGTGATCCAGTAATAGCCGTCCTCGTCCCGGCGGCAGCCGTCGCCGGTGAAATACTTCCCCGGATACGTGGTGAAATAGGTCTGGAAGAAGCGGTCGTGGTCGTTCCACACGGTGCGCATCTGGCCCGGCCAGCTGTCGACGATGCACAGATTGCCCTCGGTCGCGCCGTCCAGCACCTGGCCCTCGGCATCGACGATCTGCGGTCGGACGCCGGGCAGCGGCTTCGTCGCGGAGCCGGGCTTCAGGTCGGTGGCGTAGGGCAGCGGCGCGATGAGCATGCCGCCCGTCTCGGTCTGCCACCAGGTGTCGACGATCGGGCAGCGGCCGTCGCCCACGACCCGGTGGTACCAGCCCCACGCCTCGGGATTGATCGGCTCGCCCACGGTGCCCAACAGGCGGAGCGAGGCGCGGCTGTACTTGCGGACCCACTGGTCGCCCTCGCGCATCAGCGCGCGGATCGCGGTGGGCGCGGTGTAGAGGATATTGACGCCGAGCCGGTCGATCGTCTCCCACAGCCGCCCGTGATCGGGGTAGTTGGGGACGCCGTCGAACATCACCGTGGTCGCGCCGTTCGCCAGCGGGCCGTAGACGACATAGGAATGGCCGGTCACCCAGCCGATATCGGCGGTGCACCAGAAAACCTCGCCCTCGCGATAGTCGAAGACGTCGCGGAAC
>NZ_JAQIJT010000002.1:2490000-2598655 GCF_036946125.1 Sphingomonas adhaesiva
ATGTCGCAGCGGCCGGGCGAAGCGACCTTCACGAAATTCGGTCGAGCCAGATTGCCATGAAGAAGGCGAAATCGCCGCAGGTCCGCCGCTATGGGCAAATGCTCGTCACCCATCATCGCGATACGACCGCAGCGACCCTCGCCGCGGCACGCAAGGCCGGTATGAGCCCGCCGCCGCCAGGACTCGATGCGGGCGCTGCCCGCTCGATCTCGGAACTGGATGGCGCCGCTCCGGCAGACCTCGACCGGGTCTATCTCCGCCAGCAGAGCCCCGCGCACCAGGCCGCCTTGTCGCTGCATCAGGCCTATGGGCGCAACGGCGACCAGGCGCCGCTCCGCGCCTCGGCAGAAGCCGCGATACCGATCGTCCAGGCGCACCTCTCCCAGGCGGAGAAACTTTGGACCAACGCGCGCTGATCGCGCGGGCAGCCTTGGCATCGATGCGCATCCACCATCTCAACTGCGGTACCGCCTGTCCGCTCGGCGGCGCGCTCTTCGATGGACGCAGCGTGGGGCCGCTGGGGCATATCGTCTGCCACTGCCTGTTGATTGAGACGCAGGCGCACGGATTGGTACTGGTCGACACGGGCTACGGGCTGCGCGATGTCGATCATCCGCACGCGGTGCCAGGCAAACGGATCCCCATTCCTTGGCGACTGATGCTCAACATCCGTCTGCGCGAGCGCGACACCGCGCTTTTCCAGATCGAGGCGCTGGGCTTTCGCGCGGAGGACGTGCGCCACATCATCCTCACCCATCTCGATTTCGATCATGCCGGCGGGCTGGAGGATTTCCCCGAGGCGACGGTCCACGTCATGCAGCGCGAGTATGACGATGCAACGCGGCCGCAAACAGGTTTCGTCGCGCGTCATCGATGGCGCGCGCGACAATTCGACGATGTGGTGTCGTGGCGGCGCTACGGCGTGCGCGGCGAGCCATGGTTCGGGTTCGACGCGGTACGCGATCTCGACGGCCTGCCACCCGAAATCCTGCTGGTGCCTCTCCCCGGGCATACCTGGGGGCACGCCGGTGTCGCGATCCGCCGTCCCGACGGCCGCTGGCTGCTGCATGCCGGCGATGCCTATTTCTACCGCGGTGAGATGCGCCGCGCGCACCGCCACTGCACGCCAGGCTTCCGCGCCTATCAGCGGCTGATGGAAGTCGATCGCACCAACCGCCTTTCCAACCAACACCGCCTGCGAATCCTGTCCATCGAACAGGCCGGCGCCGTCACCGTCGCCTGCGCTCACGATGCGGTGGAGCTTGAGCGCTGCCAGGCAGGGATGCCGCTGTGAGCCGCCGCCGTTCCCTCGACCAAGGAGAAGTTTCATGACCGATCACGATCGCCGAACGTCGCTGTTCATCGACGGCCTGCGCAATGCCCATGCGATGGAGAAGCAGGCCCTCTCGATCATGACGCCGCAAGTTGCCCGGATCGTCAATTACCCGGAGGTTGCCGATCGCCTGCGCGCGCATATCGACGAGACCGAAGGGCAGATCGCACGGCTCGATGAGGTGCTGAGGGGATTCGACACGAGCGCATCCATGCTCAAGGATACGGGCCTCAGCCTGTCGGGTAGCATGGCGGCGGTGGCGCACAGCGTCGCCGGCGACGAGATCCTCAAGAACAGCTTCGCGAACTACGCATTCGAGCATTTCGAAATCGCCAGCTACAAGGCACTGATCACACTCGGAGAAGATTGCGGGCTCGCCTCGGTATCGATGCTGCAGCAGTCGCTCGACGAGGAACTGCGCATGGCCGCGTGGATCGACGAGACATTGCCGACGGTCACGCGGCGATACGCCGAGCTGTACGCCGGCGAAGGCCCGGGCGAGGCCAAGGCGTAGCTGCGCACGATATGGTGAAGAAGGCAGGCAAGGCGCACGCGGCGAAATCCGGCGGTAGCCGCTCGCCGGGGGCGAGCGGCTATGTCCTGGCGCTGCGTGAGGCGCTTGCCGCCGGCCTTGAGGCGATCGGGACGTTCGAGATCGGCGATTGTCGCGTCGAGATCGCGGCGGGCGACGATTCGATGTGGGCGGTCGTTCGCCGTCCCGGCGGCGGCGGAATCGCGATCCGCGCCGGCCATGCGACCGGCGGCTTTCGCAGGATCCGCAAGCGCAAGGCTGGCGAAGGCGAGGCGCTCCATCTGGTGGCGGAAAGCGCGGCCGGTCGCCATCGCTTCAGCTTCGGGGGGAGCGGCGACGATCTCAGGCGATTGCGCGTCAGGGCGTGGGTGACGCCGACGGCCCCGCTGCTCATCCCGTTCCTTCCGCGCGATCTCTATCCGCTTGATGGCGACGATGACCCAATGGGCGCGACGGGACGGGTGGAAGCGGCGCAGCGCGGTCCGAATACCGGACTGGTCTATCTCACGGTCGAAGAGCCGGCCTTCGGCCACGTGCTCTACGTGCAGGACCTGACGCGCCTCAACGACTATTTCCGCACGACCGAGACGTCGCCGATCGGCCGGGTCGGCGGAGAATGGCCCGAACTCGGATATCTGCCGCCGACCCCGCCGCAGAGCGGCACGCCACCGATCAAGCCGCTGCCCGCTGGCGAAGAGACCGCGATGAGCGACGCGATCATCGTACTGCGAGATTTGGGCGCCACATCCGAACAGGAGAAGGCGCGGCAGTTCGTTCAGATGCTCGGTGAGGCCTATGCGGCGCTCGATCGCCCGCCGATCCTCTTCCGCGACTGGGTGTCGCGCGCAGAGGCAACGCTGCGCGACCTGGACCAGGCGCCAGCGGCAACCTGCACCAGCTATGGCCATCGCTACATCCGCCCCTACACCGGTGCCGAATACCCCGATTCGATGGTGCAGATGACGGTGCTCGCTGCCATCCACGATTTCGCGCGGTGGAGCAGGCAGCCGGAACCGCTCGAGGCAGCCTTCGCCGCCGGCATGGAGCGGTTCTATGACCCTGACCTCAAGACGCTGCGGCGCTATCTGCCCAACGTCGGCGAGGACAAGAATGCGGACGCCGTCGATTCCTGGTATCTCTATCACCCGCTGCGCAATCTGGCCCATCTGGCGCTCGACGGGGAGGATTGGGCCCGTGACCTTTTTCTGCGCTCGGTCGATTACGGCATCCGCGCGGCGCATCATTTCGCCTACGACTGGCCGATCCAGTATGACGTGCGTGACTTCCGCGTCATCACGGCCAAGCGCGGTGACGAGAAGCATGGGCAGACCGATGTCGGCGGCTTCTACGCCTATGTGATGCTGCTGGGCTTCGAACTGACCGGGGAGACGCGCTTCGTCGACGAAGCGCGTGCGGCACTCGACGCCGCGATGGGAATGCGCTTCGAGCTGGAATATCAGGCGAACCTCACCGCGTGGGGCGCTGCAGCCTGTATGCGGCTATGGCGCGTCACAAACCGCGCCGAATATCGCGAGCAGGCCTATGTCTATCTCGCCAGCTTCCTGCACAATTGCGAGATCTGGGAATCGCGCATCGCCGCAGCGGCGCATTACAGCAATTTCTTTGGCACCACCGCGCTGCACGACGCGCCGTACATGGCGATGTACGAATGCTTCGACAGCTTCATGGCGTGGGAACGCTTCCTTCTCGAAAGCGGGCCGGAGCTCGATCCCGCCGCGCGGACGCTGATCGCGGAGTATGGCAAGTATGTGCTCCACCGCGCGTGGTTCTATTATCCCGATGCGCTGCCCGCCGACATCCTGGCGAGGGACATTCGCAACGGGCATATCGATCGGGCGTTATCGTTTCCTGTGGAGGATTTGTATGCCGACGGACAGGCGCCGGGGCAGGTAGGGCAGGAAATCTATGGTGCCGGCGCCGCTCTCGTGCTCGCAAGTCGCGCCTTTCACCGCGTCGACGATGCGCCGTTCCATATCTTCAGCGATCACCTGCTCGCGGCGCAGGAGACGACCGGCGATCGAGCGATCGGCCTGCAACTGACGGGTACGCGCGAGAGCGAGGCGCTGCTCGCGATCGTCCGCCGCGGGCGTCGCCGGCTACCGGCCTGCCACGTCACCATCGGAGACGGTGAGGCGATCCGGCCGACATATGTTGGTCACGACCGGATCGAGTTCCGCTTGCCAGGTGACGCGCACGTCACGCTGAGCTGGAATTCGCCGTGATGCCCGAAGAACAACCGGCGACGGGCTAGCGATCGGCGGATCCCGGCTCGGCCATGCGACGATGCTGTTCGGCAAGCACCGACGCAGGGGTGACATTGGCGAGCACGCCCTGCACCTTCGTCTTCCATCCGGCGAATACCGATGCCTTGCCCCGCATGACTGCGTCCCAGCCGACCTTCGCCACATCGGCGGGATCGCTCTTGTTCGGATCGGTGCCGACGGAGGTATCGAGCATCTCGCCTCGCGCAAAGAATTCGGTGTCGACCGGCCCGGGCATCAGCGTCGACAGCGTCACGCCGTCGGCATCCTTCAATTCGTTGCGCAGCGCCTCGGTGAAGCTATCCACGAACGCCTTCGTCCCGTTGTAGACCGCCTGGAACGACCCGGGAATGTAGCCGGCGACCGATCCGGTCACCAGCACCTTGCCGTCGTTGCGCGCGACCATGTCGGGTATCACCCGCTGCAGCAGGTAGATCGTGCCGGTGATGTTGGTGTCGATCACGTGCCGCCACTTCGACACCTTCTGATCGAGGAACGCGTGCCCCAATCCATGGCCGGCATTGGCGCAGAGCAGGTCGATCTGCCGTCCACCCGCCTTCTCCATCAGCGCGTCGACCCCCTCGATCGTGGAGAGATCGACCTCGATCGTCTCGGCACCCGACGGTGTCTCGTCGTCGAACGGCGTATCGGCGGCGAGCAGCAGCTCGTATCCATCAGCCGCAGCGAGCCTGGCCAGCTCCAGCCCAATCCCGCTCGATGCGCCGGTCACGATGGCGAACTTGCTTGTCATCACGCGCCTCCCACTTGCCGGCCGATGCCGGGCTTCAGCACCACCTTGGTCACATTGTCCTGGTCGTTGAGGAACATGTCGTAGCCCTGCGGCGCCTCCTCGAGATCGAGCCGGTGCGAGATGAGGAACGTCGTGTCGATCTTGCCCTCCATGATCGCGTTGAGCAGCGCGGGCATGTAATGCTGCACGTGGGTCTGCCCCGTCTTCAGCGTCAGCCCCTTCTCCATGAAGGCACCGAGCGGGAACTTGTCGACGAACCCGCCATAGACCGCTGGCATCGAGACGCGCCCACCCTTGCGGCAAGCGAGGATCGCCTGCCGGATCGCATGGATGCGATCGGTGCCGGTGAACGTCGCCGCCTTGATGTGGTCGATCACATTGTCGAAGAACATGCCGTGCGCTTCGAGGCCGACCGCATCGATGACGGCGTCAGGGCCGATCCCGCCGGTCATCTGCTGGAGCGCGTCGTGGATGTCGGCCCCCTCGAAATTCAGCGTCTCGGCGCCGAACTTCTTGGCCAGCGCGAGCCGGCGGGGCCGGTGATCGATCGCGATGACGCGCTCGGCGCCCATCAGGAACGCCGATTGCACCGCGAACAGCCCCACCGGGCCGCAACCCCAGACGGCGATCGTGTCGCCGGGTTCGATCTGTGCGAATTCCGCCGCCTGCCAGCCGGTCGGCAGGATATCCGACAGGAACAGGACCTTGTCGTCGTCTATACCGTCGGGGACGACGATCGGCCCGACGTCGCTGAACGGCACGCGGACATATTCGGCCTGTCCGCCGGCGTAACCGCCGGTCATGTGGCTGTAGCCGAACAGACCGCTCATCGGCTGCCCGTAGACGGTCTGCGCAATATCCTGGTTGTCGGCGGGCAGCCCGTTGTCGCACGCGGAATATTGGTGCTTCTTGCAATGATAGCAGCCACCGCAGCTGATTGTGAAAGGTACGACGACGCGCTGCCCCTTCTTCAGCGTGGATTTCGCCCCGACCTCGACCACCTCGCCCATGAACTCATGGCCCAGGATATCGCCCGACTGCATCGTCGGGATGTAATGATCGTACAGGTGCAGATCGGACCCGCATATCGCGGTCGAGGTAACGCGGATGATCGCATCGCGTGGATTGACGATTTCGGGATCATCGACGGTGTCGACACGAACGTCATGCTTGCCGTGCCAGGTGAGCGCCCTCATGCCATTTCCTCTTCTCGAGCAGCGCGGGTGCGCGCGGCGGTGGCGATCTCGCCGGTTTCCATCAGTTGCTTGAAGCGCCTGAGATCACGTCGCACCTGGATCGCCGGCTCGCGCTGAAACAGCTTGGCGACGACCTTGCCCATGACGCCGCCCGGCGGGTCATAAGCGATCGTCGCGGTGACGACGGTGCCACGCGGGCCAGCGTCGACAAATGTTACTTTGCCCGAATTCGGGATGTCGGCGCCCTCATCGGATTGCCAAGTGAGCCATTTACCTTGCTCTTCGGCAGTGACGGTGGCGTCCCACTCCACCGTCTTGCCCGCCGGCGCCTTGATCACCCAGTGCGAGCGCCTGTCGTCGTACACGTCGATGCGCACGATATTCTCCATGAAAGAGGGCAGGTTCGCAAAATCGCGAAAATGACTGTAGAGTTCTTCTGCCGGGCGACCGATCGTCACGGCAGCCGCGGTAAGGTCACGGTCGCCGCGAAGATCGGTGTGCGTCTCGGGCGGGGCGTCCTGATTCTCAGCTGCCATGCTTCTTCCTTACGGTAATCTTGCGTCGGCAACGTTCGCGGCGCGCTCGGCGATCCGCTCATTAACGCTGCGTAAACGTAGATCAGTCATTTTTCTCTAGGGCGGCTGACGGAATCTCAGGCAACGGGGCGCTGTCAGACCAACTCGGCATCCTCTACGTTAGCGGCATGAGCTGCAGGTCCCAAGGGTATCGTCAGACCAAATGCACCGGCCCGTAAGGTGGTTACAGCGAGGCCGAGGCATGCCCCGCCCGCGCAAGCCCGCCAGCCCCTTTCGTCACTTCAACTCGTCGCCCGAGGTTAGCAGATCATTCTTCGATCCCATGAATGCGTAGCCCGTCGTCGCCCACCTAGACGTGCGGCACCAGCGCGCGCAGATGATCGCCGCCCCCGTCGAGCCGCATTCGTTCGTGCGCAGCCGGTGACAGACCGCCGCCCCTCTTGAGCGTGATCGCTCGCCCGCCGGTGCTCTTCGGCCTCGCTTGAGCGCGGTCGGCGCCGACCCACCACGGGCCGCTCCTTCAGCGCCGGTCGTCAAGTTAGACGACCTTCGCTTCGGTCGAGTCGAAGAGGGGTTTGAGGCACAAGTGCGTTTCGGCGGCGAACCTGCGCGGATCACCATCAGCGGAATCGCTACCTCGATCCGAGCCGACTTTGCACGCCGGCGAGCCCGTCACGGCGAATGCCACCGCGATCCGGGTCTGGCCGGCGGCACAGCGGATGCGCGACGGGGACGATTCCGCTCAGATCGTCGACCGGGAGGCAGGGCGCTGGCGAGACCTCCGCCCAGCCGCGCGACATGGGCGGGTTCATTATCGGGGGCCCGCATTTCAGTAATCGAACCACTTCGGCCACACCGCGTGATGGGAGGATGCAGTCGCAGATGCTTGGCGCATCCTGAGCCTGAGGACGCCAGCGGGCGTCTCCCGATCGTAAATGCGACGGGTCCTTGGAGGGGATTGAAAGATGGGCTTGAAGAGGTCCTTGGCGCTGAGCAGCTGCATCGTCTCGTTGATGGCGGGTCACGCGAGCGCGCAGACCGCACCGGCGGATACCCGGCAGACGGATACGCAACCGCGGGGCGAACCGGCAGGCGCGACGTCAGCCGCCGCGCCGGCGACGCCCGAATCCGACTCCCCGTCCCCCGGCGCGGAGATCGTCGTCACCGCCCGGCGGCGGTCGGAAAGCATCCAGAAGGTGCCGATCTCGATCATCGCGGTTACCGGCGAGACGCTGCGCAACCAGGGCGTCCAGGACCTCAAGCAATTCTCGTCCTTCGCGCCGGGCGTCAGCATCAACAACGGCCGCGCCGACGGCGGCGGCACGACCGCGCAGATCTTCATCCGCGGCGTCGGCCAGAACGACTTCCTCATCCCCAACGAACCGGGCGTCGGCCTCTATGTCGACGACGTGTACGTGGCGAGCTCCAGCGGCGCGCTGAACAGCCTGGGCGACGTCCAGTCGATCGAGGTTCTGCGCGGGCCGCAGGGGACGCTGTACGGCAAGAACACGATCGGCGGTGCGATCCGCATCACGACGGTGAAGCCCGACCTCGACACCTTCAGCGGAAACGCCACGGTGGCGGCGGGCTCGTACAACCGGCTCGACATCACCGCCGGCGTCAACGTGCCGCTCGGCGGCGACGTCGCGCTGCGGCTGTCCGCGATCAGCCGCAACACCGACGACCTGCAGAAGCGCTACCTCAGCCGCGACGGCGACGGGCAGGGCAACATCAATCAGGACGCGGTGCGCGCGGTGCTGCTGTGGAAGCCGTCGAGCACCTTCGACCTGACGCTGTCGGGCGACTATACCCGGATCCGCCAGCACCAGGCCTACGGCGGCAACATCGGCTATGTCGCGGGGGCGAGCCCGCTGGTCGACGTGCTGAACAACGAATATTATCCGACGATCAACGCCGCGCTCGGCCTTCCCGCCAACGCGCGCTTCGATGCGCGCTGGGCGACCGCGCCCGGCGCGGTGGGCGCGACCGGCCCCAACGCGGACCACTATGATGTCTGGGGACTTTCCGCGGTCGCCAACCTCGCCTTGTCGGACGACATCTCGCTCAAGTCGATCACCGCCTTCCGCCGGGTCAAGGGCTTCGCCGGACGCGACGGCGACAGCTCTCCCTATCCGTTGCTGGAGACGGTCAGCTACGACAACAACAAGCAGTTCTCGCAGGAATTCCAGTTGAGCGGTTCGTCCATCGACGACCGGCTCAAGTGGACCACCGGCCTCTATTACATGCACCAGGACCTGGAGAACCGCATCGTCGCGAACCTGTGGTCGGGCCTCGTCACCACCTCGATCCCGATCGACTTCGACGCGCGGTCGCTCAGCCGGTTGAGCGGCAACACCTACGCCGCCTTCGGTCAGGGCACGTTCGACATCACCCCGCGCCTCCATCTGACCGCCGGCCTCCGCTACAATCGCGAGCAGCGCAATTTCCGCAACGACTGGTTCTTCCTGGTCCAGCCGCGGTCCTACACGTGCCCCGGCGTGGACGTGAACGGCGTCTTCATCCGGTGCGAATCGACCGACAACGTGGTGACCCCGGCTGCCTCGCTGTCCTACGATCTCAGCCCGACGAAGCTCGTCTACTTCTCCTACTCGGACGGCTTCAAGGTGGGCGGCTGGACGCCGCGCCTGTTCAGCCAGCAGTCGCTGCGGCGGTATCTCCCGGAACGGCTGAAGGCCTATGAGCTCGGGCTCAAGACGAGCTGGTTCGACCGTCGCCTGGTGTTCAACATCGACGTGTTCCAGAGCGACTATACCAACCTGCAACTTACCACGATCCAGGCGGACAGCACCGGCGCGCCGCAGCCGACGGTACAGAACGCCGGCGCGGCGCGCATCCGCGGCATCGAATCGGACCTGACGATCAACCTCGACGGCGGCACGCGCATCCAGGGCGGGCTCAGCTACCTCGACGGCGAATATCGCCGGCTCGACCCCGGCGTGTCCTTCCCACTCAGCGCCGAGCTGCCGGAGACGCCCAAACTGTCGCTGAGCGCGTCGATCGAACAGCGCATCGAGCTGTCCGCGGGCGGCCGGATCGTCGCGCGGCTCGACGGAACCTATCGGTCGAAGACGTACAAGGAGGCGAACAACGTCGAGGCGATCGCGCAGCGCCCCTATGCCCTGCTGAACGGCCGCGTCTCCTACACGCTGCCGAGCGACAAGGTGACGTTCTCGGGCTATGTGACGAACCTGACCGACAAGCGCTACATCGTCAGCGCGATCGACGTCGCCAGCACCTTCTCGCTCTACGAGGCCTATTTCGGGCGCCCGCGCGAGTTCGGCGGCGAGATCGCCGTTCGCTTCTGACCCGTAAGGATGAAGGGCTTGACCGTGTCGATCGATGCTTCCTCTCCGCCGACGCCCGCGCCCGTCACCGGCTGGCTGACCACCAGCGACGGCGCGCGCATCCCCTATCGCCGGCAGGGGAGCGGGCCCGCGCTCGTCATCGTACCGGGCTGGTCGCAGACCGCGGCGATGTTCCAGCATCAGCTCGACGCGCTGTCCGACCGCTGGACCGTCGTCGTCGCGGACGTACGCGGCCATGGCGAGGCACCCGTGCCGCCCGGCGGGCTGCGCATGGCGCGGCTGGCGCAGGACGTGCGCGAACTGATGGACCATCTGGAGCTGAAGCGCGCGCACCTGCTCGGCTGGTCGATGGGGGCGTCGGTCCTCTATGCCTTCGTCGACCTGTTCGGCACGGACGCCATCGACCGGCTCGTCCTCGTCGACCAGCCCTCGATGCTGCTGCAACTACCCGGCATGGACGAGGAGGAGATCGCCGACGCGGGCGCGATCTTCCCGATCGCCACCCTCTACGACCTGTACGCGGCGCTGAGCGGGCCGGACGGGGAGGCGACGCGTGCCGGCTTCGTCGCCGGAATGGTCACGCCGTCGATCCCGCCCGCGCTCTACGACTGGATCCTCGCAGAGAACGCCAGGACGCCGCCGGCGCTCGCGGCGACGCTGCTGCTCAGCCACGGCACCAACGACTGGCGCGACATCCTCGCCCGGATCGACCGGCCGACGCTGGTGATCGCCGGCAGCGTCAGCCACGTGCCGCCGCGCTCGCAGCGCTACGTCCATTCCCGCATCGCCGGTTCGACCTATCACGAGTTCGGCGCCCATGACGGCGGTGCGCACTTCCCGTTCCTCGAGGCGCCGGACGCGTTCAACGCCGTCCTGCGCACCTTCCTCTCGCCCGAATGACCGCGGCGTGACCGATCGCGGCCCGAGCAGGAGCGAGCGCCTCGCCGGGCGGCTGTGCGTCGTCTTCGGCGGCGGTGCCCCGAACGGCGGCGTCAGCGTCGGCCAGGCGGCCGCGCTCGCCTATGCCGCCGCGGGGGCGGAGGTCGTGGTCGTCGATGCGCGCCACGAGAACGGCCACCGTACCGCGGCGCTGATCGGCGACGCGCTGGTCATCGAGGCGGACGTGACCGACGAGGCGAGCGTCGCGGCGGCGATCGAGCGCACCATCGCCACGCACGGGCGGATCGACGTGCTCCACAACAACGTCGGCGTTCCCATGTCGGGCGATTTCGCCACGCTGACCGGCGAGCAGTGGACGCGCGGCATGGCGCTCAACTGCATCGGCGCCGCGCTGACGACGCGTCACGCGCTCCCGCACCTGATCGAGCGCGGCGGCGCGATCGTGAACGTGTCCAGCATCGCCGCGATCCGTCACACCGGCATGAACTACGCCATCTACAATGCCTCGAAGGCCGCGCTCGATCAGATGACCGTCGCGGTGGCGCTGGAATATGCGGCGGCCGGCATCCGCGCCAACGCCATCCTCCCCGGCCTGCTCGACACCGACATGGGGCGCTCGCTCGCCGATCCCGACGATCTGTCGGCACGCAACCGGCGGAGCCCGACGGGGGCGCAGGGCGATGTATGGGACGTCGCCAACGCCGCCGTCTTCCTCGCCTCGGACGAGGCGCGCTACATCAACGGGCACCTCCTGGTCGTCGACGGGGGGCTTTCCCGCCGCTGCTGAACGGTCAGGCGATCGTCTCCAGCCTGTTGCCGATCAGCAGCGCGCGCTGCTCGATCTTCTCGATCCCCTCGCGCAGCAGCGTGTCGATCAACTGCACCCGCGCCGGTGCGAGCCGGTCGAGCACCGCGGTGACGCTGATGACCGCGATCCCCTGCCCCGCCGGCCCGCGGATCGGGCGCGCGACCGCGCCCATCCCGGCGACCACCTGACCCGCGTAATGGGCATAGCCGCGCCGCTGCGCCGCCTCCACCTGCGCCAGGATCTCGTCGGCGCGGACCGAGTGGAATTTGGATATCTCGATCGCATTGTACTGGATGGCATGGCGGATGTCGGCGTCGCTCATCGTCGAGAGCATGGCGACGCCCCCCGCGCTGACGCCCAGCGGCACGCTTTCACCGACCGTCAGCGTCTGCGCCTTGATCGGATAGCTGCCGGTCGCGCAATCGACGCAGACCGATTCGTAGCGGTTCCGGACCGACAGGAACACGGTATCGCCCGTCTCCCGGGCGATATGCGAGACGATCTCGCGCGCGTGCGCCAGCACGGAGAACCGGCGCGCGGCGATTGCGCCGAGATTGAAGAGATAGACCCCGAGGCGGAACCGCCGGCTTTCGGTATCGCGATCGACCAGCCCGATCCGGCCCAGCGAGACGAGCGCGCGATAGGCGGTCGCCTTGTCGAAGCCGGTGGCGGTGGCGATCTGGCCCGACGTCATGCCCTCCTCCGGCCCGCGTTCGAGCGCCCGCAGGATGTCGCCCACCCGCTCGATCGTCTTCGACCCGCCTTCCATTCCTCCCCCCGTTTCAATTATCGAAATCGGAAAGCGGATAGTTATCCAAAAGTCCCCGATCGACAAGCGCGACCGTTCGACGCCTCCGGCGAAATGCTAATCCCCTCGCAACGACGACGAGAGGATCCATGCGAGGCGCGCGCACATCGAAGCTGAGGACCGTCCTGCATCCCGGTGCGCCGCTCGACGCGCGGGCGCGGAGCGTCGCGGTCGAGACGTCGCCGACCGTCGGCATGACCGTGCCGGCCGGACGCGACCTGTTCGGCGCCGTCCATGAGCGGCTGGACATGCTCGGCGCGCCGGGCGGCTCCTTCGTCCTGACGCGCGGGAGCGTCGATCGGCTCAGGTTGATGACGGGCGGCGCGGGGAGCGACGGGCTGCCGATGGGGTTCCATGGACCTCATGCGCTGGCGGCGCCGCTCCGCATCGTGGCCGGTGCGGCCGGCTCCGGCATCGACGAGGCGGGCGCGCGGTTCACCCACTGCCATGCCGCGTTCCGCGACCGGGACGGCCGCCTCGTCGGCGGACACCTGATCCCCGGCGAGACCATCGCCGGTGCCGATGGGATCGACCTCGACCTTGTCGCCCTCGTGCACGGCCGGTTCCGCCGCCAGGTCGATCCCGAAACCCGCTTCAGCATCTTCCACCCGGAACCCGCATGAGCGCGATCCTTCTGAAATTGCAGCCCAACCAGGACGTGACCGAAGCGCTGGAGACCGCGGTCCGGGATGCCGGCATGGAGCGCGCGCGCATCGTCGCTGCGGTCGGCAGTCTGGTCGAGGCCGTCGTCCAGAGCCCGAAAGGCCTGGAGGTGGTGCCCGGGCCGGCGATCGAGGTCGCGGCGCTGACGGGAGAGGTGTGCGCGAACGGGTGCTCGCGGCTGCACGGCTACATGATCCGGCAGGATACCGGCGTCGTACATGGCGATCTGGTGCGCGGCCGCAACGCCGTGGGCGTGACGTTCGAACTGCTGCTGACGTCGATGGACGGCGCACGGTGACGGACGGTCTCGTCCCGGCGCTTCGGACGATCGTCGGTCGACGGCACGTCCTGACGACGCCGGGCGCGACGCGCGTCTATCGGCTGGGCTTCCGGGAAGAGCCCGGCCCCGCAAGACAAAAGGCACCGGGCGTGGTCGCCGTCGTCAGGCCGGGAAGCCTGGTCGAACTGTGGCGGACGCTGATGCTGCTCCTCGCCCATGACGTCGCCGTCATCGTGCAGGCCGCCAATACCGGCTTGACCGGGGGCTCCACGCCGGACGAGCGGATCGACCGCCCCGTCGTGATCGTCAGCACGATGCGGCTGCACGGCATCCACCTCGTCGCCGATGGCCGGCAGGTCGTCTGCCTGCCCGGCGCGACGCTGCACCAGCTGGAACGGGCGGTCCGCGCGATCGGGCGCGAGCCGCATTCGGTGATCGGATCGTCCTGCTTCGGTGCGTCGGTGGTCGGCGGGATCTGCAACAATTCCGGCGGATCGCTGGTGCGCCGCGGCCCCGCCTATACCGAAGCCGCATTGTTCGCGCGCGTCGACGCCGATGGGCGGATGACGCTGGTGAACCGGCTGGGCATCGCGCTCGGCGACGATCCCGAGACCATGCTCGCGCGGCTGGAGCGGGGCGAGTGGGACGCATCCGTCACCGCCGCACATCTGTCCGATCCCGATTACGCCAGCCACGTCCGCGCCGTCGAGGAGGCGACGCCGGCGCGGTTCAACGCGGACGCCAGGCGCCTCCACGACGCCTCGGGCAGCGCCGGCCGCGTCGTCGTCTTCGCCGTCCGGCTCGACACGTTCGCGCAGGAGAAGGCGGGCGGCTCCTTCTACGTCGGCACCAACGATCCGGACGACCTCGCCGCGCTGCGCCGGACGCTGCTGTCCGCCGAGATGCCGCTTCCCATCTCGGCCGAATACATCCACCGCGACGCCTTCGACATCGCCGACCTGTACGGGCGCGACACCTTCATGGCGATCCGACATCTGGGCACCGGCCGCCTGCCGTGGCTGTTCGCCGCCAAGGCCCGCGTCGACGCGTGGGGCATGGCGGTCGGTGTCCGCGACCTCGCCGATCGCGTCCTGCAACGGGTGGGCCGGTTGCTTCCCGACCATCTGCCCGCGCGGATGCGGACATGGCGTGATCGCTACGAACACCATCTCATCCTGACGGTCGATGCCGCCTCGCTCGACGCGACCCGCTCCATCCTGTCGGCGCGCTGGCCGTCGGCAAGCGGGGATTTCTTCCTCTGCGACGCGGACGAGGCGGCTCGCGCCACCCTGCACCGCTTCGTCACCGCCGGTGCCGCCGTTCGCTACCGCGCGGTCCATCGCGCGACGACGTCCGGGATCGTCGCGCTCGACGTCGCCCTGCCCCGCAACGCCGTCGACTGGTGCGCGCCGCTTCCTCCGGAACTGACCGGGGCGGTCGTCGCGGTACTGCGCTACGGCCACTTTCTCTGCCATGTCTTCCACCGCGACTATGTCACCGCACGAGGGGCCGATCCCGCGGCGATCAAGTCGGCGCTGTTGCGCGAGCTCGATGCGGAAGGGGCCGAATATCCCGCCGAGCACAACGTCGGGCGCCAGTACCTCGCCAGGCCCGAGCTTGCATCCTTCTACCGCGCGCTGGACCCGACCAACCGGCTGAACCCCGGCATCGGGCTGACCTCGACCCAGCCCTTCTGGGGCCGGACCGCACAATCCAATGGAGACAATCAATGACGGACGCCGCGATCGTGGGTTGGGCGCATACGCCGTTCGGCAAGCTGGACATGCCCGACGTGGAGACCCTGATCGCCGCGGTCGCGCGTCCGGCGCTCGACCACGCCGGCGTGCCGGTCGGGATGGTCGACGGGATCTTCGTGGGCGCGTTCAATCAGGGCTTCTCCAGGCAGGGCTTCGAGGGCGCCCAGGTCGCCCTCACCATGCCCGAGCTCGCGCACGTTCCCGCCGTCCGGGTCGAGAACGCCTGCGCGACGGGCTCCGCCGCGATCCATGCCGCGCTCGACTTCATCGCGGCCGGGCGCGGTCGCGTCGCGCTGGTGGTGGGCGCGGAGAAGATGACCGCGGTGCCGACATCCGTCGCCGGCGACATCCTGCTCGGCGCGAGCTACCGTGCGGAGGAAGCGGCGGTCGACGGCGGCTTCGCCGGGCTGTTCGGCCGGATCGCCTCGCACTATTTCCAGCGCCATGGCGACCGCAGCGAGGAGCTGGCGCTGATCGCCGCGAAGAACCACGCCAACGGCGTCGCCAACCCTTACGCGCAGATGCGCAGGGACCTGGGGTTCGACTTCTGCAACACGGTGTCCGATCGGAACCCGTTCGTGGCGCCGCCGCTGCGACGGACGGACTGCTCGCTGATCTCGGACGGTGCCGCCGCGCTCGTCATCGCCTCGCGCGATGTCGCCGCCGACCTCGCGCGAGAGATCGGGTTCCGGGCCCGCGTCCAGGCCAACGACCACCTGCCGCTGTCGCGCCGCGATCCGATCGCCTTCGACGGCGCGCGCCGGGCGTGGCGGTCGGCGCTCGACGCCGCGTCGCTGACCCTCGACGACCTCCACCTCGTGGAGACGCACGACTGTTTCACGATCGCGGAACTGATCGAATATGAGGCGATGGGGCTGGCGGCACCGGGGGAGGGCCACCGCGTCGTCCGCGAAGGATGGGCGCGGCGCGACGGCCGCCTGCCCGTCAACGCCTCGGGCGGATTGAAGTCGAAGGGCCATCCCATCGGGGCGACGGGCGTCTCGCAACACGTCATGGCCTGCCTGCAACTGGCCGGCGAGGCGGGCGATATGCAGCTTCGCGATCCCGCACTCGCGGGCGTCTTCAACATGGGCGGCGCGGCGGTCGCCAATTACGTCTCGATCCTGGAGCGGCGGCGATGAGGCGCGCGTCGAACCGGGTCATGAACCTGGCGCATATGCTCCGCCAGGCGGCGCGCCGGCATCCCGCCGACATCGCCCTCGTCCACGGCGACCGGACGCTCGGCTGGGCCGAACTCGACGCCCGCGTCGATGCCTTCGCGCACGTGCTGGGCGAATGCGGGATCGGCAAGGGCGATCGCGTGCTCGTCCAGTCGCGCAATTCGCATCAGCTGGTGGAGACGATGTTCGCCTGCTTCCGCGCCGGCGCGGTCTGGGTGCCGACCAACTTTCGTCAGACCCCGGCCGAGATCGCGTGGCTCGCCGCGTCCAGCGGCGCCCGCCTGATGGTGTGCGATGCCGCCTTTCCCGATCATGCCGCGGCCTGCGCGATCCCCACCGTCATCACCATCGGCTCGGGCGGCGAGGCCGATTACGACGCGCTGGTGGCGGCCCATCTCGGGCGCGCATTCCGCGACGCCGATGTCGAGCACGACGATCCCTGCTGGTTCTTCTACACCTCGGGCACGACCGGGCGGCCGAAGGCGGCGGTGCTGACCCACGGGCAGATGGCGTTCGTGGTCACCAACCACCTGTGCGACCTGATGCCCGGCACGTCCCAACGCGACGCGTCGCTGGTCGTCGCGCCCTTGACGCACGGCGCGGGCGTGCACCTCCTCACGCAGGTCGCGCGTGCGGCGAAGACGGTGCTGCCGATCGGCGACCGCTTCGATGCCGGGCAGGCGTGGGCGCTCGTCGAACGGTGGCGGATCACCAACATGTTCACCGTACCGACGATCCTGAAGCTGCTGGTCGAGCATCCGTCGATCGCGGCGCACGACCATGGCTCGCTCCGCCACGTCGTCTATGCCGGCGCGCCGATGTATCGTGCGGATCAGAAGCGCGCGCTCGCCGCGCTCGGACCCGTCCTCGTCCAGTATTTCGGCCTCGGCGAGGTCACCGGGGCGATCACGGTGCTGCGTCCCGAGGATCACCATGCGGAGGATGGGCCGGGGGTGAAGCTTTCCACCTGCGGACGGGAGCGCACGGGGATGCAGGTGTCGATCCAGGACGATCGGGGCATCGAGATGGCGGCCGGCGAGACCGGCGAGATCTGCGTGTGCGGCCCGGCGGTCTTCGCCGGCTACCACGACAATGACGAGGCCAACGCGAAGGCCTTCCGCGACGGCTGGTTCCGGACCGGCGACCTGGGCCACCTCGACGCCGAGGGGGACCTGTTCATCACCGGCCGCGCGTCCGACATGTACATCTCGGGCGGATCGAACGTCTATCCGCGCGAGATCGAGGAGACGATCCTCGTGCACGACGCGGTCGACGAGGTCGCGGTCGTCGGAATGCCGGACCCCGTGTGGGGAGAGGTCGGGGTCGCCGTCTGCGTCCTTCGTCCGGGCGCCGTCCTCGCCGACGCCGAGCTGATCGACTGGCTGAAGAGCCGGATCGCGTCCTACAAGCTCCCCCGACGCATCCTCTTCTGGGACGAGCTTCCCAAATCCGCCTACGGCAAGATCACCAAGGCGGCTGTCAGGCACGCCATCGCCGAGCGCGGTGAGGTCGATACGGCTGCCTAGCTGACGGGAGCGGACGCCGACGGCGTTTCGGGCCGGGGCAAAGCGTCCCGAGCGAAGCCGGATTGCCGATCGACGATTGTCGCCGACGGCGCGCGCCCGCCCGGACAAGCGCGGGCGATGGTCGCGACAACCAAAACTATCTTCGCGTTTAATCCCTATGCGATCAGTATAAATTCAACGGTCGCACAGCGGCCCGCGGCTTTTGATGGGATCAGCTTGCTCCGCGTGACCAACGGCTAAAGCGCACCCGTGCTGTCGGCATGACAGGACGCGTGTTCCCGCGGACCACGGGAGACTCTGATGCACCTCGACCCCGGCTGACGCTCTTCTCACCTGACTGATGCCCGCCCACCCGCGCGCGCCGTGCACCACCATTCGCGGCGATGGGAGGGCGCGCGTCCGACGCATTCGACGAAACAACGATGATCGGGGGAAATCCGACACGATGACTCATGCCTTCTTCGCGGCCCTGCTGGCCGGCACCGCACCTGTCGCCACGCCCGCCGAACCCGCCGTCTCCGCCCCGGTAGCGGACGAGGCGCCCGCGGGCGACATCCTCGTCACCGCGCGCCGCCGCACCGAAAGCGTCCAGGACGTCCCCGTCGCGATCAGCGTGCTGGGCGGCGAGGCGCTGGAGCAGAAGGGCGCCTACCAGCTTCAGCAGATCTATCAGGAGGTGCCGAGCCTCACCGTCTACACGTCCAACCCGCGCAACGTCACGATCAACATCCGCGGCCTGGGCTCCAACGTCGCGACCGCCAACAACGGGCTCGATCTGGGCGTCGGCTTCTACGTCGACGACGTCTATTACGCGCGCGTCGGCCAGTCCGGCTTCGACCTCGTCGACCTCGACCGGATCGAGATCCTGCGCGGGCCGCAGGGCACCTTGTTCGGGCGCAACACCACCGCCGGTGCGATCGTCGTGTCGACCAGGAAGCCGACCTTCGAGACGGAAGCCTCCGGCGACGTCACCATCGGCAACTTCGGGCTGTTCCAGGGACGCGGCAGCGTGTCGGGCGCGATCGGCGACAAGGTGGCCGGGCGACTGTCGTTCGAGGCGACACGCCGCGACGGCTTCCTCTACAACACCTATCAGAAGCGCCGCGTCCACGATTTCCAGAATTATTCGGTCCGCGGGCAGCTGCTCTTCACCCCCGGCGACGACCTGACCGTGCGTTTCATCGGCGATTATGCCGAACAGCAGCAGAATTGCTGCGTCCCGATCCTGCTCGGTACGCTGACCAACTACGACAATGGCGCCGCCATTCCCTACAATTACGCGCAGCGCACCGCGCAATTCGGCTACAATCCGCCGCTAGGCGACCCCAGGGACCGCATCACCGACAGCGACTGGCTCGGCCCGATCCGCATGAAACAGGGCGGCGTGCAGGCAAATGTCGAGTGGGACCTGGGCCCTGCCACGCTCACGTCGGTCACCGCCTTCCGCTTCTGGCACTGGACCCCGCGCAACGACCCCGATTACTCCGCACTCAACATCTCGCTGGAGGGCAATCAGTACGACCGCCAGCGCCAGGTCAGCCAGGAGCTGCGCCTCGCCTCCAACGGAAAGCGCACGATCGACTGGGTCGTCGGGCTCTACGCCTTCCATCAATCGATCAACGGCTGGTTCCGCAACGAATATGGCCGCGATGCGGGCGAGTTCCTGATCGCGCCGGGCACCGCGGGGCTCACCCCGGCGCAGCGTCGCGCGACGCTGGAGGGCACCTTCACCTACGCCCCGTCGAAGCCGGAGACCGACAGCTACGCCGCGTTCGGGCAAGGCGTCTGGCATCTGACCCCCGCGATCGATCTGACCGTGGGCCTGCGCTACACCCAGGAGCGCAAATACGGCTTCTACGAGCAGGTGCGCGGCGGCGGCTCGCCGCTGTCGACGCTGAGCCCCGCGCAGATCGCGCTGCGCAACGCCTACACCCCCGTCTATGCGCGCTACACGCTTGACCGCAGCTGGGGCGATGCGTCGGGCCTGGTCAGCCTGTCGGGAAGACTGGGCGCGGACGCGCTCGTCTATGTCACCTACGCGCGTGGCCAGAAATCGGGCGGGTTGAACTTCGCCACGCTACCGCTCGCATCGGACGGCACGCCGCTGCTGGACCTGGCCGTGGTCGCGCCCGAGAAGGTCGACAATTACGAGGTCGGATGGAAGAGCGAGTGGTTCGAGCGCCGCCTGACCGCCAACCTGTCCGCATTCCTCACCGACGTCAGCAACTATCAATCGACCATCGTCGACGCGAGCGTGGTCCCGCCGCGCGCCTACATCGCCAACGTCGGCGACGTTCGCTCCTACGGCGTGGAGGGCGAATTGCGCGCGCGCCCGATCGACGGACTGTCGCTCTACGCCAGCGCGACGTGGAATCCGGCCGAGTACCGCCGCTACACCAACGCACAATGCCCGTTCGAACAGCGCGCACCGGGGCAGCCGACCGTCTGCGACCTGTCGGGCCGGCAGCTGCCCGCCGCGCCGCGCTGGGCATGGTCCGCGGGCGGCAGCTACGACGTGCCGGTCAACGACCGGGTCACCGCCTTCGCCGGCGCGGACTATGCGTTCCGCTCGTCCTTCTACACCAGCTACAATCTCAGCCGCTTTTCGCTGGTCGACGGGTTCGGCCTCGCCAATGCGCGCGTCGGGGTACGAAGCGCGGACGGCAAGTGGGAAGCGTCGCTGTGGGCGCGCAACCTGTTCGACACGCTCACTTATTACACCAGGGGCATCAGCGAGAACGGTGCCGTCTTCTTCGGGCTGACGGGCGATCCGCGCACCGTCGGCCTCACCCTGCGCACGCGCCTGTAACTTTCGGGAGAGACCGCATGACCAAGCGTACCGACCAGATCCGCCTCGGCGCCTTCCTGATGGCGACCGGCCACCATGTCGCCGCCTGGCGCCACCCGCGCGCCGCCGCCGACGCCGGGGTCAACCTGGAGCATTACGTCAGCATCGCGCAGAAGGCGGAAGCCGCGAAATTCGACATGATGTTCCTGGCCGACAGCCAGGGCGGCTGGGTCGACCGCAGCGCGCCCGAGGCATTGGCGAGGACTGCGCAGGGGGCGGGGTTCGAGCCGCTGACCCTGCTGTCCGCGATCGCCGCGCGCACGCAGCGCATCGGCCTCGTCGCGACCGCGACGACGACCTATTACCCGCCGTTTCTGCTGGCGCGGCTGTTCGCCTCGCTCGACAATGTCAGCGGCGGTCGTGCGGGGTGGAACCTCGTCACCTCCGCCGCGGCGGCGGAGGCGCAGAACTTCGGTCTCGACCGGCATCCCGAGCCCGAGGCGCGCTACGCCCGCGCGGAGGAATTCGCGCGCGTCGTGAAGGGCCTGTGGGAAAGCTGGGAGGACGACGCCTTCCCGCGCGACCGCGCGGCAGGATGGTTCGCCGATCCGGACAAGCTCCATATCCTGAACCACAAGGGCGCGCATTTCTCCGTCGCCGGCCCGCTCAACGTGCCGCGCTCGCGCCAGGGTCACCCGGTCGTGGTGCAGGCCGGATCGTCGGAGCCGGGGCGCGAACTGGCCGCCGCCACCGCCGAGGTGGTCTTTACCGCGCATCAGACGCTCGACAGCGCCGCCGCCTTCTACGCCGATGTGAAATCGCGGATGGCCCGCCACGATCGCCATCCGGACACGCTCAAGATCATGCCGGGCGTCATGGCCGTGGTCGGCGACAGCGAACGCCACGCGCGTGAGAAGTACGAGGAATTGCAGGCACTGGTCCATGACGAGATCGGCGCGCGCTTCCTGGCGCGCACGTTCGAGGACGACCGGCTGCTCGACCACGACCCCGACAAGCCCCTCCCCGACTGGCTCGAGGTCGACGGCCGCAAGAGCCGGCCGGCGCTGTTCCTGGAGCTCGCGCGGCGCGAGAACCTCACCGCGCGCGAACTCCACCTGCGCGTCACCGGCGCGCGCGGCCACTGGACGATCTTCGGCGATGCGGGACAGATCGCCGATCAGCTGGAGGCGTGGTTCGACGGGCGCGGCGCCGACGGCTTCAACGTGATGCCGCCGCACCTGCCCGACCATCTCGACGACTTCATCGCGCACGTCCTGCCCGAGCTGCGCCGCCGCGGCCGCTTCCGCGAGGATTATGACGGCGACACGCTGCGCGAGCATCTCGGCCTGCCCTTCCCGCGTCATCCCGCCAGCCGGGTCGCGCTCGCGGAGGCGGCGGAATGAAGCGGCGCACGCTGCTCGGTGCCGGAGTGGCGCTGCTGCTCGCGGCCTGCGGCGGGGGTGGCGACGCGGGCCGGGGCATCACCATCGGCGTCCAGAAGGGCGGCGTGCTCTTCGTCGCGCAGCAGCGCGGCGAGGTCGCGAAACGCCTCGCCGCGCAGGGCATCGCGCCGGTCAAATGGGTCGAATTCCCCTCCGGTCCGCCGCTGATCGAGGCGATGCGCGCCGGCTCGGTCGATCTCGGCGCGGTCGGCGACACGCCGGTCGCCTATGCGCAGGCGTCGGGCAGCGACATCGTCTATGTCGCGACGCACAGCTTCCCCAGCAGCATCACCGGCGGGCTGATCGTGCCCAAGGGTTCGCCGATCCGCGCCGCCGCCGATCTCAAGGGCAAGCGCCTCGCCTTCACCAAGGGCTCCGCCAGCGAGCTGAGCGCGGTCGTCGCGCTGAAGAAAGCCGGGCTGACGCTGAGGGACCTCACTCCGGTCTATCTCGCCCCCGGCGACGCGATGACCGCCTTCGCCAACGGCTCGATCGACGCATGGCTGACATGGGACCCGTATCGCGCGCTGGCGCAGGAGCGGTTCGGCGCGCGTGAAGTGCCGATCGACCGCGCCGGGCTCGCGGCCACCAATTTCACCATCGCGCGCGGTGCGCTGGTCAGGGAACGCCCGCAGGTCGTCGTCGCCACGCTCGACGCGCTGCGCGACGAAGCGGCCTG
This sequence comes from Sphingomonas adhaesiva, assembly GCF_036946125.1. Classification (NCBI taxonomy): domain Bacteria; kingdom Pseudomonadati; phylum Pseudomonadota; class Alphaproteobacteria; order Sphingomonadales; family Sphingomonadaceae; genus Sphingomonas; species Sphingomonas adhaesiva. The sequence goes on from NZ_JAQIJT010000002.1 coordinate 2,512,789, forward strand.
GGCGCGCGCGCATCTGCCCGAGGTAGAGAAGCTGGCGTCCGCCGCGACTCGCCTGCCGCCGGCGGTCCAGCACGCGATGCTGGCGCGCTATGGCGGCAATGCCTTCGCGATCGATCCGGTCAGCCCCGCCGACATCGCCAACCAGCAGCGCGTGTCCGACTATCTGACGCAGGCCGGCGTGCTCGACCGCAAGCTGGACGCCGCCGCGGCGGCGTGGACCGGCTGGAAACCGAAGAGCTGAGGAGACGATCATGGCCAGTCTCGCCCCCGACGTCCGTCCCCCTGCCGCCCGCGCCGCCGACCCCCGCGCCGTATCCGCCCGCGCCGCCGCCGCGCGCGCGGACGCGTCGCTGCTCGCGCGGTCGCGCTGGACGCCGTTCGTCCTGCCCGTGCTGCTGCTCGCCGCGTGGCAGCTGGCCTCGATCACCGGCGCGCTTCCGTCGACGATCCTGCCCGCCCCCACCGCGGTCATCGACGTCGGGTGGGAACTGCTGCGCGACGGTACCCTGCTCGCCAACCTGGGCGTCAGCGCGACGCGCGCGATCACCGGCCTGCTCGCGGGCGGATCGATCGCGCTCGCGCTCGGCTTCGCCACGGCGCTGTCGCCGGGGTTCAGGCGGCTGGTCGACCCCACGTTGCAGGCGGTGCGCACCATCCCGCACCTGGCGCTGATCCCGCTCGTCATCCTGTGGTTCGGCATCGACGAGGGCGCGAAGGTGCTGCTGGTCGGCTGGGGCGTATTCTTCCCGCTGTATCTGAATACCTATCACGGCGTGACATCGGTCGATCACGCGCTGATCGAGATGGGGCGCGTCTACGGCATGAGGCGATGGACGCTGTTCCGCCGCGTGATCCTGCCCGGCGCGCTGCCCTCGATCCTCGTCGGGCTCCGCTTCGCGCTCGGCGTCATGTGGCTGACGCTGATCGTGGCGGAGACGATCGCGGCCAATTCGGGCATCGGCTACATGGCCAATCAGGCGCGCGAGTTCAGCCAGACCGACGTCATCGTCCTCGCCATCCTCGTCTATGCCGCGCTCGGCAAGCTCGCCGACACGCTCACCCGCCTCGCCGAGCGGCGCTTCCTGCGCTGGAACCCCACCTATGGAGTCCGCTGACATGGCCACCGTCCACACGCTCGCCCGCGCCACCGCCCAAGGCGGGGCGTCGGTATCGATCAGCGGACTGTCGCTGTCCTACGGCGCCAACCGCGTCCTCGATGCGCTCGACCTGACCATCGACAGCGGCCAGTTCGTCTCGATCGTCGGCCGCTCGGGCTGCGGCAAGAGCACGCTGCTGCGCGCGATCACCGCGCTGGAGACGCCCGACACCGGCGGGATCGAGACCGATCGCGCGCGCACCCGCGTCGTCTTCCAGGAACCGCGCCTGCTGCCGTGGAGCGACGTGCGCGCCAACGTCGAGGTGGGCGCGGACGGCGACGCCGCCGACCGCCGTGCCCAGGCCGATGAGGCACTGGAGCTGGTCGGACTGTCGGACAAGGCCGGCGAGTGGCCCGCGCGGCTGTCCGGCGGCCAGCGCCAGCGCGTCGCGCTCGCCCGCGCGCTCGTCAGCCGCCCGCGCCTGCTCCTCCTCGACGAACCGCTCGGCGCGCTGGATGCCTTGACCCGGATCGAGATGCAGCGGCTGCTGGAGCGGGTCTGGCTGCGGCAGGGGTTCACCGCGCTGCTCGTGACGCACGACGTCGCCGAGGCGGTGGCGCTGGGCGACCGCGTCGTGATGATGGAACACGGCCGCATCACCCGCGACATCGCCGTGACCGCCGAACGCCCGCGCCGCCATGCGGACGCGGCGCTGGCGCGGGTCGAGGCGGAGATATTGGGGCAGTTGCTCGCGGGCTAAGGGAGTTTTCCCCGCGACCGCGACCGCTCGGCTACGGGCGTCGGGCTGGCGGCGATGATCGACGCATCGACGTAGTGCGCGCCGGAAAAGCCACCAGCACCACCTGACGCGGAGACGCGAACGTCGCCGCCCGCGCTCCCGTCGTCGAGACCGGATACCCCCGGTCCCCGACCGATGGCAGGGACCGGAGGGAAATCCATCAGCTACGTAGCGCGGCGGTCACTCCGCCGCCTCGAGCAGCGCCTCCGGCTCCGGCCGGATCGACCGGCTATGGCGCCCGTCGATCGACACCGGCACGTCCCCTGCAATCGTCACCCGCCGCACCGTGCGGCGCTGCGTCCCGAAATCGGCGGTGGCGCGATGCTGGGTCGCGCGATTGTCCCAGATCACGACGTCGCCCTGCCGCCACCGCCAGCGCACGACATTTTCCGGTTGCAGGATATGGTTCTGCAGAATCTGGAACAGCGCCAGGCTGTCGGGCTGGCTGAGTCCGACGAAACGCTGCACGAAATGCCCGAGCACCAACGTGCGCTCGCCGGTGACGGGATGGATGCGGACCACGGGATGCTCGGTTTCGTACACGGTGCGCGCGAAGACCTCGCGATGGTAGCGGATCCGATCCGCCGAGGACTCCGGCTTCACCGCGGCATAGTCGTAGGCGTTGGAATGGATCGCCCACAGATTGTCCGCCAGCCGCTTCAGCGGCTCGGGCAGGTCGTCATAGGCGGCGGCCGTGTTCGCCCATTGGGTGTCGCCGCCGGCCTCGGGAATGGTCACGCCGCGCAGGAAAGAAGCGGCGGGATAGGCTGCCACGAACGTCACGTCGGTATGCCACGAACTGGCGGCACGGCCATCGGTCGAATCGAGATCGAAGATATGCTGCGTTCCCTGACGCACCGGCACGGTCGGATGTGAGACAGGATCGCCCAAACGCGCGGCGAACGCCTCCTGCCCGGCATCGTCGAGCTGATGCTGGTCGCGGAAGAACAGCACCTTGTGGCGCGCGAGCGCGGTGCGGATCGCATCGAGCGTTACGTCGTCGAGATCGTCGGACAGCGTTACATTGCGTACCTCACCCCCGATACGGCCCGTCACGGGCAGAATGTCGAGCGGGCTGGCCGGGTCGGCGAAATTCACGGGTTGGCTGGTCATCGTTCGTCACCTCCAATCCCCATCCTTCCGATAGACATTGGGAAAGGCGACGCAGTTGCGCTTCCAAACGGCGAAGCTCAGCTTTGACGTCAGGCATCGGGAAACCGAGCATGCCGACGACCGCCGCGGTCATCGCCGACAGCGTACACTCGATTTCGACAGTGGCGGCAGTACCGGCAGACGGATGGCGTCAGCGCGGTGGCGCGGCCTGGCAGCCGAGTTGCTGATACTGCGTCATCAGCGCACCTGCGCGCACCGCATCCTCCCCCTGCGCGCCGGTGTCGGCGAGCGCGGCCATCACGTCCGCCGATGGCGCCGTCGATGCGACAGGCGGCGTACCCCGCGTGGCGCGCCCGACCGCCGGACCGACCAGTTCCGCACCCGGGACGATCATGCCCAGGAGAGCTCCTGCCACCCCTGCCGCGACACCGGCACGACGCTGCGCCTCCATCGCGTCGCGCTGCGCCTGCTGTTGCGCCATCATGCCGGCCATCGCCGCGTTCATCGCGGCGCTGCGCGCGACGAGGCGCGCGTTGAGCGCGTCTATCTCGGCGGAAACCGCGGTGCACGTGGGGGCGGACTGCGCACGGGCACCGGCTGTCTGGCCGACCAGCCCGCACGCGCACGTGACGGCGATCAGGCAGGCGACGGTTCGATACCGTCGCAGCGGCGGCGACCGACGGCGCTGACGCTCGGCCCGGGCGAGCGAGACAGCGGCCATATCGGCGACTCCCAGCATCACCGGCCCCCCATGCCAGCCGCCGCGGTCGGGGTGGGCGCGGAATCGAGCGGCGGGGGTACCGTCAGGTCCGCCTTCCGCCGGACGGCAAAGCTCTTGTAGAGGTTGGCACCGTACAGCTTCTTGTAGCTCAGCATCACGAAACCGTTGACCAGCTTGTCCTCCGTGTCGTCACGTTTCGCCCCCGATCGCCCCACATCGGCCGCGAGCGAAATGAGTCCGCCGAAGGGCAGGAACGACGTGCCGATGTCCGCCAGGCTCAGCATGCCGTCCGCGGCAGAAAACTGCGTCGCGTCGTCGGACGTGATCTTGTGCTTGGCCAGGATCCTGCCCGACGCGGACTCGACGATCTCGATCCGACCGGCGAGCTTGTTCTCGTTCGCGCCGGCAAACAGCCCGACCAACGGCAACCCGGCGGCGATCGCCTTTCCGGCCGATTTGGTCTTCACCTTGTCGACCACGATCCGCAGCGTCGCTGCGGTCAGCCGTGGGTCGTAATATCCCGCCTCGCGCTGCGAGGCGACGGTCAGGCGATCCTTGATCCGCGAGCCGTCCGCGATCCTGGAGGCGACCACCACCACGGTGGTCGCGATATGGTAAGGCGCCGGCGACGGTGCGGCGGCGACAGGTGCGGCCAGCGCGAGGAGCGACAAGCTCGACGCGACGACGGCGCGGTGGTGAAACATGGTCCCGATCCTTTACGGTAAAAGCGGGGCCGGCGCGGGGCGCGCCGCGCCGGCCTGCGGCCATCAGAGGAAGAAGTCGCCGCCGAGCAGGGTGTGCGTCCCGGTCAGGGTGATCGCGAAGTCCGCCACCGCGTCACCGTTGACGTCGCCCATGATCGTGGTCCTGTCGCCCGCCACCTCGTAGCGCAGTTGCCCCGCCTTGCCCGAGAATCCCGCGGTGCCCAGGAAGGTGAACGCCTCGTTCGCCGCGTTGCCCGCCACCGCGTCGATCCGGCTAAGGTTCAGGCGATCGCCGGTGGCGAAGTCGAGCACCTGATCGCCGTTCGCGTCGCTGGCGGAGGTGAAGAGGAAGCTGTCGTTCCCCGCACCGCCTTCCATCGTGTCCGCGCCGGCACCGCCGATCAGCGTGTCCACGCCCTCGCCACCCAGCAGATAGTCGTCGCCCGCGTCGCCGGAGAGCAGGTCGTCGCCGTCACCGCCGATCAGCAGGTCCTTGCCGTCGCCGCCGTAGAGCAAGTCGTTGCCGCCATAGCCCTGCAGCGTGTTGGCGCCCGCATTGCCGCGCATCACATTGGCGACGTCGTTGCCCGATGCGCGGATATCCGCGGTGCCCGCCATCGTCAGGTTCTCGATATTGTCCGCGATGCTGCGGGTGACGGTGGTGATGATGGTGTCGATACCCTCGCCCGCCTCCTCGCGCAGCTGGTCCCCGGCGTCGTCAACGTAATAGGTGTCGTTGCCGGTCCCGCCATACATCGTGTCCGCCCCGGTGCCGCCGTTGAGGATGTCATTGCCCTCGCCGCCGAACATCAGGTCGTCGCCGGCATTGCCGAGCAGGCTGTCGTTGCCGCCGTTCCCGATCAGGACGTTCCGGTGCTCGTTGCCGATCAGCTTGTTGTCGCCCTCGTTGCCGTCGCCGCGCAGTGCACCGCCCATCAGCACCAGGTTCTCCAGGTTGCTGCCGAGCGTATAGCCCAGGTACGACTTGACCGTGTCGATGCCGCCGTCCTCGAGTTCGAAGACCACGTCCCCGCTCTGGTCGACGATATAGGTGTCGTGCCCCTTGCCCCCATCCATCACGTCGGCGCCCAGGCCGCCGTCGAGCAGGTCGTTGCCCTCGCCGCCGATCAGCTCGTCGCTGCCCGCGTTGCCGAACAGGCTGTCGTCGCCGTCGTAACCGCTGAGAATATTGTCCTCGCCGTTGCCGATCAGCTTGTTCGCGGCCGCGTTGCCATGGCCGATCACCGCCCCGCCCAGCAGCGTCAGATTCTCCAGATTGTCGGCCAGCGCATAGTCCGACAGGTACGAACGGACGGTGTCGTTGCCGGCATCGGCCAGCTCGACGACCTCGTCCCCGGCCTCGTCGACGACATAGGTGTCGTTGCCGACGCCGCCCTCCAGCCGGTCCGCCCCCGCGCCGCCGTCCAGCGTATCGTCGCCCTCGCCACCGATCAGGCGGTTGGACAGCGCGTTGCCGGTCAGACGGTTGGACAGCGCATTGCCCGCGCCGACCACGGCCGAACCCGCCAGCGTCAGATTCTCGATATGGTCGCCGAGCGCATAGTCGATGGCACTCACGACCGTGTCGTTGCCCTCACCCTCACGCTCGATCACCCGGTCGCCCGCCTCGTTGACGAAGAAGGTGTCGTTGCCGGTCCCGCCGTCCATCACATCGGCACCCGCCCCGCCGTCGAGCGTGTCATGGCCCTGGCCGCCCTCCAGCCGGTTGGCCAAGGCATTGCCCAGCAGGCGGTTGGCCGATGCGTTGCCCGTGGCCGCGATCGCCGCCCCGATCAAAGTGAGGTTCTCCACCTCGCCCGACAGCGTGTAGCTGACGCTGCTGAGGACCGTATCGGTGCCCTCGCCGGCGCGCTCGACCACCTCGTCCGCCGCATCGTCGACATAATAGATGTCGTTGCCGATGCCGCCCTCCATCCGGTCGACGCCGGTGCCGCCGTCCAGGATATCGTTGCCCTCGCCGCCCAGCAGCAGGTCCCGGCCGTCATAGCCGTACAGCACGTCATTGCCCGCCATCCCGCTCAGCGTGTTGGCCAGCGCATTGCCCTTCAGCGAGTTGGCGCCGGCGTTACCGACCCCGCTCGTGGCCGCGCCGGTCAGGACCAGATGCTCCACGTTCGCGGCCAGCTGGTAATCGACCGAGGCGAAGATCGTGTCGGTCCCCTCGCCGTCCAGCTCGATCGCGCGGTCCCCGGCGTCATCGACATGATAGGTGTCGTTGCCCGTCCCGCCGTACATCGCATCCGCGCCCGCGCCGCCGTCGAGCCGGTCGTGGCCCGCGAAACCGTAGAGCGTGTCCGCATTGCCCGTCGGCAGCGGCTGGCCCGGCAGCGCCTTGGCCGGGGTGATGACGTCGTTGCCCGCGGTGCCGTTGATCGTCACGCCCGTCACCTTCGGGGTGAACGTCGCGGTGCGCACGTCGTAGGTGCCGTCGGCGAAGTCGAGATAGTGGATATCCGCCATCCGGGTCATGCCCGTGCCCGACGATACCGTGTCCTGGCCCTGCGAGTAGCCCAGCGTGTAGGTCGCGAACGCCCCGCCGAACGACGCGCGGTTGGTGCCCGTGCCGCCATAGATTGTGTCGTTGCCGAGCCCGGTGATGAAGACGTCGTTGCCCTCGCCGCCCAGCAGCGTGTCGTCGCCCGCGCCGCCGTCCAGCGTATCGTCGCCCTTGTTGCCGTGCAGCGTGTCGTTGCCCAGCCCGCCGCGCAGGATGTCGTTGGCGTCGCGACCGTAGAACACATCGTTCTTGTCGCCGCCGATCACCTCGTTACCGAGCGCGGAGGTGGTCACGACCGCGCCGCGCTTGCCCTCCAGCTCGTCCGACAGGTCCAGCGTGCCGCCGTCCGCCAGCGTCAGCACCACATCGCTCGTCCGGTTGGTGTCGCTGACCGCGATCGTGTCGAACGCCTCGAACTGAGCGACCGTGCCGGTGATGCCGTAACCGCTGGTGCCCAGCGTCTCGACATTGCTGATCGTCATGCCGGTGATGTCGCCATAGGCATACAGGATGTCGCTGTCCGCGCCGCCATCGACCCTGCCGACACGATGGTCGCCGACCGCGATCGTGTCGGCACCCGCGCCGCCGTCGATGTCCAGCCGCCCGCTGTCGTCGGTGATCGTGTCATCGCCCGCACCGCCCAGGACGATGTCGTCACCCGCGCTGCCGTTCAGCGAATCGTTGCCATCGCCGCCGTCCAGCGTGTCGTTGCCGCCCCCGCCGCGGATCAGGTCGCGCCCCGCCCCGCCGCGCAGCACGTCGTTGCCGATGCCGCCGTAGAGGCTGTCGTTCTTGTCGCCGGCGGTGATGTCGTTGCCCAGCGCCGAGGCCTGCACGGTGACCGCACGCTGCCCCGCCAGCTCGTCGCTCAGGTCCAGCTTGCCACCGTCGGCCAGCGTCAGCGTCACGTCGCTCTGCGGGTTCGCCTCGTTGGTGAGGATCACGTCGAACGCATCGAGCTGCGCGACCGTCGCGGTGATGCCGAACCCGCTGGTGGCCAGCACCTCGACGTTGCGGATATCCAGTCCGGTGAGATTGCCGGGCGCGTACAACGTGTCGCGATCCGCGCCGCCGTCGATCACGCCGACACGGCCGTCACCGATACCGATGATGTCGTTACCCGCGCCCGCATCGATGTCCAGCCGCCCGCTGTCGTCGTAGATCGTATCGTCGCCCGCACCGCCCACGATGGTGTCGTCGCCGGCATTGCCGTTCAGCAGGTCGTCCCCGTCGCCACCGTCGAGCACGTCGTTGCCGCCATGCCCGAAGATCGTGTCCCTGCCCGCACCGCCGCGTAGCGTGTCGGTGCCGGCGGCGCCGTACAGCGTATCGTCCTTGTCGCCCGTGATGATCTCGTTGCCCTCGGCCGACGCCGTGACGAGGGCGGCGCGCTTCCCGTCGAGTTCGTCGGACAGGTCGATCCGGCCGCCGTCGGCCACCACGATGGTGACGGAACTTTGCGGGTTCGCCTCGTTGGTGACGATCACGTCGAACGCATCGAGCTGCGCGACCGTCGCGGTGATGCCGAACCCGCTGGTGGCCAGCACCTCGACGTTGCGGATATCCAGTCCGGTGAGATTGCCGGGCGCGTACAACGTGTCGCGATCCGCGCCGCCGTCGATCACGCCGACACGGCCGTCACCGATACCGATGATGTCGTTACCCGCGCCCGCATCGATGTCCAGCCGCCCGCTGTCGTCGTAGATCGTATCGTCGCCCGCACCGCCCACGATGGTGTCGTCGCCGGCATTGCCGTTCAGCAGGTCGTCCCCGTCGCCACCGTCGAGCACGTCGTTGCCGCCATGCCCGAAGATCGTGTCCCTGCCCGCACCGCCGCGCAGCGTGTCGTTGCCGGCGGCGCCGTACAGCGTATCGTCCTTGTCGCCCGTGATGATCTCGTTGCCGTCGGCCGACGCCGTGACGAGGGCGGCGCGCTTCCCGTCGAGTTCGTCGGACAGGTCGATCCGGCCGCCGTCGGCCACCACGATGGTGACGGAACTTTGCGGGTTCGCCTCGTTGGTGAGGATCACGTCGAACGCATCGAGCTGCGCGACCGTCGCGGTGATGCCGAACCCGCTGGTGGCCAGCACCTCGACGTTGCGGATATCCAGTCCGGTGAGATTGCCGGGCGCGTACAACGTGTCGCGATCCGCGCCGCCGTCGATCACGCCGACACGGCCGTCACCGATACCGATGATGTCGTTACCCGCGCCCGCATCGATGTCCAGCCGCCCGCTGTCGTCGTAGATCGTATCGTCGCCCGCACCGCCCACGATGGTGTCGTCGCCGGCATTGCCGTTCAGCAGGTCGTCCCCGTCGCCACCGTCGAGCACGTCGTTGCCGCCATGCCCGAAGATCGTGTCCCTGCCCGCACCGCCGCGTAGCGTGTCGGTGCCGGCGGCGCCGTACAGCGTATCGTCCTTGTCGCCCGTGATGATCTCGTTGCCCTCGGCCGACGCCGTGACGAGGGCGGCGCGCTTCCCGTCGAGCGCATTGGTCAGGTCAATCTTGCCGGTGTTCGCCATCGTCAGGGTGACCGTGCCCGCCGGATTGGCGGCGTTGATGGCGATCGTATCGTAGGTGGCGAACTGCTCGACGGTCTTCGTCACGCCATAGCCGTCGGTATACAGGACGTTGCTGCCGTTGGTCACGGCCGTGCCGGCGATAAGGGGCTTCTTGCTGCGCATCTGTCTCTTCCCGTGTGCGAGTGTCCGGGAAGCTGCCGGAGCGCCGCTCCCCCCTTGAACGACACCGGCCTATCGTGCGGCGTGGGGCGATGGGGGGACGTTGCGACCGCGGCGACGCGCGGGCGACGGATGCGACGAAACCGCGACGAAACCGCGCTACCGCTTCAGCCGGTGCGCGACCTCGCCGACATATTGCGGACCGACGCGAACGACCGCGCCCGACGTCAGGATCAGCGTGGTGTGGCGACCGATCTGGTTGATCGCCCGCACCGCATCGGGTCGCACGAAGGAGGAGCGGTGGACGCGCATCAGCTGTGCGGGGTCGAGCGCGTCGGCGAGCGCGCCCATCGTCACGCGGATCATGTGGCTGCGCTCGCCGGTGTGGAGCAGCGCATAGTCCTTCGCCGCCTCGATCCACTCGATCGTCTCGACCGCGACGCGCGTCTGGCCGTGCGCGGTGGGGATCCAGAATTCCTGCTGATACCCATCGTCGGGAACGATCGGGGCGGGGGCGGCGACCGGCATCGAGGTCGCCGGGGGCGCGGCGGAGGACGCGACGCGGCGCAGCACCGAACGGATTCGCGCGAGCAGCTCGCGCGGCTCGAACGGCTTCATCAGATAGTCGTCGGCGCCCAGTTCCAGCCCCACCACGCGGTCGATCACATCGCGCCGCGCGGTCAGCATGATGATCCCGGTCGGGCGCCCGGTCGCGCGCAGCCGCCGCGCGATCGAGAAGCCGTCTTCCTCGGGCATGGTCACGTCTAGCACGACCAGGTCGGCGTCACGCGCTGCGAGCAGCGCGTCGAGCGCGCGCCCGCCATCGGCCTCCGACACGTCGAGCCCCTGATCGGACAGATAGGCCGCGGTCGGCTCGCGCAGGTCCTCCTCGTCGTCGACCAGGATGATGTGGGGGTTGGTGGGGGTCATGCCTGGTCCATCTGGTCGAGGAAGCGGCGCACCGCCTCGGGTACGAAGGGTTTCTCCAGCACCGGGCGGCGTGCCTCGGCGATGAAGCGCGCTGCCGCGGCACCCAGCGTGTCGCCGGTGGCGAATGCCATGCGCGCGGCCAGCTCCGGGCGGGCGGTGCGGACGAAGTCGTACAGCGCCGGCCCGTCCAGGTCGGACATACGCAGGTCGCTGACGATCAGGTCGTAGTCGCCGTGTGCCAGCCGCGCGCGTGCGGCGACGCCGCCGATCGCGATCTCGCAGACATAGCCCTCCAGCGACAGGAAGTCGGCGAGCGACTCGGCGATCTCCGCCTCGTCGTCCACCACCAGCGCGCGCCGCGATAGGGCCACCGCCGCCGCGACGGGCTCGGGCTCGACCAGCGACAGCGTCTGCTGAGGCTCGACCGGCAGCGTCAGGCGAAACGTCGCGCCGGCGTCGCCGGGCAGCAGCGTCAGCCGGCCGCCGTGCGCCTCCGCCAGCCCTTGCGAGAAGGACAGGCCGACGCCGGTGCCCTCGCCCTGCGTCTTGGTGGTGAAGAACGGCTCGAAGATGCGCCGCCGTACCTCGGCGGGGATGCCGGGGCCGTTGTCCGCGACGTCGAGCACGACCGTCATCGGCTCCGGCCCGCGCGCGGTGCGGATCGTGACGCAACGCTCGCCGTCCTGGCCGGCGAGCGCATGCTGCGCGTTGATGAGGAGGTTGATGATGATCTGGTGCAGCTGGTCGGCGTCGGCGGCGATCTGCGGCAATCGCTCGGCGAAATCGCGCCGGACCACGATCCCCTCGCTGCGCATGCCGTATTCGGTGAGGTCGAGCGCGGCGACCGCCACCTCGCCGAGATCGACCGGGCGACGCTCGGGCGCCTTCTGCCGCGCCATCGCCAGGAAGGTCTGCACGATCCGCGCGCAGCGGTCCGCCGCGCGGCGGATCTTGAAGGCGCGCTCGGCAAGCTCGGTACCCTTGCCCTGCCGCTCCATCATCACCGCCTGCGCGACGACGATCGACAGCGGATTGTTGAGTTCGTGGCTGACGCCGGCGAGCAGCGAGCCCAGCGCGGACAGCTTCTCGGCCTGAAACAATGCCTCACGGCTGCGCGCCAGCGCCTCCTCGGCACGCTTTCGCTCGGTCAGATCGATCGTGAAACCGCCGATATGCGCAGGGCCGGTCGTGCCGCCGATCGGGAAGCTGATCGACAGGACCGACTGGTACGCGCCCTGCCGCCCGGTATCGAACTCGTCGGCGGCGACATGCCCGGCAAAGGCGCGCGTCGCCAGCGCATCGACGGTCGCCGCGACCGCGGGCGGGAACAGATCCTCGGCTCGAAGCCCCTGCACTTCTTCATATTCGCGTCCCACGGCGGTCGCGAACTGCGGATTGATCCGAACGTAACGGCCCGCGGCATCCTTCAGATGCATCGCCACGGGGGCATTCTGGAGGAAGGCGGACAGCTGCGCCTCGCTTTGGTTCAGCCGCTCCTCCGACCGCGCGCGCTCCAGCACGGCCCAGGTACGATCCGCCACGTCGCGCAGCAGCCGGATTTCGCTCGGCAGCCAGTGGCGCGGTTGCGCCTGCTGGAGCGAGAAGACCGCCTCCAACCGCCCTGCGCGCACCAGCGGGATGCTGGCGGACGCGCGGATGTTCAGCGCGGCGAACAACGCGCGATGGCGCGGATCGAGCCGCGGATCGGTCGACGTATCGGCCATCACCACCGGACGGCCGGTGAGATGATCCGCGATCAGCCGCTCACCCATGCCAGCGATCGCAAAGCGCCGCCCGACGTACCGCTCGCCGGGGACCGAGAGGAATTCGCTGATCGTGACCAGCCCCTCGCCGGTGGCGTCCGCCTCCGCACAGGCACCACGGTCGACGCCCAGGTAGCGGCCGACGCGCTCCAGCGTGGTCGCCAGGATCGCATGCGCGCCCACTTCGTCGCGCACCGCATCGCTCCATTCGATCAGGAACGCCTGGTCGCGTTCGCGCTGGCGCAGGTCCGCCTGCGCCGCGGCGCGATCGAGCGCGATCCACAACCGCTCCGAGATGTCGCGGATCAGCCGGATCTCGCTCTCTTCCCACACCCGCGGCTGCGCGCTCTGCACCGAGATCGATCCGCGCATCTCGCCGTCGACGATCAGCGGTACGGTGACGAACGCGCGCACCTCGATCCCGGCGTAATACGCCTCGCGCCCGGGTAGCACGCGCGGATCGCCGACCACGTCGTCGTAGCGAACGATATGCCCCGCCAGCCACTGGTCGACGATCGACGGCGACACGTCGGCAAGCGAGAAGCGCGCGCCCACGACGCTGCGCACGCCATCGCACCAATTGCCGATGACGACGAACTCCCCCGGCTCGCCGGTGCCGACCGAATAGGTCGTCCGCGTGCCGCCCAGATAGCGCGTCAACCGCTCCAGCGTCAGCGACAGTACCTGATCGGCGGACGCGGTGCGGCGGATCGCGTCGCTCCAGTCGAGCAGGAACGCCTGATCGCGCTCGCGCTGCTGCAACGCCTCCTGCGCACGTGCGCGCTCCAGCGCGTTCCACGTCCGCTCGGCCGCATCGCGCATCAGCGCGACCTCGCGATCGGCCCAGACGCGCGGCCCCTCGCTCTGCACCGACAGGATGGCGACGACACGGTCGTCCCGGATCAGCGGCAGGCTGACGAAGGCGCCGATCCCGCGCGCGGCGTAGGTCGCACGATCTTCCGCGCCGACACGCGCGTCCCGCGCGACGTCGTCGTAGCGCACGATCTCGCCCGCCAGCCATTCGCGCTCGATCGCGCTGCCCACCGCGTCCAGCGAAACGCGCAGCCCGAGGAGGCTCGCGTGGCGCGGACTGGCGCACCAGTTCCACCGCGTGGTGAAAACGCGGTCGGCGGCTTCGGAAAAGGTCACGCGCCCGACGTCGAGATGCCGGCCCAGCTGCGCCAGCGTCTCGTTCATGATCGCGTCTTGCCCCGCGATCCCGCGGACCGCGTCGCTCCATTCGAGCAGGAACGCCTGGTCGCGCTCGCGCGCCTTCAGCGACGCCTCCGCCCGCGCGCGGTTCAGCGTCGACCAGGTGCGCTCCGCCACTTCCTCCACCAGCGCGATCTCGTCGCGCTGCCAGCGTCGTGGCGTGTCGTGCTGCACGATCAGCACGCCGTCCAGCCGCCCCGCCTTCACCAGCGGCACCGCGAACCCCGATCGCACTCCGATCGCGGCGAGAAAATCGCGCAATCCCGCGTTGATCGCGCCGCCCAGGCGCGCGAAATCGTCGCTGACCACCGTCTCGCCGCGCGCATAGGCGGCGAACAGATCGTCGAAGCAGGGCGGGAAATGATGCAGGCCCGACACGTCCGGAAGCGCATCGGCCGCGTCGCGCCGTACGTTGAAGACGGGGCCGTTCTCGCCCTGCTCCGCCTCGCTGTAGATCACGCGCGCGACGTCGAGGTGCGCCTTCAGCATGTCGGCGACCAGATCGAGGATCGCCGCGGGCTCGGCCGCATCGCGTATCGCATCGGCCAGCGCACGCGAAAAGGCGTCGTGACGGCTGCGCGCCTGCTGCTCCGACAGGTCGAACTGCAACCCGCACCAGCGCGTCACCGCGCCCGCGGCATCGCGAATCGGCATGGTGCGCGTCAGCATCGGCGGATAGCTGCCGTCCGCGATGCGCATCCGCACCGTCATCTCGAACGGCACGCCGTGCCGAAGCGATCGCGCCTGATGCTGCAGGACCGCGGCGCGATCGTCGGGATGCACACGCTCGAGCGGATCGGCGACGACGTCGCCATAGGTTGTCTTGCCCGCGCGATTGGTCCAGCGCGGCAGCCCGTCGGCATCGGACAGCCAGCAGATGCCGGGCATGTTCTCCGCCAGCAACCGGAACTGCTCCTCGCTCTCGCGCAGCTGGGCGATGGTGCGCGCGTGCTGCAACGCCGCCCACAACCGCGCGCCGGTCTGCGTCACCAGCGCGACCTCGTCCGCGCTCCAGGCACGCGGCAGATGATGATTGACCGCAAACAGCGCGACGAAGCGGCCGTCGTGGATCAGCGGCACCGCGACGAACGCGCGGGTCTGCGACTGCGCGAGCCACGCGCGCTCCTCCGCCGCCAGCGTCATATCGCCGACGTCCGGGACGATCAACGTGCGTCCGCGGGCATATTCGCGCACCAGTTCCGCATCACGATACAGCGGCCGCCGCCCGGCGACCGAGGCGACGCCATCGGTCCAGTCGGGCAGGATATGGATGATATCCTCGTGCGGGTCGATCTCGCCGTAGGCGACGCGGCTGATGCCCAGGAACCGGCCCAGCGTCTCGGCGACGACCGCCAGGATCGCCTGCCCGTCGGTCTCCACCGCGAATCGTTCGGACAGCCAGAACCGCACCGCCTCGGCGGAGTCGAATCGCTGTACGGCCATGCTCCCCATCGCCCGGTACGTCCGTTTTTCCTGTATGCCCCGTCGCGTGATAGCACCACCTGGGCGGATCGCGCATAGCCCCGTCGCGGCTCGGTCGCCCCCGGTGTCGGCTTCGTCGCAATCTCGTCGCGCCCGTCGCAGCGCCACGCGCGTCACGCGGTGCATGCCCCATGCCCGGCCGATGAATATCGACACGCAGGACCGTAACGCATCGATCCGCATCGGCTTCTTCGCCTCGCTCTTTCGCGATCGCATGGCCGATGCGCTGATGGCGCTGGCGCGCGACTGGCCTGCCGTGGTCGTGGGCGTGGAGGAGATGGCGCTCGCCGAACTGCTCCCCGCCGCCGCGGCCGGGCGGGTGACGCTGGCGATCCATCCCGGCGTCGCCGCCCCCGGCGTACCCAGCTGCATCGTGTGGCACGACCATGCCTTGGTCCTCCTGCCTCCCGGCCACCGGCTCGCCGCCGTCGCGGAGGTGACGCCGTCGATGCTGGCGGACGAGATCCTGCTCACCTGTTCGGAGCGGTCGCGTGCCGCGCTGCACCGCTTCCTGGCGGAGCGGCTGTTCGTCGCCGCGCCGCCCCCGGTTCGCATGGTATCGCCCGCGCATGCGCAGACCCTGTTCGACCGGGTCGCCGATGGACATGGCGTGATGTTGACCTGTGAAAGCCAGGTCGATCGCGCGGTCGGGCGGCTGGTCGCGCGCCCGATCGCGTCGCCCGACGCCGCGTTCGCGGTCAGCGCCTCGTGGTCCGCCGCCGGCATCGCCCCGGTCGCCGCCGCGCTGCTGGCGCTGTTGCGCGATTGATCGTCGGCACGCTCGTCGCTCCTTCGTCGCGACGGTCGCAACGCACCTGATCGGCGCACGAACGGCGTGCATGCCGCCACCAACAGGTCGTCACCGGGACGATCGCTTCGTCACCGAAAGATCATCATGCGCAAGCCCCGCTTCTTCTCGCTCTTCCTCTCCAGCTTCACGCTGACCGTCTGCCTGCTCTTCCCGCATCCGGGCACGGCGCTGTCCAGGGTCGCCGCGATAGGGGATGAGCGCTGAGCCGCCCCGGCGGCGCCTCCCTCGCGCACGCCGAAAGGCGGCCGCCCCGACAAGGGGCCGGCCGCCTTTTCGATGATAGACGCGTCCGGTCAGGCGATCGTCAGGCGATAGCCCCAGAGCATGATGGCCAGCGGGAGCGAGGCCCACGCGATGGCGGTGACATATTTCAGCATGATCGCCCCTTTTCCCGGCGGACAACCGGCGGGCCTCGTGACACCCGCCGGTCGCGCCGCGCCGCTCAGAAGCGCATTCCCAGGCCGGCCAGGGCCTGATGCCGGTGCACGCCCTCGCCATAGGTGGTGTAGCGATACTCGGCCTTCGCATAGATGCGCTCGCCCAGCATCTGCTCGACGCCCGCGCCGACGCGGAAGCCGTTCTCGTCGCTTGCCTGATCGATGCGGGTGGTGCCCGTCACCGCACGTGCGGAGTAGCGCGAGTTGGCCCAGCCGGCCTTGGCATAGAGCAGCGTCGCGCTACCCGCCTTGTACCCGAGCCGGAGCGAGGCATCGAGGTCGCGCCCCTGATCGACGTTGAAGCGGGTAGCGCCCTGCGACACGTCGCGCCCGCCGCCCAGCGTTCCGCCGATGCCGGCCTCCGCGCCCAGCGTCCAGTGGCTGCCCAGCGCCACGTCGTAACCGACCGCCGCGCCCAGACGCGCCTGGCTGACCGAGCGCGGCGCGCCGGCGGGCTGGTCGGACAGGCGCGTGCTGTCATAGCCCACCGTCACTTCGGCACGCGGGCCGGTGAAGGTCGCGCGATCCTGCGCCGAGGAAGGGGTCGCGAAGGCGAACAAGGCGGTCGCCGCCGCGGTCGCGGCGAGCATGGTGATCGTACGGTGCATGGTCATTCTTCCCTTTGACGTCGAACAGCTCTGATTGGCTGACCGGCGTCTGTTAGGGGCGGGACGCGGCACCGTAACGCGACCTGCGACGCGGGCGACGAAACTGCGCCCAAACGGGTCCCGCGGCCGACCGGGACGACGAACAGCAGGTCGCCGGCATCGTCGACGCACATGCACCGGCCGACAGGGTGGCGCGCCCGGGCTGGGATCGCCTGCCGCGCGTCGCGCGCACCTCCGCTATCGGATGTCCAGCATGATGAGCGATTTGGCCGGCAGCGTGACGGTCAGCGTGCCGTTGGACAGCGCCGCTTCGGTGAAGGCGCGGGGCACGACCGTATCGGGCGCGTCGAACGTGTTGTGCGCGTCCATCGCCGCGGCCGTGAGGATACGGCCCGTGACCGCGCCGCCCGTCACCCCGTCGAGGCGGACCGTGACCGTCTGCGGCTGGTTGGGGTCGACGTTGGTCAGCCCGACGTGCACGACGCCATCGGTGCCGCGGACCGCGCTCGCGCTCACCGCTTTCAGCGTCCACTCTTTCTTGTTGTACCAGCGCGAGCGGACATCGACCGGCAGCACCACGCCGTCGGCAAAATCCTTGTAGAGATCGAAGGCGTAATAGGTCGGCGTCCTCACCATGCGCGCGCCGTCCGTCAGCATCAGCGCCTGGAGCACGTTGACCATCTGCGCGATGTTGGCGCCCCGCAGGCGGTCGGTGTGCCTCGCGAAGATGTCGAAGTTCAGGCTGGCCACCAGGGCGTCGCGCAACGAATTCTGCTGATAGAGGAAACCGGGGTGGCTGCCCGGCTCCTGATCGTACCAGGTGCCCCATTCGTCGACGAAAAGGGCGACCCGCTTGTCGCGATCATACTCATCCATCTCGCGCGCGTGGCGCGTGATATATTCGTCCATCCTGACCGTCTTGGCGAGCGTGCGCGCCCACTGGTCCTCGTCGAAGCCCGTGGCGCGGCCCTTGCGGTTCCACTCATAGGGGATCGTGTAGTAATGGACGCCGATGCCGTCGATCTGCGCGCCGGCGTCGCGCATCATCACCTTGGTCCAGTTATAGTCGTCGACGTTGGCGCCGCTGGCGATCTTCATCACGCGCTGCCCCTCGGGCATCTTGACGAAGGTGGCGTAGCGACGGGTCAGATCGGCGGCATATTCGGGACGCATATTGCCGCCACATCCCCACAATTCGTTCCCGATGCCGAACATGGGGAGCTTCCACGGTTCGCGACGCCCGTTGGCGGCGCGCTCCCTGGCGAGGCTGGAGCCACTGGGCGAGGTCATGTATTCGACCCACTCCGCCATTTCGAACGGCGGCGCGGAGCCGACGTTGCCCGAGACATAGGCCTCGGCACCGACCAGTTCCGAATAGTCCATGAATTCGTGCGTGCCGACCGCATTGTCCTCGGTCACGCCGCCCCAATGGGTATTGATCTTGATCTTGCGCTGCCCGCGCGGGCCGATCCCCTCGCGCCAATGATATTCGTCGGCGAAGCAGCCGCCCGGCCAGCGGATCACGGGAACGCGGATCGCCTTCAGCGCGTCGAGCACGTCGCGGCGGTAGCCGCGGATGTTGGGGATGCGGCTGTTGGTGCCGACCCAGATGCCGCCGTAGATCCCCGTGCCGAGATGCTCGGCGAACTGCCCGAAGATGCGCTTATCGAACCTGGGCGCGGGCCGATCCGCGTGGACGATGACGCTCGCTGCGCCATCGGTATTGGCGGGGGGGGCCGGGTCCGGCGCCTGCCGGGCGAGCGCGGGGGTGGCGACGATCAGCGCGATGGCGCTCAGGGCAAGTCGCATCATTCGGTCTCCTCGGCGCGGCAACGCGACGCCTCGTGATTGTCGGGATGATCGGGGGTGGAGCGGCAGAAGGCGCGGCCGGCGCGCGGGCCGGGCGGTCACGATCCGGTCGCGCGGCGGGGAGACGCCGCGTCGCGGGGCGTCGGCGGCCTGCCGAGCGAGATCGTCGCGCGCTGCATTTCGTTGCTCCTCCCGTGCGACCTTGGCGGTCGTCTTGTCGGACAATAAAACATCGCTGGATTGTTGCAACCCCCTGATGCAGAATGCGCGCCGCCCCGAACCAGTCGTGGCGGCAGGAGGGTTGCATGGCCGTTGCGAAGAGAGGGCGGCCGGCGCATCTGTCGCTGGCCCAGCGGCTGGGCACCGCGATCGTCACCGGACAGAACCCGCCCGGCAGCGTCCTGCCGGGAGAGATCGAACTCGCCGAGAGTTTCGGCGTGTCGCGCAGCGTGATCCGCGAATCGTTGCGCATGCTCGCGGCCAAGGGACTGGTCGAGAGCCGGCCGAAGACCGGCACGCGGGTGCGCGGGCGGTCGGAGTGGAACCTCCTCGATCCCGAGCTCCTCGGCTGGATGTTCGAAGGTGCGCCGCCGCTCGGCTTCGTCCGCAGCCTCTTCCACCTGCGGCTGATCGTCGAGCCGGCCGCGGCCGAACTCGCAGCAGAGCTGCGGACCGGCAAGCAGCTCGGCGAGATGGGCTATGCGATGGAAACCATGGCGCGCCACGGGCTGGCGACGGACATCGGTCGCGCCGCGGACCAGCAATTCCACGCGCTGATCCTGGAGGCGACGGGAAACGAACTGCTGGTCAGCCTGTCCGCCAGCATCGCGGCCGCGGTACGCTGGACCACCTTCTTCAAATATCGCGGCGACAAGCATCCCCGCGATCCGATGCCCGCCCATCGCACGCTGTTCGAGGCGATCGCCGATCGCGATGGCGCCCGGGCGAGGGAAGCGACCAGCCTGCTGATCCAGCAGGCGCAGCGCGATACCGAAAGCGCGATGGCGCGCGAGAAACCGCCGACCCACGACGCCTCGGCGTCCCCGGCCGGCTGAGCCCGGCGGCCCGCCCGCCGCGCGTCAGTGGTTGTCGCGCGGCAGACCCATCGTCTGGGCGATACGCTGATATTTCTCCGCGCCCTCCAGGATCGCGCCCGTGCTCAACTGGCCGACGGTCGCGCGCTGGATCTCCTGCCACGGCGTCTGCGCGGCGGGGTAGCGATAGCCGCCCGCCGCGATCAGCGCGCTGCGCCGCCGGGCCAGTTCCGCCTCGTCGATCAGCACGTCCACGCGCCCGCGCCGAAGGTCGACCCGCACGCGGTCCCCCGTCTCGATCAGCGCCAGTCCGCCCATCGCCGCGGCCTCGGGGCTGGCGTTGAGGATCGACGGGCTGCCGCTCGTCCCCGACTGGCGGCCGTCCCCGATACAGGGCAGCGCATGGACGCCCTCGGTGATGAGATAGGCCGGGGGCCGCATGTTCACGACCTCGGCCGCACCGGGGTAGCCGACGGGGCCGGCCCCGCGCATGAACAGCAACGTCTCCGGCGTGATGCCGAGCGCGGGATCGTCGATCCGGTGGTGATAATCCTCCGGCCCGTCGAAGACGACGGCGGGCCCTTCGAAGGCGTCGGGATCGGCGGGATCGGACAAATAGCGGTCGCGGAATTCCGGCCCGATCACGCTGGTCTTCATCACCGCCGCATCGAAGAGGTTGCCGGTCAGCACGATGAAGCCCGCATCCTCCATGATCGGTCGGTCGATCGGCCGGATGACCGCCTCGTCCTCGATCCGGGCGTCGCGACAATTGTCGCCCATCGTGCGGCCGTTCACCGTCAGCGCGTCCTCGGCGATGAGCCCCCGCGTCATGAGCTGCGCGACCACCGCGGGGACGCCGCCGGCGCGGTAGTAATCCTCGCCGAGATACTCGCCCGCAGGCTGGAGGTTCACCAGCAGGGGCACCTTGTGCCCTTCGGTCTCCCAGTCCTCGATCGGCAGATCGACCCCGACATGGCGCGCGAGTGCGGCGAGGTGGATCGGCGCGTTGGTGGACCCGCCGATCGCGGAATTGACCTTGATCGCGTTGTGGAAGGCGTCGCGGGTCAGGATGTCGGAGGGCCGCAGATCCGCCGCCACCATCTCGACGATCCGCTTGCCGGTGCGATAGGCGACTTCCTGGCGGTCACGATAGGGCGCGGGGATCGCCGCCGATCCCGGCAGCGACATGCCCAGCGCCTCCGCCAGCGAATTCATCGTCGTCGCCGTCCCCATGGTGTTGCAATAGCCGGTCGACGGTGCGGACGAGGCGACGAGGCGGATAAACTCGGCATCGTCGATCTCGCCAGCGGCCAGCATCTGCCGTGCCTTCCACACGATCGTGCCCGACCCCGTCCGCTCTCCCTTGTGCCAGCCGTTGAGCATCGGCCCGACCGATAGAGCGATCGCGGGGATGTTGACCGTCGCCGCCCCCATCAGCATCGCCGGCGTCGTCTTGTCGCATCCGATCGTCAGCACCACGCCGTCGAGCGGATAGCCGTACAGCACCTCGACGAGCCCCAGATAGGCGAGGTTGCGGTCGAGCCCCGCGGTCGGGCGCTTGCCCGTCTCCTGAATCGGATGCACCGGAAACTCCAGCACGATCCCGCCTGCCTCGCGCACGCCCTCGCGCACGCGCTCCGCGAGCACCAGATGGTGGCGGTTGCAGGGCGACAGGTCGCTGCCGGTCTGCGCGATCCCGATGATGGGCTTGCCCGAACGCAGTTCCTCCAGCGTCAGCCCGAAGTTCAGATAGCGCTCCAGATACAGCGCCGTCATGTCGATGTTCGCCGGATTGTCGAACCACGCACGGCTGCGCAGCGTCGTCGGGTCGAAGGTCGTGGTCATGTCAGCAAACTCCGGAGGTCAGCGCGACACCGAGACGCGATAGACCATGCGATGACGATAGGGCTTGCCCGGATCGACCCGCGCCGAGCCGAACGACGGCTGGTTGGGGGTGTTCGGAAACTTCTGCGGTTCCAGCGCGAAGCCGTCGCCCATGCGGTACACGTGGCGGCGTTTGCCGACATAGGTGCCGTCGATGAAATTGCCCGAATAGAATTGCACGCCCGGCTCGGTGGTCAGCACCTCCAGCACGCGGCCGGAGGCGGGATCCTCGACGCGTGCGGCGAGCCCCGGCTCGTCCGTCGCGCCCTTGTCGAGCACGAAATTGTGGTCGTAGCCGCGACCGATCACGATCTGCGGGTCGCGGCCGTCGCGCACGCTCAGCCCAATGGCGCGCGGCGTCGTGAAGTCGAACACGGTGCCCGCGACCGCGGCGAGCTCGCCGGTCGGGATCAATGCCGCGTCGACGGGCGTGTAGCGGCGCGCCGGGATCGTCATCTTCTGCGCGTAGATGCCGCCCGACGACCCCTCCCCCGCCAGATCGAACAGCGCGTGGTTGGTCAGGTTGACGATCGTCGGCGCGTCGGTCTTCGCCGACATGTCGATCGTCAACGCCCCCTTGTCGTCCAGGCTGTAGGTCACGGTGACGTCGAGAGTCCCGGGATAGCCCTGGTCGCCGGCCGGGCTGCGCATCACCATGGTGACGCTGGCCTGCGGCCCCGACCTAACGTCCGTGATCCGCCACACGTATTGGTCGAAACCCCTGGTCCCGCCGTGGAGCGAGTTGGTCTTGTCGTTGAGCGGCAGCCGATAGGTCCGGCCGTCGATCGCGAACGTCCCGCCCGCGATCCGGTTGGCGTAGCGCCCCACCGTCTGGCCCCAGAAGTTCGGCCTGGTGACGTAGCTGGCCGCATCGTCGTAGCCGAGCGTGATGTCGGCGACCTTGCCGTCGCGGTCGGGCGCGTTGAACGACTGCAGCGTCGCCCCCAGCGTCATGATCCGCGCGCTGACGCCGTTGCTGCCGGTCAGCGTCACCGCCTCGATCGCGGTCCCGTCCGGCAGCGCGCCGAAACCCGCCCGCACGGCGGTGGCGGCGTCCGCCGACGCGGCGGGAGCCGACGCCGCCAGGGCGAGCAACGGCGCCGTCCAGTGACCATGTCGCATCATTCCTGCCCCCTCCCGCCGGACCGCATCGCGGTTTCGGCATTGACCCTCATATGTCAGACCATATAGTCAGACATAATAGCGGGTGGCAAGCGGCGCAGATCGCGGGTCACAAAAATAGGGAGGATGGAATGGCAGGTCCGATCGGTTCAGCGGCTCCAGCGGCACCAGCGGGGGCGCCGGTCGCGGGCGGCGGCTACGGCAAGGCGTTGACGCTGCTGGCCAGCCTGTTCTTCATGTGGGGCTTCATCACCGTCATCAACAACACGCTGCTGCCCCATCTGCGCAGCGTCTTCGACCTCAATTACACCCAGACGACGCTGATCGAGAGCGTGTGGTTCATCGCCTATTTCTTCGCCTCGATCCCGTCGGCGAAGCTGATCGAGCGGGTGGGATATCAACGCTCGCTCGTGATCGGCCTGCTCGTCATGGCCGCGGGCGCACTGGGCATGATGCTCGCCGCCAGCCTGCCGTCCTACGGCGTCACGCTGCTGATGCTGTTCGTCATCGCCAGCGGGATCACGCTGCTTCAGGTCGCGGCCAACCCCTATGTCGCGGTGATCGGCCCGGCGGAAACATCCTCGTCGCGCCTCAACCTCGTCCAGGCGATGAACTCGGCCGGCACCATGCTCGCGCCGCTGTTCGGCGCCTATCTGATCCTGGGCCGTTCGCGCGGCGGCACCGCGGAGACCGGAACCGTGCTCACCCAGGCGGAGCGCCTGGCCGATGCCCAGTCGGTGATCCTCCCCTATGCGCTCGTCGCGGTGGTGCTGGTGGTGCTGGCGGTGGTGATCGCGCGCTTCCCGCTCCCGGCAATGGGCTCCGCCACCAGCCGCGTCGCGAAGGAGGAGCGCGGGCGCCACTCGCTGTGGGCGCACCGCAACCTCGTCTTCGGCATCCCCGCCATCTTCATCTACCTGATCGCCGAGATCGGAGTCGCCAACCTGTTCGTCAATTTCGTCTCGCAGCCGGAAATCGCCAACATCACCGCGGAACAGGCCGGACGCTACCTCACGTTCCTGTGGGGCGGGATGATGGTCGGCCGCTTCGCCGGGTCGGCGATCATGCAGCGCATCCCCGCGGAAACCGTGCTGGCGGCGTTCTCGGTCGGTGCGTTCGTGGTCATGCTCGTCACCGTCTTCACCACCGGGCCCGTCGCGATGTGGGCGCTGATCTCGGTCGGGCTGTTCCACTCGATCATGTTCCCGACGATCTTCACGCTGGGCATCAAGGGGCTGGGTCCGCTGACCGAGGAGGGGTCGGGCCTGCTCATCATGGCGATCGCCGGCGGCGCGCTGGTGGTGGTGCAGGGCTGGCTGGCCGACCGCTACGGGCTGCAGGCGTCGTTCCTGCTGACCGCGGCGTGCGAACTCTACATCCTGTTCTACGCGCTGTGGGGCGCGAAGGTGACCGCGCCGCTGGCGGAGCCGGTGATCGAAACGATATGAGCGGGATGCGCTCGACCCGGCGCGAGCTGCTCGTGGGAACGGCCGCGGCGGCGAGCCTCGGCTTGCCGCTCGGCGCCGCGAGCGCCGCCTCGGGTGTCGTGCGCGCCGAGCCCGTTCCGATGCGCTACGTGCGGCTGAAACCCTCCCCGTTCCAGGATGCCTTCGCCGCCAATCGTCGCTATCTGCTGTCGCTCGATCCGGAACGGCTGCTCCACAATTTCTACGTCTCCGCCGGCCTGCCCGCGCCCGGACCCGTCTATGGCGGCTGGGAGGCGCAGGGGATCGCGGGACACAGCCTGGGCCACTGGCTGTCCGCCTGCGCCCTCGTCGTCGCCAACACGGGCGACCGCGCGATCGCGGCGCGGCTCGACCATGCGCTGGCGGAGATGGCGCGCATCCAGGCCGCGCACGGCGACGGCTACATCGGCGGCACCACGGTCGAACGCGGCGGCAGGACCGTGGACGGCAAGATCGTGTTCGAGGAGGTCCGCCGCGGCGACATCCGCACCGGAGGGTTCGATCTCAACGGCGGCTGGGTGCCGCTCTACACCTGGCACAAGGTGCAGGCGGGGCTGACCGACGCGCATCGTCTGGCGGGCAACCCACGCGCCCTGCCGGTGCTGCTCGCCATGGCCGGCTATCTGGCGGGCGTGCTGGAGCCGCTCACCGACGCGCAGATGCAACAGGTGCTGCGCGCTGAGCATGGCGGCCTCAACGAGAGCTTCGCGAACCTCCATGCGATCACCGGCGCGCCCCGCTGGCTGCGCCTCGCCGAGAAGATCCGGCACAAGGCGGTGCTCGATCCGCTTACCGCCGGCATCGACAGCCTCGAGGGGCTGCACGCCAACACCCAGATTCCCAAGGTCATCGGCCTCGCGCGCCTTCACGAACTGACCGCGCGCGCCGACCAGGCCGCGGCGGCGCGCTTCTTCCACGCGCGCGTGACCGGGCACCACAGCTACGTCATCGGCGGCAATTCGGAACGCGAACATTTCGGCGCCCCCGACAGGCTCGCCGCGCGCGTCACCGAGGCGACGTGCGAGGCGTGCAACAGCTACAACATGATGAAGCTGACGCGGCATCTGTATGGCTGGCAGCCCGACGCGCGATGGTTCGACTATTACGAGCGCGTCCAGCTCAACCATATCCTCGCGCACCAGCGGCCCGACACCGGGCAGTTCGTCTACTTCATGCCGCTGGCGAGCGGCGCGCGGCGCAGCTACTCCATGGCGGAGGACAGCTTCTGGTGCTGCGTCGGGTCGGGGATGGAAAGCCATGCCAAGCATGCCGATTCGATCTTCTGGCACGACACCGGCGGTGGCGGGACGCTCTACGTCAACCTCTACATCCCCAGCCGGCTCGACTGGCCGGAACGCGGAGTGGCGCTCGACCTCGACACCACCATGCCATTCGCAGGTCGGGCGACGCTGACGATAGGGCGCGCGCCGCGCACCGCGCAACGGATCGCCCTGCGCATGCCGGGCTGGTCGAGCGGAGCGCGACTGATGGTCAACGGCCGACCCGCCGCGGTGGTGGCCGAACGCGGCTATGCGATCCTCCAGCGGCGATGGGCGGCGGGCGACCGGATCGACATCGACTTGCCGATGCGGCTGACCGCCGAGGCACTGCCCGACGATCCGAGCATCGTCGCCTTTCTCCACGGCCCGCTCGTAATGGCCGCCGACCTCGGTCCCGCCGACGCGCCCTTCGACGGGGTCGAGCCGGCACTCGTCACCAAGGGCGCCGCGCCGGACGCGCTCGCGGCCGACGGGTCGGGAGGCTTTCGCACCACCAGCGCAATCGGCGAACCTCTGTCGCTCCGCCCCTTCTTCGCGCAGCACGAGCGGCGCACCGCGGTCTATTTCCCGACCTTCAGCGCGGCGGGCTGGTCCGCGGCGCGGACGGATTACCTCGGCCGCGCGCAGGAGGCGAAGGCGTTGGCACGGCGGACCGTCGACATCTTCCATCCCGGCGAGATGCAACCCGAACGCGACCACGATTTCGTCTCGGCCCGGAGCGATGTGGTGAACTGGGCCGGGCGACCGGGACGGCGGCTGCGGCCCGGCGCCCGCATGGACTTCGCCATGACGCGTGCCGAGGGGCCTGCGATCCTGCGCGTGATGGTGGTGGCCGGGGATGCGGATCGTCCAATGGCGGTCACCGTCGACGGACAGCCCGTGCCACCCACGGGGCGCGGCGACCGCACGGGCGAACGCTTCGCGCTGCTCGACCATGCGATCCCCGCGATGGGCGCGCAGGGTCGCCCGCGCGCGATGGTGTCGATCATCGCCGGACGGGACGATGCCGTCATCTACGAAGTACGGATGCTGACCGCTCCGGACGCGGCCTCCACGACCTGACGTCAAGTGCCAAGGGGGGCTGCGAGGCCCCCCCCCCCCCCGCGCGTCAGTCCGCCGCACTCATTCCGTCACGGCCAGCCTGGCGAGCGGCAGCCGCTGCCCCGGCGTATCGACCTTGAAGGAGAAGACGTTGCCCGCCTCCGGCTGCGCCGCGAGCGCCGCGGGCGACAGGCCGACGCGCGCGCTGGTGGCGTAGGCGGTGCGTCCGTCGGCACCGCCCAGCGCCACCTTGGTGATGTTGGCGGCCGGAAGCCGGACCTCCGTGACGATCGCGCCCGCGGGATCGTAGAGCCTGGCGCGCCAGCCGCCCCACAGGCCGACCCAGACGTTGCCCGCCGCGTCCACCGTCACGCCGTCCGGATGACCATCGTCCGGGTCGATCCGCGCGAAAACCCGCACCTCCCCGGTCGCCCCGTCGCCCGACAGCGCGACCGCGTGGATGATCCCGCCCACCGTATCGACATGGTACAGCGTGCGACCGTCGGGCGACACGCCCGGGCCGTTGGTAATCACGACCGGCTCGATCGCGCTGGTCTCCACCGAGCGGCCGTTCCAGCGGTGGACGCGACCCGTCGCCTGCCGCTCGCCGTCGTCCATGCTGCCGAACCACACGCTGCCGTCGGGCGCGACGGTGGCATCGTTGAGCCGGTTGCCGGGCAGATCGGGCTCGACCTGTGCCAGATGGGCGAAGTCCCCGCTGACCGGATCGAAGCGCGCGAGACCCGTCTGCAGACCGGCGAGCAGCACGCCGCCCTCCGCCGGAACCACCCAGCCGACCGGCGCCGGCGCGTCCCACGCCCGCGTCGTGGCCGAGCGGGGATCGTATCGGTGCACCCGCTGCCCCTTGATGTCGACGAACCACAGCATGTCGTCGCGCGGATCCCAGCACGGCCCCTCCCCCAGCTGCGCCGCACCGTTCCAGATCGTGATCGTCGCCATGCGCTCTCCTTTTCCCGGTCCGGCTGTTGTGACTCCGGGCGAGCGCCCCTATAGACGCTGTTAAGTCAGACATAAAGGTTGACCATGCGAGAGATGGATGTGCTTTACGGCGTCGCCGCCGCCACCGGCGAGCGACTGGAACCCGGCTACCCCGTCAGCACCGCCGCCGACGTGGCGCACGCCTGCATCGCGGCCGAGGCGGCGTTCGATCCGTATCGGGCGAGGGCGGCGGACGAGCGAGCGGCGCTGCTGGACGCCGTCGCGGAGGAAATCCTCGCGCTCGGCGAGGCCCTGATCGATCGGGCGGCCGCCGAAACGGGGCTGCCGGTCGCGCGCCTGACCGGCGAGCGCGGCCGGACGGTCGGGCAATTGCGCCTGTTCGCGCAGGTGGTGCGCGACGGCCATTGGCGCGGGCTGCGCATCGACCCCGCCCAGCCCGACCGCCAGCCGCTGCCGCGTCCCGATCTTCGGCAGCGCCGCGTACCGCTGGGCCCGGTGGCGGTGTTCGGCGCGTCGAACTTCCCGCTCGCTTTCTCCACCGCCGGCGGCGACACCGCCGCGGCACTGGCGGCCGGCTGTCCGGTGGTGGTGAAGGGGCATCCGGCGCATCCCGGAACCGATGCCCTGGTCGCCGATGCGATCCGCCGCGCGGTGGAACGCTGCGGCATGCCCGCGGGGGTCTTCGGACACGTCCGGGGCGCGGGCAACGAGCTCGGCGCCGCCCTCGTCCGGCATCCGGCGATCGCGGCGGTCGGCTTCACCGGGTCGCGGGCGGGCGGGCTCGCGCTGATGCGGCTGGCGCAGCAGCGCCCCGTGCCGATCCCGGTCTATGCCGAAATGTCGAGCATCAACCCCGTGGTGCTGATGCCCTGCGCACTCGCCCACCGGGGCGCCGAGCTCGGGCGCGCCTTCGTCGCGTCGCTCACCATGGGTGCGGGACAATTCTGCACCAATCCGGGGCTGCTGCTGGCGATCGAGGGCGATGGCCTCGCGGCCTTCGAGGCGGCGGCGGCGGAGGCGCTGCGCACTCATGCGCCGCAGCCGATGCTGACCGATGGCATCCGCCGCGCCTATGCCGAGGGCACCGCACGGCTCGCCGGACGCGAGGGCGTGGTCGAACTCGCCGCCGGCATCGCGGGCGACGGCGTGGCGAGCGAGGAGGCGCGGCTGTTCGTCACCGACGCCGCGACGTTGCGCGACGCGCCCGAACTCGCCGAAGAGGTGTTCGGCGCCTCGTCGCTGCTGGTGCGTTGCCGCGATCTCGACGAGGTGATCGCCATCCTCGCCGCCGCCGAAGGCCAGCTGACCGCCACCATCCAGCTCGACGCCGGGGATGAGGCACAGGCCGCGCGCCTCGTCCCCGTGCTGGAGCGCAAGGCCGGGCGCCTCCTCGTCAACGGCTGGCCGACCGGGGTGGAGGTCGCGCATGCCATGGTCCATGGCGGCCCCTTCCCCGCCACCTCGGACGGGCGGTCGACCTCCGTCGGCACCCTGGCGATCGACCGCTTTCTGCGGCCCGTCTGCTATCAGGACCTTCCCGCCGCGCTGCTCCCGCCCGAGTTGCGGGACGGCGCGACGGAACCGCGGATGGTGGACGGCCGACCGGCTTGACGCAACTGTTCGACCCTGTATTGTCTTACATATAGGATGGGAGGGAGACGGATGTGACCGGCGACTCTATCGCGGTCGGCGGGGAGACGACCGACCGGCGCGCCCGACGTCTCTCCGCGAAGGCCGCCGTGATCGACCACGCCGGCAACGATACCGGCCGGCTTGCCGTCACCCCCGACGCCCGTCCGCAGGAGACGGCGGGGATAACAAGCGCCGAAGCGGTACCGGGTGCGGCGCAGGCCGCGGCGGCGGCAGCCGCCGGAGGCACGGTGATCGTGTCGTCCGCCCCCGACACCCGCGTCGCCGCCGCCGCCGCGCGGGGGCGGGTCTCGCTGCCCGGCTTCTACGAGGCGCTCGCCGCGCTGTCGGCGGGCGCCATCGCGCCGAAGCCGGTTCCCGCCGACGCCGCCGACCCCGCGATGCCGACGGCTCCCACCTCTACCGTCCGGGAAAGCCCGCCGCCCACGTCGGCGCGGGCGCCCCGGCCTATCGTTCAGCCCTGAAGGACCCTGCATGACCCCGATCAGACTGCTCCAGCATCGTGCGGCCGATGGCCGCCGCCGCCTGATCCTGGCCGAGGGCGACCGCGCGCACTTCCTGTCCGGCCCCGCCACCACGCACGACCTCGCGATGGAGGCGATCGCGCAGGAAGCGTCGCTGGCCGACGCCGCCCGCGCGCACCGCACCGGCGAGGCGGCGGACCCCGCCGCCGAGCTCGCCGCCGGCCGGCTGCTGCCGGCGATCGATCATGCCGATCCGGCGCGGCTGCTGCTGGCAGGCACCGGGCTCACCCATCTCGGCTCCGCCGAAGGGCGCGACGCCATGCACAAGGCCGCGTCCGAGGCCACGCACCAGACCGATTCCATGCGCATGTTCCTCGAAGGGGTCGAGGGGGGGAAGCCCGGCGAGGGGACGATCGGCCAGCAGCCGGAATGGTTCTACAAGGGCGACGGCCAGGGTCTCGTCGGGCCGGGCGAACCGCTGACGTCGCCCGCCTTCGCCAGGGACGGCGGCGAGGAGCCGGAGCTGGCCGGGATCTATGTCATCGGCGACGACGGCACGCCCTACCGGCTGGGCGTCGCGCTCGCCAACGAGTTCAGCGACCATGTCACCGAGCGCCACAATTATCTCTGGCTCGCCCATTCGAAGCTGCGGCCTGCGGCGCTGGGCGCCGAACTGCTGCTGGGCGAGCCGCCGGCGGACATCCGGGGCACGAGCCGCATCGTCCGCGACGGCGCGACGGTGTGGGAGAAGCCCTTCCTGACCGGCGAGGCGAACATGTCGCATCACCTCGCCAATCTCGAGCACCATCATTTCAAATATGCCGGCTTCCGGCGCCCCGGCGACGTCCACGTCCACTTCTTCGGCACCGCCACCCTGTCCTTCGCGGACGGGTTCGGGACGCGGGCGGACGACGTGTTCGAGATCGAGGCCGCGCCCTTCACCCTGCCGCTGCGCAATCCGCTGGCGATCGCGGCCCCGGCGCCGGTTGCGGTGCGCGCGCTGTGACCGCG
Organism: Sphingomonas adhaesiva; assembly: GCF_036946125.1. Taxonomy (NCBI): domain Bacteria; kingdom Pseudomonadati; phylum Pseudomonadota; class Alphaproteobacteria; order Sphingomonadales; family Sphingomonadaceae; genus Sphingomonas; species Sphingomonas adhaesiva. Next base: position 2,543,389 of record NZ_JAQIJT010000002.1, read on the forward strand.
CCGATCCGCCTCGCACTCATCGGCATGGGCAAGATCGCCCGCGACCAGCACCTGCCCGCGATCGCCGGGATCTCCAGCTTCGACCTCGTCGCCACCGTCAGCCGCCATGGCGGACCGGAAGGCGACCTGCCGTTCTTCCCCGATATCGATGCGCTCATCGACAGCGGGGTCGGCATCGACGCGGTGGCGCTGTGCACCCCGCCGCAGGTGCGCCGCGCCATCGCCGCCCGCGCGATCGAGCAGGGCTGGCACGTGTTCCTCGAAAAGCCGCCCGGCGCGACGCTGGCGGAGGTGGTCGCCCTGCGCGACCAGGCCGCGGCGAGGGAGGTGAGCCTGTTCGCGAGCTGGCACTCGCGCTACGCCGAGGGGGTGGAGCCGGCACGGGCGTGGCTCGCCGACCGGACCGTGCGGCGCGCCACGATCACCTGGCGCGAGGATGTGCGCCACTGGCATCCGGGGCAGGACTGGATCTTCGAAGCGGGCGGGTTCGGCGTGTTCGATCCCGGGATCAACGCGCTGTCGATCGCGACCCGCATCCTGCCGCACCCGATGTTCGTCGATACCGCCGAGATCGACCTGCCCGCCAACCGCGCCGCGCCGATCGCCGCGCGCGTCGGCTTCCTCGATGCGACCGGCGCGCCGATCGCGATGGACCTCGATTTCCGCCAGGAGGGCCCTCAGAGCTGGGACATCGTCGTCGAGACGGACGCCGGCACGCTGACGCTGGCCAGGGGCGGAGCCGAACTGTCGATCGATGGCGGCACCGCGGCCGACCCCGGCGGCGAGCTGCACGGCGAATATCCCGGGCTCTACCGTCGCTTCGCCGCGATCGTGCGGGCCGGGGTCTCCGACGTCGACGTCGGCCCGCTGCGGCTGGTCGCCGACACGTTCCTGCGCGCGCGGATCAACACCGTGGCGGCGTTCGAATGGTAGCGACGCGCCGCGCGTGCCGGGCGACATCGCGCACGCTGCTGCGGGCCGGCACCGCGGCGATGGCCCTCGCGCTGGCCGGCACGGCGGGCGCGCAGGATACGGCACCGCGGGTCGACCCGGTGCAGGTCGACCCACGGCGTCCCGACTGGGAAAATCCCGCCGTCTTCGCGCGCGGCAAGCTGCCCGCCAGCGCGACGGGCTTCGCGTTCGAGACGCGCGAGCGCGCGCTGGCGGGCGATCCCGCCGCATCGTCGCGCTTCCTCTCGCTCGACGGCGCGTGGAGATTCTCCTTCTCGCCCGACGCGGACCGGCTGCCGACCGGGTTCGAGCGCCCGGACTATGACGTGTCGGGCTGGAAGAGCATCAAGGTGCCCGCCGACTGGCAGACCGAGGGATATGACCAGGCGCGCTACAACAACATCACCTACCCCTTCCCCGCCAACCGCCCGCTGATCCCGCACGCGACCAACCCCGTCGGCTCCTACCGCCGGACCGTCGACGTGCCGGCCGGCTGGGCCGGGCAGGACGTGATCCTGCACATCGGCGCCGCGGGATCGGCCTATACGGTCTGGGTCAACGGCACGAAGGTCGGCTATTCCGAGGATTCGAAGCTTCCGAGCGACTTCGACGTGACGGCGTCGCTGAAGCCCGGCCCGAACACGATCGCGATCCAGGTGGTCCGCTGGTCCGACGGCAGCTATCTGGAGGATCAGGATTTCTGGCGCGTCTCGGGGATCGAGCGTTCGGTCTGGCTGGCGGCGGTGCCGAAGACGCGGGTGCGCGACACCTTCGTCCATGCCGGGCTCGACCCCGCCTATCGCGACGGCCGGCTCGCCGTCGACCTGGCGGTGACGCCGGGCGCGGCGGCCACCGCGCGCATCGTCCTGCTCGACGGCGAGCGGCCCCTCCTGACCCGCACCGCGCCGGTCGCGGCGGGCGAGGCGGAGCGCCGCGTGACGCTGTCGGCCGCCGTGCCGGCGGTGCGCGCCTGGACCGCGGAGACGCCCGCGCTTTACACGCTCGTGACCGAATTGCTCGACGCCCGCGGCCGGATGCTGCAATCCACCGCGCGCCGCATCGGGTTCCGCACCGTCGAGATGAAGGACGGCCTGGTGTCGGTCAACGGCAGGCCGATCACGATCCGGGGCGTCAACCGCCACGAACACGATCCGGAGACCTTCCACGTCGTCGACCGCGCCTCGATGGAGCGCGACATCCGGCTGATGAAGCGCAACAACATCAACGCGATCCGCACGTCGCACTATCCCAACGACCCGTATCTCTACGAACTCGCCGATCGTTACGGCCTCTACGTCATGGACGAGGCGAACATCGAGAGCCATGCGTACATGGACTATGCGAACAAGCATCCCGACGAACGCGGGACGCTGCAGATCGGGTTCGATCCGGCATGGAAGAACGCGCACGTCAGTCGTGTCGTCAACATGGTGGAGCGCGACAAGAACCATCCCTCGGTCATCTTCTGGTCGCTCGGCAACGAAGCCGGCATCGGCCCCAATTTCGCCGCCGCGGCGGCCGCGGCGAAGGCGCGCGATCCGGACCGGCTCGTCAGCTATCTGGGCTGGGGCACGTGGGACGGCGTCCACGACCATCGCCCGAACGACTATGCCGACATCTACGCGCCGATGTACGATCCGGCGGTCAAACTCGCCGACTACGCCCGGAACTGGAATTTCCGGCAACCGCTGATCGAATGCGAATACGGCCACATGATGGGTCAGTCCGGCGGCAACCTGAAGGAATATTGGGACACGATCTACGCCTATCCCGACAAGCTTCAGGGTGGCTTCGTCTGGGACTGGGTCGATCAGTCGATGTATCGCTACACGAAGGACGGCCGCCGCTATTGGGGCGACGGCAGCGAATATGGGGCGAACCCCGGCGGCGACATCGAGTTCGGCGACGGCCTGCTGCAGTCCGATCGCACCCCCAACCCGCAGCTCTACGAGCTGCGCAAGGTCTATGCGCCGGTCCAGTTCGACGGCTTCGATCCCGCGACCGGACGCGTCACCGTCCGCAACCGCCACGACTTTCGCGACCTGTCGGGCTTCGCGTTCGAGTGGGAGGTCAGCGAGGATGGGAGGCCGGTCGCACGGGGCACGTTGCCGGGCCTCACCACCGCGGCCCGCAGCGCGGAGACGATCGCGCTGCCCTTGTCGACCGTCCCGCGGCGCGACGGTTCGGAATATTTCGTCACCGTCGCGGTGCGCGCCAGGGACGGCGCCGTGCCGCTGGTGCCGGGCGGCACGATGCTGGGGTTCGAGCAGTTCGCGCTCGCCGGCTCGCCCGCCGCCCCGCCGCCGGCGGCCGGCGCCGCCGCGATGCGCCGGACGCGCGATGCCTTCGTCCTGACCGCCGCCGGCGCGACGCTGGAAATCGATCGCAGGACGGGGCTGATCCGCCGCTATGCGAAGGACGGACGCGCGCTCGTCAGCGGCGGCGCACCGCATTTCTGGCGCGCGGTGACCGACAACGACATCGGCATCGGCACCGACCGGCAGCTCGCGATATGGAAGACGATGAGCGAGGCGCGCACCCTGACGTCGATCCGCTACGACCGCGCAACGGGGACGATCGCGATCGCCTTCGACCTGGGCGACGGTGCGGCGCGCTTCGACACCGTCTATCGCATGGCGGGTGACGGATCGGTCGCGGTCGACGGGACGCTGACTCCGCTGAAGACGGACCTGCCCGCGCCGTTCCGCGTCGGGCTCGCCTTCGCGATGCCGACCGGCATCACCGATGTCGAATGGTATGGCCGCGGGCCGCACGAAAGCTATGTCGATCGCCGCACCTCCGCGCCGATCGGGCTGTGGCGCGGGCCGATCGCGGCGCAGAACCACGATTTCATCCGACCGCAGGAGACCGGCAACAAGGTCGACGTGCGCTGGATGGAATTGTCGGGCGGCGATCGCGGCCTGCGCGTGCAGGGTGACGCCCCGCTGATGATGAACGCGCTCGCCTTCCCTTACGCCGATCTCGACCGTCACGCACCGGGCAGTAGGAAATCGACGGATGTCGTCCCGCACGGGCAGGTCACGCTGTTGGTCGATGCCGCGCAATGGGGCGTCGGCGGTGACACGCAATGGAGCGAGGTGGGCAAGCCCCTGCCCGTCTATCGCACCGATACGCGCGCACCGACGCACGTGGGGCTCCTCCTGACGCCGTTCGCGGGGAAGGGGACGACGCCGGAGAAGGCCCGGCCCGCGAGCGCGACCGACATGGACTGACGGGCGCGCATCGCCGCGGCGTCTATTCGAAGATGAGCGCCGCGCCCTTGAAGTCGCCGCGCAGCGGGATCGTCACGCCCTGCGACATCCACCGCGAGCCCAGCGCGCTTGCGGGTATGCCGTCCGGCAGCTTGCCGCCGCCCGCCAGGCGGACGGTGTAACGGCGGTCGGGATCGAGGCCGCGCAGCCTGATCGCCGGGACGTCGTCACGCGCCTGGTAATTCTGCAGCATGTGGAAGAGGACCGCCTGCCGCTTGTCGTCCGCGACGTACAGCGTGTCCACCGTGGGACCGCCGTCGCCGGGCCGGGCGAGGCGGTAGAGCGCGCCCGTCTGCACGGTTGCGCGGATCGTCTTGTAGTCGGCGATCATCCGGGTCGCGACGTCGAAGTCGGCGGCGCCCCATTTGTTGAGATTGTTGCCGACGCCCAGCCCACCCTGCATCGCCGACAGGAAGCGATACGAAAGGTCGACCGTCCGGCCGGTCGCCCAATTGGGAACGTCCGTCGTCCACGCCATCATGATCGCGGGCGTGAAGGCGTGGGTGAAGCCGTCCTGGATCGTAAGCCGGTCGAAGGCATCGGTGTTGTCGGACGTCCAGACCTGGTTCGTGTAGCGCAGGATGCCGAGGTCGACGCGACCGCCGCCGCTGGAGCAGCTCTCGATCTCGACCTTCGGGTGGCGCTTCTTGAGCTCGGCAAGGATGTAATAGAGGTTGCGCGTATAGTCGACGTACAGGCGCTGCTGGTCCGCCACCGGCTGTTCCGGCCAGCCGGGCTCGCTGAAGCTGCGATTATAGTCCCATTTCAGATACTGGATGTCGTTGGTCGTCAGAAGTTCGTCGAGCACCTTCAGGACGTGATCGCGCACGTCGGCGCGCGCCAGGTTGAGCGTCAGCTGGTTACGCGATTCCGTTCGCGGGCGCCCGGTGAAATTGATGACCCAGTCGGGGTGCGCGCGATAGAGGTCGCTGTCGGGATTCACCATCTCGGGTTCGACCCACAGGCCGAATTCCATCCCGAGCTTGTGGACGCGATCGATCAGCGGGCCCAGGCCATTGGGGAATTTGGTGCGGCTGGGCGTCCAGTCGCCGAGGCCGGCGCGGTCGCTGTCGCGCTTGCCGAACCATCCGTCGTCCATCACGAACCGTTCCACGCCGATCCGCGCCGCCTTTTCCGCCAGCGCGATCTGCCCCGCCTCGTCGATGGCGAATTCGGTCGCCTCCCAGCTGTTGTACAGCACGGGGCGGACCTTGGGCCGGCCGTTGCCGGGCAGGATGCCGGCGATCTGGAAGCGATGCTGAAGCCGCGACGCACCGCCCATCCCGTCGTCCGAATAGCCGACGTAGAAGATCGGGGTTTCCAGCGTCTCGCCGGGACGCAGTTGCCATGAGAAGTCGTACGGGTTGTAGCCGCCGGCGATCCGGACCCGGCCGATCAGGTCGGTGCCGACGCTGATCCGCCACGATCCGCTCCAGCCGAGCGTGCCGAACCAGACGGGGCCATGTTCCTCGTCGCTGACGCCCTTCTGGTCGATGGCGAACCAGGGCGACATATGGTTGCTGGTGCCGCCGCGGCGGCTTTCGAGCACCGCGAGCGCGGGACCGACGTCCTGCTGCGCGAAGCCGAACTCGGCCAGCTGCCGCCCGGCGAGATAGGACAGGCGATAGCCGGGCTGATAGGGCAGCGTCAGCGTCGCCGCCGCGATCTGGTCTATGCGGACCGGCGCCTTGCCGTCGTTGCGCGCCGTCGCCGAGCGGCCGACGATGCCGGTGGCGGGATCGACGGTGTAGCGGAGCGTGACCGTGAACGGCCGCGAGATGTCCGCCAGCTCGATCGTCAGCGTCTCGCCCGCGATGCGGTGCGAACGATATTTCAGAACCAGGTCGCGATTGCCGTCGGCGAAGGCCACCTTGATGCCCGGTTCGGTCACGATGCCGCCGCCCTGCCCGGCATATTCCTGCGCGGTCACCGAACTGGGCGGGTCCATCGCGCCGATGACGGGGGGTGCGGGCAGGGGCGGAAGCATGATCGGGGTCGCCGCATCGAGTGCCTTTCCCCAGTGCGCCGGGCGCAGATAGCCCTGCTCGTCGACCGCGATGTCATATTCGGTGTCGCCGCCGGTCAGCCGGAAGACGCGCGACGCGGGGTCGTACCGGACCTCGCCCGCCGCGGGTGACGTCACGACCGATGCGAGGATTCCGGCCGACGACAGGGCGATCATCTTGCAGCGGGACATGGGCGGTCGCCTCGTTCGGTCATGATGGAAGAAAAAGTCCTCCCCGGCGGGTGCCGGAGAGGAGCAGGGGAGAGATCAGAAGCGTCCGCGAATGCCGAACAGATACCGGCTTCCGGTATTTTGCAGCAGCAGGAACCGCTCCTCCAGGTCGGAATAGTCGCGAACATAGGCGCTCGTCAGGTTCACGCCCTGGACATAGACCTGGATCGCAGGCGTCACGTCGTAGGCGATGCTCGCATCGAACTGACCGTAGGAGGCGCGGTTCTCGGGGCGCGATGCGGCGCCGAAGCAAGCCCGCAGGAAGGACGAGCGCCAATTGTACGAGGCGCGCGCCTGGATACCGAACTTCTCGTAGAAGATGCTGCCGTTGGCCGAGTGCGGCGAGAGGCCGTTATAGCCGCAGCCGGCATTGCTGGCGGAGCCCGATCCCCGGTCGACGTTGCTGGAGACATAGGTGTAGTTGCCGGCGACGCCCAGGCCGGACAGCACGCCGGGCAGCCGGTCCAGCGTGTACTGGCCGCCGATCTCGACGCCCAGGATCGAACCCGACTGGCCGTTGCGGGTACGGGTATCCTGGAACTGGAGCCCGGTGAGGTTGGCCGGCAGGGTCACGCCGGCGAGTGGCGCGGTCAGCGTCTGCGTCTCGAGGAAGTCGCGGAACTGCTTGTAGAAGCCGCTGACGCTCAGATAGCTGACATCGCTCAGGTAATATTCCAGCGACAGGTCGTAGTTGGTGGACCGGAACGGCCGCAGCAACGGATTGCCGCCGCCCGACGTCGCGTTGGTGACGCGGCCCGAATAGAAATTGTCGGTGCCGAGCGACGTCAGCGTCGGCCGGGTCAGCGTCTGCGACACCGCGCCGCGGAGGATCACGTTCCGCTCGATGTCATACTTGATGTTCGCCGAGGGCAGGATGTTGGTGTAGCTGTTGCGGATCTCGACCGGCTGCGGCGCGCTCAGCGTGAAGACCAGGTTGTCGTCGCCGGCGTTCCGGGCGATCGCGAGCACCGTCTGCCCGAAACCGCGCGACACCAGCTTCGTGTCGACCAGGCGTGCGCCCACGTTGGCCGTCCAGTTGTCGCCGCCGAACTCCGCCGTGACATAGCCGGCCGCCACCTTCTCGGTCACGTCGAGCCGCTGGCCCGGTCGGTCACGCAGGCCGTAGGGGCCGCCCTGCAACGCCAGCACCCGTGCGGCCTCGGCCTGCTGCTCCGCCGCGGTGCGACCCTGGCGCGGCGTGGCCAGTACCGAGGGTTGCGAGATATAGGCGAAGACGTCCGCCGGGTCGAAGGTGAAGAAGTTGGTGGGCACGTTCTCGCGACCCGACGCCTTGTTCAGGAATCCGTCGAGCGTGTACGGGGTCACCAGGCGCGACGGGATCGGCACCTCGTAGCCGCAATAGGTGCAGACCGTATCCTCGTTGTTGGCCAGCGTCCGGGTCTTCTGCCGCTTGTTGTAGGCCATGCCGAAGAGGATCTTGCGGAAGACGCCGTCGTCGGCCTTCCACGCGCCATCGATGTGAAACTCGGTTCCCTTGTCGCGCACCCGCACGAATTCGTTCAGGCCGTAATGCGCGCGCAGCAGGCTGGCATCGGTGATCGGGCCCAGATTGGACGCGGTCGGCAGGTCGTTTTCCGGCGTCAGATCGAACCGCGGCGCGGTCTGCGCCAGCGATCCGACGACGAGGAACTGGCGCGGCCGGTTGCTGATCGCCTTGGTGGTCGACGCGTCGAACTTCATCGTCAGCCGGTCCGACAGATCGACCGCGACGTTGGCGCCGAACTGATAGCTTTCCGTGAGGCGCTTGGACGGCGTGACGATGTTGTCGTTCTGCGAGGCCGTCACCTGCCGCTGGCCCAGCGCCGGATCGTTGAGCGCGGGATTGGCCGAGACGAAATTCGTGCCCGGCCGGTTGAAGCCGATGACCGTGTTGTTGGCGTTGGTGGTCAGGCCGATGAAGGGCTCGGTGTAGAAGATGCCGAAGAAGCGGTTGACGTTCTCGACGTTGAACTTGGAATAGATGCCGTCGATGGTCAGCAGCGCGGCATCGTTCAGCTGCGCCTGCACCGCACCGGACAGGTTCAGGCGTTCGCGACGCTGCGTCTCGCGATTGTAGTTCAGGTTGCGCGGCGTGTTGAAGACGGTCTCGTCGCCCGCCGGGCTGAGCGCGTCGGGGGTAAGGCCGGTCGCGGTCGGCGACGCGTTGATGCGGTTCTGCGGCCCCTGGATCCAGCCGTTGAGATCGACGAAGTCGCGCTGGCTGCGCCGGTCGGTGTAGGAGGCCGCGAGCACCGCCCCGAGCGTCTTGTCGTCATTGGCCCAGCTGACGACGCCGGAGACATCCGGGCTCAGCTTCTTCGCAAGGCCGTCATAGATGCCGCCGGCCGCAGCCGCGACGTGAAGGCCGGACTTGCCGTCCAGAGGACGGGCGGTGACGACGTTCACGGTGGCACCGATGCCGCCTTCCTGAAGCTGCGGCAGCGAGGATTTGTAGACGTCGGTCCGCTGGATCATGTTCGACGACAGCACGTCGAAGGAGAATTCGCGGCCGTCATTGTCGGTCGCCATGATCCGGCCGTTGACCAGAACCGTGTTGAACTCCGGTCCCAGGCCGCGGACGGTGATGAACTGACCCTCGCCGCCCGATCGATCGATCGCGACGCCGGTGATCCGCTGCAGCGATTCGGCGACGTTGTTGTCGGGGAACTTGCCGGTGTCCTCGGCGGAGATCGAGTCGACGATGTTGTCGGCGTTCCTCTTCGTGGCGACAGAGCTGCGCAGGCTGGCCCGGATGCCGGTGACGACGATGTCCGCCTCCCCGGGCGCGGCCTCCGACGGACCGCGCGGCTGTTCCGGCGTGTCCGCCCGCGGCGTGCCCGTCTCCGCCACCGCATTGGCATTGGATTGCGCGCTCGCCGGCGCCGCGGCCAACGCCATCATCGTCACGCCGCACAGCAAAAGTGCCTTCATCGCTGATCCCCTTCCCTGACGGCCAGCCGTAAACCTCTGGTCCGCTCCCGGCGCCTTATATGCCGGTCAACATCGAAATCAATAGTCAGACAAGATAAATGTAACTCTCCCCCAACCTGTCGCAAACCTGTCACGACACCTCGCTCTAGCGACCTGCCTGTTTTCCCTTGTCGACGTATGTTTTTTGTCAGACATTGATGCGAACGAGAAGACGGGAGGATGTGATGACGGACAAGACGATCAACCGGCGTGACGCGCTGCGGGGGGCGGCGATCGCCGGGGCGGCGGTGGCGGGATCGCTCGCGATTCCCGCATCCGCCGCCCGCGCCGCGCCGCGACCGTCGAGCGATCAGGCGGAGACGGCGGCGCGTGCCGGCAATCTGCTGGCACCGCGTCCGCCGATGGGGTGGAACAGCTGGAACAGCTTCGCCACCACCATCACTGAGGCGCAGGCCCGCGAGACGGCCGCGATCATGCGGGACAAGCTGCTGCCGTTCGGATACGACGTCTTCACCGTCGACATCCAATGGTATGAGCCCAAGGCGTCGAGCTACGAATACAACACCGCCCCGATCCCCGCCATGGACGGCTACGGCCGCCTGATCCCCGCGCCCAATCGTTTTCCCTCCAGCGCGGACGGGTCCGGCTTCACCAGGCTGGCCGCCGACGTCCACGCGATGGGGATGAAGTTCGGCATCCACCTGATGCGGGGCATCCCGCGTCTCGCGGTGAAGAAGAACCTGCCGGTGCTGGGCACGCGCTACCGCGCGCAGGACATCGCCGATACGACCAGCATCTGTTCGTGGAACCCCGACATGTACGGGGTGGACATGAGCAAGCCGGGTGCGCAAGCCTATTACGACAGCGTCTTCAAGCTCTACGCCGACTGGGGCGTCGACTTCGTCAAGATGGACGACATGAGCCGCCCGTATGACGCCCATGCGCCCGAGATCGAGGGGGCGCACAAGGCGATCGTCAACACCGGCCGGCCGATGGTGCTCAGCCTGTCGCCGGGCGAGACGCCGGTCATTCGCGGCGACCACGTCCGCGAATATGCGCAGATGTGGCGGATTTCCGACGATTTCTGGGATGACTGGGCGATGCTCGAGGCGCAATTCGTCCGGCTGGAGAACTGGAACCCGTGGCGCCGCCCCGGTGCGTGGCCGGACGCCGACATGCTGCCGCTGGGCCGCCTCGCGCTGGGCGAGCGCGACACGAAGTTCACCCCCGACGAGCAGCGGACCGTGATGACCCTGTGGTCGATCGCGCGTTCGCCCCTCATCATGGGCGGCGACCTGCGCTATCTCGACGCGCCGACGCTCGCGCTGCTGACCAACCGCGCGGTGCTGGCGGTCAATCAGGCGTCGACGGACAACAAGCCCCACTTCCTCGAGGACGGCACGCGGATCTGGTCCGCCCGGCCGGAGGATGCGCCCGGCGATCGCTACGTCGCGCTGTTCAACACGTCGAAGGCTGCGAAGGAGGTGGGCATCCCGCTCCAGACGCTCGGCATCAGCGGTTCCGTTCAGGCGACCGACCTGTGGTCGGGCGCTCGGCTGCCGCGCGTCGACACGCGGCTGGTCCAGACCCTTCCGCCCCACGGATCCGCCCTGATCCGCCTGCAGGCATGATGCGTCCGTCGGGCGGCACGACGGGCAGATGCCCGCACCGGCATGGTCGGCACCGGCGGGCGTCGCGCCACGCACGGCCCGACTGACCGGCACGGGCCATCGGGCCGGACTGCGCTGCGCGGCGCCGGTGGACGGCATGGAAGGAAGACGGGAGGGACATGATGGAGAACGACGCATCGCCGGCGGTCAGCCGGCGCAGCGTGCTGCTGGGCGCGGCCGCCGGTGCCGCGTCCGCCGCGGCGGCGCGTGCCGGCGCCGCGGCGGCATCGTCCGAGCCGGCACTCGCGCTGCGCCCGCCGATGGGGTGGAACAGCTGGAACAGCTTCGCCACCACGATCAACGAAGCGCAGGCGCTCGAGACGGCGCACATCATGGCGGCCAGGCTGCTGCCGTTCGGCTACGACATCTTCACGATCGACATCCAGTGGTACGAGCCGTCGGCGTCGAGCTACGACTATAGCGCGACGCCGGTGCCGACGCTGGACCGGCATGGGCGGCTGCTGCCCGCGCCCAATCGCTTTCCCTCCAGCGCCCGCGGGGCGGGCTTCGCGCCGCTGACGGACAAGATCCACGCGCTGGGCCTGAAGTTCGGCCTGCACCTGATGCGCGGCATTCCGCGGCTGGCGGTGGAGCGGAACCTGCCGATCGAGGGCACGCCCTATCGCGCCGCCGACATCGCCGACCGCGACAACCCCTGCCACTGGAACCCCGACATGTGGGGCGTCGACATGACGAAGCCCGGGGCGCAGGCCTATTACGACAGCGTGTTCCGCCTGTATGCGTCCTGGGGGCTCGACTTCATCAAGATCGACGACATGAGCTACCCCTACGATACCCGTGCCGCGGAGATCGAGGCGGTGCACGCCGCGATCGCCCGATGCGGCCGGCCGATCATCCTCAGCCTGTCGCCGGGCGAAACACCGCTGCTGCAGGGCGACCATGTGTCGCGCCACGCGCAGATGTGGCGGATCGCGGACGATCTGTGGGACGAATGGCCGATGCTGGAGGCGCAGTTCGCCCGGCTGGAGAATTGGACGCCCTATCGCCGGCCCGGGGCGTGGCCCGACGCGGACATGCTCCCCCTGGGGCGGCTGGCCCTTGGGGAGCGCGACACGCGCTTTACGCCCGACGAGCAGCGCACGCTCATGACCCTCTGGGCGATCGCGCGCTCGCCGCTCATCATGGGGGGCGACCTGCGCCATCTCGACGCCCCGACGCTCGCCCTGCTGACGAACCGCGAGGTGCTGGCAGTCAATCAGGCGTCGACCGACAACCGCCCGCACGACGTGCAATGGGGGCTGCGGATCTGGTCGGCGCGCGCTTTGGGATCGGAGGATCGCTATGTTGCCCTGTTCCATCCGGGCGACAAGCTGAACCCGAAGCGCGAACCGCGCGAAGTAGCCATCGGCCTCGACCAGCTCGGCCTCACCGGCGCGGTGCGCGTGCGCGACCTGTGGTCGGGCCGCGACCTGGGACGTGCGGAGGGCAGGGTCGCGGCCACCTTGCCGGTACACGGCGCGGCGCTGTTTCGCGTTTCTCCCGAGGCGCGGGCCACGACCTGACGCGGCCTGCGCGTCGGGACGGATGACGGAGCCGGCCGGCGACCCCCGGCGCCGGGACACGCCGCACGGCAGTCGCGATCGCGCCCGCGGTCGTGTTTCGACCATGGAGCGTCCGCCGGGTTTGTACGGATCGATAGCCAATGGCGATAAGTGGCCGGGCAATGCCGATTGGACCCGCCGCCGCCGCGCGTTAGCTTTGCGTCATGGACGGGCCCGGACGATGGCGCGCCGGAGAGGAACCACGGGCATGACCCGGATCGCTGCCGCACTGCCGCGCCCGGATACCGTGACGCCGGAATGGCTCGCCGCGCGGCTCGGGCCCGGCGTGACGATCACGGCTCTGGCGATGCAGCCGGTCGGAACCGGCCAGCTGGGCGACACCGCCCGCTTCACCCCGACCTACGCGCCCGGTTCCGCCCCGGCCCCGGCGACGATCATCGGCAAGTTCGCCGCCGCCGATCCCGACAGCCGCGCGGTCGCGGCCGCCTGGCGATTGTACGAACGCGAGGTCGGCTTCTACCGCCACCTCGCCGCCGATGCCGCGATCGCCACCCCACGCTGCTACGGTGCGGCGTTCGACGCCGGGACCGACGCCTTCGTGCTGCTGCTGGAGGATTGCGCCCCGGCGACACCCGGGGATCAGTTCGCCGGCGTGTCCCCGGACGCGGCACTGCGCGTCATGCGAGAGGCGGCGCGCCTGCACGCCGCGTTCTGGGATCGCGGCGATGACCCGGCGTTGCAATGGCTGGATACCGGACCACTGGCGCAGCCCTTCTACGAGGCCGGCGTGCTGCGCGGCGCCTGGCCCGCGTTCCGCGACCGCTATGCCGACCGGCTGACCGACGACATGGTGTGGGTATGCGACGGACTGGCCGAGCGCTACGAACGGTACGGCGCGCCGCTCGATCGCCCGCGCTGCCTGACGCACAACGATTATCGCCCGGACAACATGCTGTTCGGCGCCGACGGCGGCGTTCGCGTGGTCGACTGGCAGTCCGCGGCGCTGGGCCATAATGCGGTCGATGTCGCCTATATGATCGGCGGCGCCTTCACCCCGCCGGATCGTCGCGCCGCGGAAGGTGGCCTGCTGGACACCTATCTCGACGAACTCCGGCGCGGCGGCGTGACGGGCTACGGCCGCGCCGAACTCGACGAGGATTATCGCCACTTCTCCTTCGCCGGGATCAACGTCGCGGTGGGCGCCGCTATGATGGTCAAGCGCACCGAGCGCGGCGACCGCATGTTCCTGACCATGCTCGACCGCCACGTCGCCCATGTCCTCGACACCGGCGCGATGGCGATCCTGCAGGCACCACCGCCCTGACGACGTCACGCCGCGCAGGAGGTCAGTCCGCGCGTCCCAGGGCGCCGACGCGCTCGCCCGCATCGCCGCCCACCGTCGTCCAGGCCGTGCCCGGCGCCCGCCCGGCGAGGAAATCGATCGTCGCTGCGGTGTCGAAGCTCTCGGCGACGTGAGAAATGCCCGCCGGCCCGCTTCGCACGAACAAGGTATATTCGTTCTCGTACCAGTCCGCGGCGAAGTGGGACCAGGCGCGGTAGGTGAACCGCACCGCGCTCGTCGCGTCGTCCCCCGCCTCGTCGAGGATCGTCACGACGCAATCGGGGCGATGATGCTCGGTCCATACCTGCCGGTTGAAGGCGCTGACCGCATCGCGCCCCTCCAGTGGCGGCACCCCCAGCGAAGCGGAGATGCGCCACCGGACGTCCGGCGCATAGAGCGCACGCATCGCCGCCACGTCGCCGAAGCGCTCGGCCAGCTTCCGCGCGGGCGTCATCCCCGACCGGCCCGGTAGCGGATCGGCAGCGACGTGAGCCCGGAGACGAAGCTCGCTTCGACCCATTTCGGCTCTCCCGCCAGCTGGAAGTCGTCGATCCGCGCCAGCATTTCCGCGAAGAGGATGCGGATTTCCAGCTTCGCCAGCGCATTGCCCAGGCAGGTGTGCGGACCATAGCCGAACGCCAGATGCTTTCGCGCATCGGGGCGATCGACCCGGAACTCGAACGGCCGATCGAACACCGCCGCGTCGCGATTGGCGGAGGGGTAGCACATCATCAGATTGTCACCCGCCCGCACCCGCTGCCCCCCGACCTCGCAGTCGGACACCGCGGTACGGAAGAAGTGCTTCACCGGCGTGGTCCAGCGAATGAATTCGTCGACGGCCTTGCCGATCAGCGACGGGTCCGCCCGCAGTTTGGCCATTTCCGCCGGGTTCTGAATCAAGGCGAGAAGCCCGCCCGAAATCGATGAGCTGGTCGTATCATGCCCCGCGGCCGCGACGATCAGGTAGTAAGCGTTGCGCTCCGCCTCGCCGATTGGCGCGCCGTCTATCGTCGCGGTGGCGAGGATCGTCGCGACATCGTTGCGCGGGGAGGCGCGACGATCGGCGGTGATCCCGGTGAAATAGGCGTTGAACGCGTTGAAGGCGTCGACCATTCCGGCCATCCCCTCGACACCGCCGACCGCCCCGAACAGCTTCTGCGACAATTGCAGCATCAGCGGCTCGTCCTCGCGCGGGACGCCCAGCACGATCATGATCGTCCGCAGCGGGAACCACGCCGTGACATCCGCCGCGAAGTCGCACGCGCCGCCCATGTCGATCATCCTGTCGACCGTCTCGCGCGCCAGGGCGGCGATCTCGTCCTCCAGGCTCTTGAGGCTCTTGGCCCCGAACCATGCCGAGGTGAGCGCGCGATAGGCACGATGTTTCGGGTCGTCCATCGCGACCAGATTGTCGGCGAACTTGCGGCTGCCGGTCTGCTCGAACAGCAGGTCCTCGTCCGCCGCCGTCACCAGAAACTGGCGCGGGTCGTTGAGGAACCTCTTCGCGTCGATTTCGACCGCCATGATATCGGCGTGACGCGTCACCGCCCAAAACGGTCGGTAGCGGTCCGGCGCCGTCCAGTGCACCGGGTCGTTCTCGCGCAGCCAGCTGAACGCGCGGTGGTAGCTGTGCTCATCGCCATAGGTCTTGGGATCGACGATGACCTCGTCGATGTTATCGGAAAGCGTTTGATCCACGACTTTCTCCTCTCCATCGGCGATCCTGCGCAGCCACCGGCGACGCGTCCAATCGGGTTTGCGCGGATATTCATCGACGTTGCCGATCGTTCGGCGCGATCGAGATGGCGATCAGTCGATCGCCGCGATTGAATCCCAGTCGATCGCGGCGGCGAGATTGCGGCGCAGCAGCGTGAGCAGCAACGCATCGAGCGGCGGCGACAGCGTGAGTAGCCCGTAGGCCGCGATCGTCGTCATCAACCCGCTGAGCAGCTGAATCCGATAGTCGCGCGTGACATCCGTCAGCGGATAGCCGTCACCGAAGGTCGCCACATAATAGGCCAGCAGGTCGCGTTCGTGCGCGCGCCGGTCCGCTTCGGTGACGCTGCCCGACATGAAATAGCCGACGTCATGCATCGGGTTGCGCCAGCCGGTCAGCTGCCAGTCGATCAACACCGCCTGCACCTCGCCGGCGTTGCGATCGAGGAACAGGATATTGTCGACGCGCGGGTCGCCATGCGTCAGCGTTCCGTGGTGCATCGGCAGGCGGTACCATCGCGGTGCCGCCGCCACCGCCGCCTCGACGGTCGCCATTTCCCGCTCATTCAGGCGCGCCGCGACATGCTCGCGAATGATCGGCAAGGCGCGCTCGATCGCGGCGATCCAGTAATCGGCGGTCGCCGCCATGCTCATCGACCATTCGGGGGCATCGGCTTCCTTCATCGGGAAGTACCGCCGATGCAGCCGCGCCAGCTCGGCCACCACCGCACGCGCGTCCGCGGGACTGCAGCCCGCGATCTGATCGCCCGCGCGCGAGGTGCGCGACAGATCCTCCATGACGAGGTTGATGTTGTCGTGTCCGCCCGCGACCCAGTGCAGCCGCGGGGTGCGGCAGGCCTGCGCGGCCAGCGGATAGCTTCCCGTTTCACGAAAGTAGGAGCCGCTGCTGATTCCGTGCGCGTGCGCGACCTCCCCTGAGCAGCGGAACTTGCACACCACCGATGCCGGCGCCTCGCCCGCGGCGGCGTGGGTCAGGTCGATCCGTACGGTGTCGCTGACGTTCCCGTTGCCGATCGGCGTCACCACGAAGTCCGTCACCGACGCGGTCGCGTAGCCCGCCTGTCGCAGCACCGCGGTCAACCATGCGGCATCGATCTCGTCGAGACGGTCCAGCAGGCGTGGCGTGCCCAGCGCGATCTCGTTCATACACCTCTCCCGTCGTCGCCCCGGCGAGCGATCTGGTCGTTGAGTGACACACGTCCATGGCAGCCACCAATCGGATAGACCTGCGCATTGATCGGTGGAGGCGATGAGCGGGCGCGGGTTCCCGACCGGCGGCACAGACGATAACCGGACGGGCGACCTCACCCTCGCCCGCGCCCGGCCTGTGAGCTGATCTATAGACGATGCCGATAGGTCTGGTATTTCGCTGGGATCTGCCGATGTCGGGTCGGCAGAGGAGAGGGGAAACCGTGTTCCATCCGGAGCTACGATTGTTACGCAGCTTCGCTGCCATCGCGGCGGAGGGATCGCTCACGCGCGCGGCGGAGCGGCTCAACCTGACCCAGCCGACGGTTTCGGGTCAGCTCAAGGAGCTGGAACAGGCGATCGGCCACCCGCTATTCCATCGCACGACGCGCAGCGTCGCGCTGTCGGTGCACGGCGCGCGGCTGCTGCCGCTCGTCGACGACCTCCTCGTCCGGGCCGAACGGCTGCGGCAGGAGGTCGAGGCGATGCAATCGGCCGATCGTACCCGGTTCCGCCTCGGCGCGGCGATGTACACGATGGACCTCCCCGAGCGCGTCGCATTGCTCGACGCCTTCGCGGCGGAGCATCCCGAGATCGGCTATTCGATCGACAACCGCTTGCAGAGCGCGCAGATCCCCGATCTCGTCGGTGACCGTCTCGACGTATCGGTCCTGCTGGGGATCAGCGCGCCGTGCGTGGAGCCGGGGATGGACGCGACGACGATCTACAACGAAACGCAATATCCCGACACGCTCGACCGGGTGGTATTGCGGCGCCAGGCGATGAACCTGCTGGTCCCGCGTGGATCCCCCCTTGAGGCCTGTCGGGTCATCCCGCGCAGCGCCTTGCGGGGGGTGCGCGTCGCGATGATCAACCATGAGCATGGCAGCGCGCTGACCGATCCGATCGAGGCATTCTTCGCCGATTGCGGTGCCGAGCTGGTGATCCCCGCCGAAGGAAACGCGCTGGCGGTCGAGCGCTATGCCGAGCGCCACGGCATCTGCGCCCTGGGGATCGGCTGGTTCCCGGTCCCACCCGGCCTGGCGCCGCGGGCGGTGGAGGGTCTGCATTTCTGGCTCGACTTCGCGGTCGTGCTGGGGCGCGACGCCAATCGCGCCGCTCGCCAGTTCTTCGCTTTTGCACGTCGCTGGCAGGCCGCGCGCGAGGCGACCGAGACAGGCCCGGTCGCCTAGGCCGGCCGGGATCGAGCGCCCGGCGGGGTGCCGATCGGCGGTGCTGCCGACCGGGCGGAGACGTCGCGAGCCGCGGCTACGTGGTGAACAGCGTGCGCAGCCGGACCAGATCGGGCTTGTAGTTCGCCAGCCGCGGGATGGTGTCGATGACACGGATGGTGCGGGGGATCATATGCTCCGCGGTGGCCAGCCCGACCGCGCGGCGCAGCGTCGCCGCATCGGGCGCCTCGTCGCCATCGTCCGCCACCACGACCGCGACGATCGCATCGCCCTCGCCGTCCACCTCGATCGGCAGGGCGACGGCATCGGCGATCCCCCCGCACGAGCGCAGCGCCGCCTCGATCTCGCCCAGGTCGGCCCACAGGCCATGGATCTTCAGCCGGCGATCGGCGCGGCCGATATAGTCGAACAGCCCGTCGTCGCGCATCCGCAGGAGGTCGCCCATCGGATACAGCCGCTCGCCGGGATGGTCCGGATCGGACAGGTAGCGCCCGGTGGTGAGCCGCCCCGCCTGCCAGCCCCCCGCCGCGAGCGTCCCCCCGACCAGCAGCTCGCCGATCGCGCCCGGCGGCGTCGGCCCGCCCGCCTCGTCGACCAGCGCCACGCGCTTGCCGGGCAGCAGATAGCCGACCGGCGCCACCCCGCCCTCGATCTTCGCCTCGTCGACGAACCAGGAAAAGACGAAGCCCGTCTCGCTGGCCCCCATGGTGATGCTGATGCGGCAATCCGCGGGCAGCTTCTCGCGCATCAACGCCAGATCAGGCGCCAGCGTGCGCTCGCCGTGCAGGTCGAGCACGCGCAGGTGCCGCACCGACCGCTCGACCCCCGGCAACCCGAAGACCATGCGCACGAACGACGGCACGAAGCTGAGGAAGGTGACACCCTCCTCCCCCATCACGCGCAGCGCCTCCATCAGGCCGGCGGTCTTCACGTCCACCAGCCGGATCGTGGCCCCGGTCGTCAGCGCCAGAAACGCGTCGCGCGAGCCGCCGGTGCTGAGCGATCCCAGCCCGATCAGCACGTCGTCCTCGTTGATGTGGAACAGGTCGACCTGCTGCGCCATCGTCGCCGATGCCGCATTGGCATAGGCGATGCCCTTGGGTCGCCCGGTGCTGCCCGAGGTAAAGATGACGTACATCGGTGCGTCCGGATCGCCCGGCGCCTCGATGCGGGCAGCGCCGGTGACCGCGGCGGGATCGAGCGTCAGCCGGGGCAGGTCGGCGGCGACGAAGCCGTCGTCATGCGCAGCGCCGGCCTCCACGATCAGCGCCACCGCGCCGCTTTCCTGCATGATCGCCGCCTTGCGCTCCAGCGGGTGGCCCGCGTCGAGCGGCACCAGCGTCCGCCCGACCGCCACGCACGCCATGACGATGATCGGCGCGGCCACCGTGCTGCCGACCAGCGAGGCGACCACCCCGCCCGGCGGAACGGCCGCGTCGATCCGCGCGGCGAGGCCATAGACGCGGTCGAGCATCTCGGCATAGGTCAGCCGCATCGTGCCGTCGTACGCGGCGACCTTGTCGGGCAGCCGGGCCACCACGCGCTCGAACGGGCGGATGCCGAGCAGCGTGTCGGCATCGGTCGCCATCGGCACATAGGGCCGGTCGGTCGGGCCGCCATGGTCGAGCGGCACCGGGCGATCCTCGATCCAGGTCAGCCGGGTCCGCGCCGTCCCGTCTGCTGCCGCCGTCATCGTGCCCCTCCCGTCATGATCGTCAGTTCGGCGCGTACCGCACGCGGCGATGCGGCGATATAGCTCGGCAGGCCGAACGACAGGCTGCCGGTGCCGATGTCGCGGACATAGCGCCGGTCGAGCAGGTTCGTGGCGAACGCATCGAGCCGCCAGCGACCGCGATCGGGCGCATAGCCCAGGTGCAGGTTCACGCGCGCGTACGGCGCCTGCGACGACTGGAACGGCAGCGGGGTCAGGAACGCGCCCGCGAACTGGGACAGGTCGCCGTTGCTGTTGTCGAAATAGATCCGCGAGCGCCACACCAGCGCGGGTTCGATCGACAGCGTACCGCCATGCCCCGGCACCGTGACCGTGCCGCCCGCTGCGGCCTGGTGATCGGGCGACAGGCGGAAGCGATTGCCCTCGTACAGCCCGTCACCGAAGCGCGCATGCGTATAGCCGTAGCTGGCGAACAGCCCCAGCGCGGGCAGCGGGTCGTAGCGGGCCGACACCTCGCCGCCCCAGGTATTGCCGCGCCCGGCATCGACCGAGACCAGCGTCGTGCCTTGCAGCAGCTCGGTCTGGAAATGGCGGTAGCGATACGCGAACATCGCGCCGTCGAGTCGCACCGTGCCGCGCCGCAGCTTCGCGCCGGCTTCGATCGAATCGACCGTCTCCGCCGCCAGGACGGAGAAGCGCGACGGAGCGCCGGGGGCTAGCGGCGGCTGCGGTGACAGCACCTCGGGGCGGCGTCCGCGCGCATAGGTGGCGTACAGGTTCAGCGACGGCGAGGCGGCGTAGCGCAGCGAGGCGCTGCCGCTCACCCCGGCGCGATCGATCGAGGCGCTGTCGCCGCTGCCCGCGGTCGGCTGGTACAGCAGCCCGAACTGCGGCACCGGATAGGCGGCCGAGGGCGGGATCGCCGCGGCGCCGGGCACCGACAGCGCCCCCAGCAGCGCATCGCGCACCACCGCGGGCTGCGTCAGCGCACCGAAGAAGCCTGCCAATACCGAGCGCTGCTCGATCACGGTGGCCAGGTCGCTGCGCTTGTCCGCCAGGGTGACGCGCATGCCGCCCTCGATCGCCAGCCGCGCCGCGGGCTCGAACCGGATGCTGGCGAACCCCTCGTAGAAGCGGGCGCGGCTGGCGCGCAGCAACCGCTCGCGATGGTTCGCCTGCAGGTTCGCGGCCAGTGCCGCGGCCTGTCCCGCCGGCAGCGCCACGCCGAACGCGCCCGCGATACCCGCAAGCTGCCCTGCGACCAATGCGGGGTTCCGATAGACCGCATTGGGCAGCAGCGCCGTGTTGCGGCGATCGAGGAACCCGGTCTGCAACGCCAGCAGGTCGCGCTCGTCGATCTGGGTCAGGATGTCCTGCGTCCCGCGCTCCTCGGCCACGCTCGCACCCAGGATCGCCGAGATGCCGCCGGTCGGCGCGTAGCGCACGCGGACCTCCGCGCTCAGCTGTCGTCCCCGCGTGATTTCGCCCGAGGCCGCGGTCAGCAGCGCGCTGCCGTCGAAATCGCCGACGAAGCTGGTGCGGAAGCGTGTCCACGCCGCGGTCGCGCTCACCCCCCAGTCGCCGCCCAGCGGCTGGTCGAGCAGCAGCGTCGCGCCGGCCAGGTCCCGGCTGCCGCCCAGCCCGCCGCGGGGGAAATCCGCGGCGACGTTCAGATAGGCGGGCGTAAAGGGGGAGGTGGTGCCCAGCGGCGCTCCGGTCGCGGGATCGGACGGCGCGAACGTGCCCGACTTGTACGACAGGCCGGTGAAACGGTCGCGCTGCACGTTGCCGATCAGGTCGATGGCGCCGCCGCCGGGCAGATCGGCATGGACCGCCCCGCGCACCGCGCCGATGCGGTTGCCGTTCAGATCGGGACCGCCCGCCAGGTTGCGGACATAGCCGTCCTCGCGCCGCGCGACGCCCGCGATCCGCACCGCCACCGCGGACGACAGCGGCAGGTTGACCATGCCCTCCGCGCGATACGCCTCCAGATCGCCGACGCCCGCGGTCACCCGGGCCGCAGCCGCGCGCGGATCGGCCTTGTTCTGCACCACGCTGATCGCGCCGGTCAGCGCACCGCGTCCGAACAGCGTCGGCTGCGGCCCCTTGACGACCTCGACCCGCGCCAGATCGTACAGCTCGAACAGGGCGGATTGCGGGCGCGAGACGTAGACGCCGTCCTGATAGACGGAGATTCGCGGCTCTGCGGTGACGTCCGCGGTGTCGGTGCTGATCCCGCGGATCACGATCGCGGGCGTGCTGGGATATTGCGTCTCGACGAACACCCCGGGTACGAATGCGGCCAGATCGCGCACGTCGCGGATCGCCAGGCCGCGCAGGTCGCGCTGGTCGAATCCCTGGACCGACAGCGGCACCTCCGCCTGCGTCTCGGGTCGTCCCGACGCGGTGACGATCAGGTCGTCCCCCGCGACCGCATCGCCGCCGGTCTCCTGCGCCCTGGCCGCCACCGGCGACAGCGCCAGCACGATCGCCGCGCCCATACCGCCGTACCCGCGCCCCAGCGCGGCGCGCCCCCGCCCCCTCTTCACGTCTCGTCCCCCCGGAATGCTCGTCAACGGCTCTTTATGACCTAGCGTCTTAAGGTCTACTTTCTTATGTGCACCTTGGGCATGGGCCGGCGCGGGGGCGTCGGACGGATGGGGGAAATATGGCCACGGTCGAGGAACTTACGTCGAAGTTGCGCGACGCGCTGTCGCGCCAGCCGGTGGCCTCGTCGCTGAAGGTCGACCTGGGCGAGGCCGGGGTGATTCGCGCCGAGGGGTTCGAGGTGACGAACGAGGATCGCGACGCCGCCTGCACGCTGGTGCTCGCCAAGGCGGACCTTGACGCGGTGCTCGCGGGTCATCTCGATCCGGTCGTGCTGATGAACGACGGGCGCATGCAGCTTCAGGGCGATCCCGCCGCGGCCATGGCGATGCAGCCGGTGCTGTTCGCGGCATGGCTGTAGCCGCCCCTACCGGGCTTTCCCCCACCAGGCTCGGCCGCCTGACCCGCGCGATGCGCGGCTATGTCGATCGCGGCGAGACGCCGGGGCTGGTGACGCTGGTGTTGCGCAACGGCGTGGAAGCGCATTGCGACGTGCTGGGCACGCTGGGCGACGAGGCCGCCACCCCGCTGCCGCGCGATGCGCTGTGGCGGCTGGGTTCGATGACGAAGGTCGTGACCAGCGTCGCGGCGCTGATCCTGCTGGAGGAAGGCGCATTGCGGCTCGACGACCGGGTCGCGCAATGGCTGCCGGAACTGGCCGGCGCGCGCGTGCTGACCGCGCCGGGTGCGGAGCTCGACTCGGTACGGGCCCCTGCGCGCGCGATCACCGTGCGCGACCTGCTGACCCATCGCGCCGGCTTCGCCAGCTACGCCATGCCGCAGGGACCGATCGGGCGCGCGGCGATGGCGCTGATGGCGGGCACGTCGATGCGGCCCGACCTCGCCCCCGACGTCTGGCTGGCGCGGCTCGCCGAGCTGCCGCTGATCCACGATCCGGGCGAGCGGATGGTGATGGGATTTTCCAGCGATGTGCTCGCGATCCTGATCGCGCGCGCCGCGGGCACGACCTTTCCCGATTTCCTGCGCGAGCGCATCCTGGCGCCGCTCGGCATGGACGACACCATGTTCTGGGCGGGCGACGACGCGATCGCGCGGCTCGGTCCGGCGCTGACCGTCGGGTGGCTGAACAACAAGCGCACGGTGCACGATCCCGCGGCCGGCGGCTATTTCAGCCGTCCGCCCGCGCATCCCTCCGGCGGCGGGGGGCTGCTGTCGACCGCAGACGACTTCGCGCGGTTCGGCGCGATGCTGCTGAACGGCGGGCGGCTGGGGGACGAACGCATCCTGTCGCGCAAGACGGTGGAGCTGATGACCACCGACTTCCTGACCCCCGAACAGCGCGCGATCCCCTATTTCGCCACGCCCTATTGGCGCGACCGCGGGTTCGGACTGGGCGTGTTCGTCACCGACGACGTGGCGGCGCGGGGCGCGCCGGTATCGGTCGGGCAATATGGCTGGCGCGGGGCGTTCGGCACCTATTGGTTCAACGACCCGCGCGAGCGGCTGGTCGCGGTGCTGATGCTGCCGGTCAGCTGGCCCGCCGTCATCCCCCCGATCCTGGGCGACTTCGAAACCCTGGTCTATCAGGCGATAGAGGATTGAGCGCGGTGACCCAGGCCCCCTCCCCCGCCGACGCGATGCTCGACGTCCTGCGCGGTTGCTGGCAGGCGACGTTCCGCGACCTGCCGTTCGAGCCCGACCTGCCCTGGGCGGGGAGCGGCGCGGATTCGCTGCGCAGCCTGCACTTCATGCTGCGGCTGGAGGAGGCGCTGGCGCGCCCGCTCGCGCTCGACCTGCTCGAACAGGACATGACCGCGCGGCAGCTGGCGGAGCGGCTGGTGCGCGAGGAGGCGCAAGCGACCGACGACGACACGCCGCTCGTCTTCCTGCTGCCCGGCTCGCTGGGCGATCAGCCGCAGCTCGCCGCCTTCCGCCAGCACCTTGCGGGCACGATCCGGTTCGAGACCATGCGCTTCCCCGACGTGGGCGACGACATGAGCGTCATCGGCGACATCCCCGCGACGGCGCGGCTGCTGGTGCCGGTCGTGCAGCGGCGGCAGCCCGACGGCCCGGTGCACCTCGCCGGCTACAGCTTCGGCGGGATCGTCGCGGTCGAGCTGGCGCACCAACTCGTCGTCGCCGGCCGGCGGATCGGCTCGCTGACCCTGCTCGACCCGTTCCTGCGCCACCGCGCCTTCCGCGCGATCGAGGCGGCGCAGGACGGCGAGACGGTACCGCGGCTGGTCGGCGGCAATCCCTTCGCCACGGCGGACGGCGGGCGGCTGGCGCTGCTGGTCGACAAGGCAGCATTCGGCATCCCGCTGACGCTGGGCGCGCTGGGGCTGGCGCGCCGCGCGCTGCTGCGCGGTGCCGGGCGGCTGTCGCCGGAGACGTTGTTCTGGCGCCGCCAGCGGCTGATCCAGCGGCTGCGCGGGCGCGCGCTGCGTCGCTGGCGACGTCGGACGATCGACGCGCCCGCGCTGCTCGTCCTCAGCGATGAGGCGCACCGCCACTTCGACGCCGGCGAGTGGGATCCGCTGGTGCCGCGCCGGCAGCGGCTGGACGTCG
This sequence comes from Sphingomonas adhaesiva, assembly GCF_036946125.1. Classification (NCBI taxonomy): domain Bacteria; kingdom Pseudomonadati; phylum Pseudomonadota; class Alphaproteobacteria; order Sphingomonadales; family Sphingomonadaceae; genus Sphingomonas; species Sphingomonas adhaesiva. The sequence goes on from NZ_JAQIJT010000002.1 coordinate 2,568,240, forward strand.
GTGGCAAGCACGTCACGCTGTTCCGCGCCGAGGCGCTGGCGCGGATCGCGCCGGCGATGACTGCGATGGTGACGGGACGGGAGCCCGCGTGAGCGACGCCGCCGCGCGCACGATCGCGGGCAGCGCCTTCTGGTCCTATGCCGGGACGATCGTCGAGCGCATCGTCCGCTTCGGCGTCTTCGTCGTCATCGCGCGACTGGTGACCCCGGCGGAGTTCGGCGTGGTCACGCTGGCGGCGATCGTTACCGCGCTGATCCAGGATCTGCTCGATGCCGGGATCGCGCGCGCGCTGGTGCGACAGCGCGAGGTCGACGACCGGCTGTTCGACACCGCCTTCTGGAGCGCCAACGCGCTGGGCGCGCTGCTCAGCCTGGCGATCCTGCTGGTCGCCTGGGGCTTTGCCGACGTGATGCGTCCCGCGGCGCTCGCCCCGGTGCTCGCCGCGCTGGCGATCATGCCGCTGATCGCGACGGCGGGATCGATCCACGCGGCGCGGTTGACGCGCGAGATGGGTTTCAAGGCGCTGTCCGTCCGGCTGATCGCGGCCAGCCTGCTGTCGGGCGCGCTGGGCGTGGCGCTCGCCTATCACGGCTGGGGCGCGTGGGCGCTCGTGCTGCGCATGCTGGCGTACCAATCGTTGCAGACCGCGACCTTGTGGATCGCGTGCCGCTGGCGACCGCGCCCGTTCGTCGCGCCGGCGCTGCTGCGCCCGCTGCTGCCCGACAGCCTGCGGTTGATGGGGTCGAGCGCGCTCAATCAGCTGAACGCGCGCGGCTTCGACCTGGTCGCGGGCATCGTGCTGGGCGCGGTCGCGATCGCGACCTTCCGCGTTGCCGGCCAGACGGTGATGCTGGCGGTGGAACTGACCGCGGGACCGATCTCCGCCGTCGCCTTCGCCGCGCTCGCGCGCCAGCGCGACGATCCGGCACGCGCGGCGGAGACCTTCCTGCTGCTGGCGCGCATTTCCGCCATGCTGATCTTCCCGGTGTTCTTCGGGCTCGCCGCGGTCAGCGACCTGCTGTTCCCGCTGATGTTCGGCGACCAATGGGGCGAGGCGGTGCGGATCATGCCGCTGCTGTGCCTCATGAGCCTGCCGATCCACTTCCAGATCATGCTGCTGGCCGCGCTCTACGCCGCGGGGCGGATTGATCGCATGCTCCACTGGCAGTTGGCGCAGGGCGTCGCCACGCTCGCGTCGATGGTGCTCGGCGCCCCCTTCGGCCTGATGGGGGTCGCGGTCGCCGCATCGGTGCACATGTACCTGTTGCTGCCCTATGGCGTGCGGCTGATGCGGCGCGACAGCGCGACCGACCCCCGGCTGCTGGCGCGCGCGACCTGGCCGCATCTGGTCGTGGCCGCGATCATGGGCGTGACCGTGCTCCTGGCGCGTCATCTGCTGGCGGGCGTGCTGCCGCCGCCCGCGCTGCTGGCCGCCTGCGTCGCCTCCGGGGTGGCGGTCTGGGCGCTGTTCCTGCCCGCCACCGCGCCCGACCTGCTCGTCCAGGCGCGCGACGCGCTCAACATGCGCCGGCGGGGGGCCAAACGATGACCGATCATCGCGAGACCATCGACATGACCGAGACCGTCCCTGCCCTCGTGGACCGCATCCGCGCGCATATCGAGGCGCGCTTCGCCCCGGCGACGATCGACGAGCGGCCCTTCCCCCATCTCATCATCGAGGATTTCTTCCCCGCCGACGTCTACGACCGGCTCGTCGCCGGCAATCCGTTCCGGCGCAATGCCGGCAGCGTGTGGCGCGACGCGGCGGACGCATCCAACGTGACCGCGCGCACCCCCTATCAGGCGCGCCGCCAGATCAACTTCCACGCCGACGAGCCGTTCGACGCGCCGCCCGACGATCGCGCCTTCTGGGACGCGATCCGCGACGTGTTCCTGGCCGACGACTGGTTCCCCGGGCTGATCTTCGCCAAGGCGCCCGAATATTTCCGCCACCGTTTCGGCAATCTGATGGACGATCCGGGGGTCGCGCGGCATTTCCGGCGCGAACTGTTCCTGCAACGCCACGAACCGGGTTTCCACATCGGCCCGCACACCGATATTCCGACACGCGTCTTCACCTGCATCTTCTCGCTGCCGCGCGAAACCGGGTGGGAGCGTTTCGGCACCGAGCTGCTCGAACCCGACGACCCTTTGGTCCGCTGCTGGGGCAACGACCATCATCCCGTCGAGGGGTTTCACGTCAGCAAGCTGGCACCGTATCGGCCCAACAATTTCCTGCTGTTCCTGAAGACGCGGCACTCGTTCCACAGCGTGGCGTGCACCGACGAGAGCGTGCCGGACCAGCGATACGGGATGCAGTTCCAGTTCTACGAACCCGCCGGCGGGCTGTTCACCGACCTGTCGGCGCCCGATCTGATGACGGTGCGGCATCGCCCCGGCGCCGCACGCCGTTCGCTGCGCGCGATGCTGGGCTGGCGCCGGGGCTGATCGCGGAGCCTCGACAGGTCATTCTGGTCTGGTCATGCCCGGGCCGGCCGTCGCTGCCGCTGGACGTCCGCTTCCCGCTATCGCTCGGGACCGCGGAGAAGCCGCCGGTGGAGCCCGGAGCCGCCGGATGCCCGGCCTACGCCATGGGCGACGGCATCTCGAGCGGCGGGTGGCGCAAACGTGCGCTCACCTCAAGCGGGCTCGGGCTCGCGATGCTGCCGGAAGAGTGGATGCGACAGGACGCGGCGCGCGTTTTCGGCACCGATCGTGACGTCGGCGACCAGGCGATGCCCGGCGACCGTGCGATACAGCGCGACCGCCGCGTCGATCCGGCGAAACGTCGCGCCCGATGCGGCGGCGCGCGTGTAGAAATCCCAGTCGTTGCAATTGTGAAAGGACGGATCGAACCCGTCCACCCGCCGGACCACATCGCGCCGGACGATCGACCACGACGGCCCGATGACCCCGCCGTGCGACAGCGCGACGCGAATGTCGTCGCCCCACCAGCCGCATTCCGGCTCGCCGGGGTGACCGTCGCCCTCGACGCGTCGGAAATGGCCGCAGACGATATCGGCCTCCGCACTCGCGCGCAGCAACGCCACCGCCGCTCCGGGCAGCCATAGGTCATCGCTGTCGAGGAACGCGATCCAGGGCGCCCGGCACAGCGCCGCGCCCGCGTTACGCGCGTTCGACGCCCCGCCGTTACGCGGCAGCAGCACCGCGACGACACGCCCCGCGCCGGCGCGCGCCAGGGCGTCGATCACCGCGGCGCTATCGTCGCTCGACCCGTCGTCGACGACGATCACGCGCGTCGGTGCATGCTCCTGAGCCAGCACGCTGGCCACCGCGTCCGCGACGACATGCGCGCGGTTGTGGCAGGGGATGACGACATCGTAATCGGGCAGGACCGGGCGGGTGGCGGCGGAATACATCGATCCCTTATGTGCGGTGCAGCATGAACCGGCAAGGCGGTGGCGCCCTCATCGTCCACCGGCCAGATTGATGCGTGCGCCAGCGTACACATACCGCCCGACCGGGGAGATCGGCACGTTGGTTTCGAACCCGATATCGGGGCGCTGGTCCCCCAGGTTCGTGGCGCCGACATAGAAGGCGAAGTCCTTGCCCGCGCGCCACTCGACCTGGAGATCGTGCTGCCACAGCGCCTTGAAGCGGAAGTAGCGCGGATCGACGAAATCCGGGCGTCCGTCGGTTTCCACCCGCGTGAAGCGGCGCGTCGCGCTCTGCCAGCGAAGATTGTAGGCGATCGTCACCGCATCCAGCGTCCAGGTGGGTGAGAAGGTGGCGTTGTAGGCCGGCCGGAACGGCTGGTCGCGATTGTCGATCACCGCGGCACCGGGCAGCGGGATCAGCTCCAGCGTCGCGAGATATCCGCCGACCAGGCGCAGGTCGAACCGCCCGGCCGCGGCGGTGTCGACCAGGTAGCTGGCGTTCACCTCCAGCCCCGACGTGCGGAACGCGGCGACGTTCTGCGGCGAGACGGTATAGCCGCTGATATAGCCGGTCCCCTGTCTGCGGGTGATGGCGGCGCAATAGGGATTGTCGGTCGAGGCCAGGTCGACGCACAGCCGCGCGAGCTGGGTCGGGGTGGCGCGATTGATCGCGTCACGCAGCCGGATATCGTACCAGTCGACGCCGATCTGCAGCCGCGGCAGGAAGCCGGGGCGCAGCACCACGCCCGCGGTCCATGTCCGCGCCACCTCCGCGCGCAGGTTGCGATTGCCCGACTCGATACCCACGATGCTGACATTGCCGTCCGGGTTGCTCGCCTGGCTGAAGGTCGCCGGATTGCCCCCCGCCGCGGTGATGAGCGCGCGGCAATTGGCGTCGCGGAACTGGCTGCCCTGCCCGCGTTCGGACACGTAGCAGGGGTCGGAGATGAAGTCCTGCAGCCCGGTCGCGGGGCGGAACACCTCCGCGATATTGGGCGCGCGTACCGACTGTCCGTAGGAGCCGCGGAAGCTGATGTCGGCGACGGGCGCCCAGATCGCGTTGAACTGATACGCCTTGGTGCCGCCCACCGTCGAATAGTCCGAATAGCGACCCGCCGCGCCGAAGGAGAGCAAATGCGCGAACGGCATGTCGCGCAGCAGCGGCACGTTCAGCTCGCCGAAGACCTCCCGCACGTCGAAGCTGCCGTCGCTCGGCGTCGGCACCACCGGCTCGTCGAACTGGTAGAAGACACCGTCCAGCAACGACTGCGCGGGGCGAAAGCGACTCGACTCGCGGCGATATTCGCCGCCTACCGCGAACTGCACCGGGCCGCCGGGCAGGGTGAACAGCGCGCCGAAATCGCCGGTCAGCGTGGCGTTGACGACATGTTGCTCGATGCGCGCGTCGCTGACCGGATCGAACAGGAAATAGCCGAACGACCGCGGATCGGCGACCGTGATGCCGAAGGTGTTGACCGGCAGGCACCCGGCCGCCCGTGCCGCGGCGGAGCGGCAGACGATCTGGCCGGTGCCGCTGTCGCGCACCGCGTCGAGCGCGGCGGTGAAGCGGTCGGCCAGACGGTCGTTCAGCTTCGTCGCGCGTACGTCGGTGCGCCCGTAGGTGTAGGAGACATCATAGCCGGCATGTTCGCTGATCCGCCCTGCCACATCGACCACCCCGCGCCAGGTCCGGCGGCGATCCTCCTCGCCGCGACGCGGCAGGTCGAAGTTGTTGCGGTTGATGAAGAGGGTCGTGTCGCCCGCCTCGCGCGCGGCGGCCAGGAGGGCGGCGGGGATGAACGGATTGTCGAGCGTGATCGGCGCGCCATAGCTGCCGAACGGATCGCTGTACGTGCCGCTATAGCTGCCGAAGGTTCGCGCGGTCACCTCGACGAACTTGCCCTCCAGGCTGATCTTGAACGCGTCGGAGACGTCGAAATGCGCCAGCGCATTCACCGCATGGCGGCGCGTGAGCGGCAGGATGTCGCCGATATACCCCGCCACGGGCGAGTCGTCGCCGCCCTGCGAATAGTCGAAGGTGCGATCCTGCGTGCCGAAGGTGTAGGGCTGGCCGTCTCCGCGGTAGAAGCGCCCCCCGATCTTGAAGATATTGGCATAGGAGCCGCCCGGATATTCCACGCCGTCGATGAAATAGCTGCCGGCGTAGCGATTGTCGGTCTGCGGTATCCGGGCGAACGAGCCCGGCTGGCCCGCGACATAGGCGTTGTTGTTGACGAAGAAGACGCGCTCGTTCGAGCGGAGATAGGCGCGATCGTCGTTGGCGAGCGGATCCTCGGCATTGAATTCGTAGCCCAGCGTTACATTGCCGCGGCCATCGGCGAAGTTTCGGCCCGCGATGATCGAGGCGAAGCGGTTTCCGGCGTCGCCGCGTTGCGAGATACCCGCCTGAACCCGCGCCGCGACGCCGTCGAAGTCGCGCTTCAGGATGAAATTGACCACGCCCGACACGCCGTCCGCGCCATAGATCGCTGAGGCCGACCCGGTCAGCACGTCGACCCGCTCGATCAGGTCGGTCGGGATGGCGTTGATATCGACCGCGGCGGTGTTGACCAGGCTGGCGACGTGACGGCGGCCGTTGACCAGCACCAGCGTGCGGTTGGTGCCCAGCCCGCGCAGGTCGAGCAGGTTCAGCCCCGCCTGCCCGATCAGGCCCTCCTGCGAATTGCCGGCGCTGCGTGTCGCGTCCTGCGAATTGGTCAGCGCGGGAATACGGCGCAGGAACTCGGTGACGTTGGTGTTGCCCGATTGCTGCAATCGCGCCGCGTCCACCGACACGATCGGGTTGGGCGCCTCGTAATCGGGGCGCCGGATGCGTGATCCGGTGACGACGATATCCTCGGACGCGGCCGTCTGCGCCGCCGGCGCCGCCTCCTGTTGCGCCGCCGCGCGGATCGGCACCGTCACGACCCACGCAGCGCCCGCCAGCAGCGCCGTACGCACCATCATCGCCGTCAGCATCCCTGTTCCCCCTCTGGCGCGGTCGGTTGGTACGGTGACCGCCTTGTTCTTTGTTATTCTGTCAGAAAACGACATGGCGTCATTGGTTGCATGCTGGCAACACGAGGTGTGATCCGCGACCGTACCCAAGCATGATCGCCGTCGATCCGCCCGCCTTCCGGCCGACGCGTCGCGCTGTGCTAGGCGGGGGCGCTGTGCTGGGCGGGGGCGCGGTGCTGGGCGGGGGCGCGGCCATGGCGCTGGCGTCCTGCGCCACCGCCTCGCCCGCGCCGCTCAGGCTGTGGGCGATGAGCTACGAGGGCGACTATTCGCCGCTGCTGATGCCCGCCTTCACCCGCGCGACCGGCGTATCGGTGGAGGTGCAGTCGCTGCCCTGGACCGCCGGCCACGAGAAGCTGCTGACCGCCTTCGCGGGCGACGCGCTGCCCGATGTCATGATGCTGCCCGCGGGGTGGGTGAACGAGTTCGCGACGATCGGCGCGCTCGCGCCCGTCGCCGACGCCGCGCTGGTCGACGACCTGTTCCCGGGGCTGCGCGACGCGGTCCGGGTCGGCGGGCGCGACTTCGCCGTTCCCTGGTCGGTCGGGCCGCAGGCGCAATTCTATCGCCGCGACCTGCTGGCGGCGGCGGGCTATGCCGCACCGCCGCTCGACTGGGCATCGTGGCGGGCGATGGGACGGGCGCTCAAGCGGCGGCGGCCCGACGAATGGGTCTTCCTGATGCCGCTCAACTGGTGGGACGCGCTCTTCACCTTCGCCGGGCAGACCGGCGCACGGATGCTGCGCGATCGCAACACGCGCGGCGACTTCGACGCGCCCGAGTTCGCCGCCGCGCTCGGCTTCTACGCATCGCTCTATGCCGACCGCCTCGCGCCGCCGATGCTGTCGACCGAATTGCAGGATCCGTTCGCGGCCTTCGCACAGGGACGGTTTGCGATCTACCCGCGCTCGCCCGCGATGCTGCTCGACCTGAAGCGGCGCGCGGGCGAACTGCCGCGCGATCGCTGGGGCGTGGCGCGGATGGCGGGGCCGCGCGGTCCGGCACCCGGCAGCGGGATCAGCGCGACGCTGGCGCTATCGGCACGGTCGTCGCGCGCGAACGACGGCTGGGCGCTGATCCGCTACATGACCGACGTCCCGGCGGAGCTGCGCTTCCAGCGGTTGATCGGCAGCCTGCCCGCGCGGCGGGCGGCCTGGACCGCGCCGCAGATGCAGGCGGACGTGCTGGCCCCGTTCCGCGCCCAGATGCTGCAACCCGCCCCAGGCCCCGCGATCCCCGAATGGGAACGGATCCGCATCGAGGTGCAGCTGGTCGCGGAACGACTGGTCCGCGGCGACCTAACGCTGGCGGAGGCGATGCGGACCATGAACGTGCGCGCCGATGCGATCCTCGCGAAGCGGCGCGAGCTGGTCGATGCGGGTGCGATCGCATGACCCGGCAGGAGCGCGCCGCCTGGCTGTTCGTCGCGCCCGTCCTCACGATCATCGCGCTCGTCTTCCTGCTGCCGACGCTGCTCGCGCTGGCGCTGGGGGTCACCGACTACAGCATCTACGCGCTGGCCGACTGGTCCCATCTGCGCTTCGTCGGGCTGGGCAATTTCGTCACCTTGTTCCACACCCCGCTGTTCTGGCGCGCTCTGACGAATACCGCGCTGTTCGCCGCGCTGGGCGTACCAATGGCGATCGGCACCTCGCTCGCCGCCGCGCTGCTGCTGAACGATGCGACGGTGCGGTGGAAGCCGTTGTGGCGTGTCGCGCTGTTCGCACCCTATGTCACCAGCGTCGTCGCCACCGCGACGGTGTGGCAATATATGCTCAACACCCGCTTCGGGCTGATCAATCGCGCGCTGGCGTGGGTCGGGGCGGGGCCGGTCGACTGGCTGGGCGATCCGCACGCCTCGATCCCCGCGATCCTGCTGTTCGTGACGTGGAAGATCTTCGGCTACAACATGATCGTCTTCACCGCCGCGCTGTCGGCGGTGCCGCAGGACCTGATGGAAGCCGCGCGGCTGGACGGGGCGTCGCGATGGGAGCGGTTTCGCCACGTCACGCTGCCCGCGATCGGCCCGACGCTGTTGCTGGCCGCGGTGATGAGCGTGGCGGGTTTCCTGCAATTGTTCGCGGAACCCTATGTCATGACGCAGGGCGGCCCGGCGCAACGTACGACGACGGTGCTGTACTTCATGTTCGACGAAGGCTTCAAATGGTGGAACCTGGGACAGGCGAGCGCCGTGGCGCTGATCCTGTTCCTGCTGATCCTGGCGGTCACGCTGGTGCAGGCACGGATCGGGCGCCGCTACGAATGGCTGTGATGCGCCCCCGTTTCGTGCGCGGCGTCGTCGCCAACACGCTGGTCGCGCTGTTCACGCTCGCGACGCTGCTGCCGCTCGCATGGATGGTGACGGTGTCGTTCATGCCGCGCGGCGAGGCGAGCAGCTTTCCGCCGCCGTTCTGGCCGTCGCGCTGGTCGTGGGAAAATTACTACGAGCTGTTGGTGCGGCGCGAGATCGACGGCGCCTTCTTCGACTACCGCGTTCTCCCCGCGCTCTGGAACAGCCTGGCCGTGGCGGCGCTGGCGACGCTGCTCGCGCTGTTGCTGACGGTGCCGGCCGGCTATGCCTTCGCCAAGCTGCGCTTCACCGGGCGCGAGCGATTGCTGCGACTGCTGATCGTCAGCCTGGTGGTGCCGGGACAGGTGGCGATGCTGCCGCTGTTCCTGATCTTCCGGGAGCTGGGGCTGGTGAACAGCTATGCCGGCGTCATCCTTCCGGGGCTGGCGGGCATCTTCGCGGTCCTGTTCGTGCGACAGGCGACGCTGGCGATCCCCGACGAGATGATCGACGCCGCGCGACTGGACGGGGCGGGCGAGCTGCGCATCTTTGCCACGATCGTCTTGCCGCTGCTGGCGCCGATCGTCGTCACGCTGGCGCTGTTCGTGTTCCTGGGCAGCTGGAACGACTTCCTGTGGCCGCTCATCATCCTGACCGATCAGGACAGATACACGCTGCCCGTCGCGATCGCCGCGATCGGGCGCGAACATGCAGCGGAAGGGGAGCTGATGATGGCGGCGGCGGTGGTGACGACGCTGCCGGTGCTGGCGATCTTCCTGGCGTTGCAGCGGTATTACATGACCGGCATGCTGGGCGGCAGCGTCAAGGGATAGCGGGCAGCGCGCGGCCGGCGGCGTCGAAGACGTGGACCAGCGACGGCGCGATGTCGAACGACAGCGGCTCGCCCAGCACGACGCGGCGATCGGCGGGCAGTTGCGCGACCATCGTCTGCGCGCCGCCCGGCGTGCCCAGATGCGCGAAGGACAGCGGCCCCAGCCGCTCGAACAGCTCGACCGCGCCCGTCACGACGCCGCGCGGCGCCGGCACCAGATGTTCCGGGCGCAACCCCAGCGTGACGGGCGCGCCCGCCTCCGCCCGCACGGCGGCGGGAACGTCCGCGCCACCCGGCAGCCGGATCACCGCGCCGTCCGCATCGGTGCGCAGCACCCGGCCGGCGACCAGGTTCATCCCCGGCGACCCGATCGCCCGCGCCACCGCGAGCGTCGCGGGACGCTCGTAGAGGTCGATCGGCGTCCCGACCTGCTCGACCCGTCCCTCGTTCATCACCACGATGCGGTTCGCCAGCGTCATCGCCTCCAGCTGGTCGTGGGTGACGTAGATCATCGTCGCGCCCAGCGCCGCGTGGAGCCGCGCGAATTCGTGCCGCATCCGTACGCGCAGCGCCGCGTCCAGATTGGATAGCGGCTCGTCGAGCAGCAGCACCTGCGGCCTGCGGACAATCGCGCGGGCGATCGACACGCGCTGGCGCTGCCCGCCGGACAGGGCGCGCGGGCGCCGGTCGAGCAACTCCTCCAGGTCGAGCGCCGCGGCCACCTCGCGCACGCGCGCGGCGACCTCGGCACGGGGTCGCCGTGCGACGCGCAACGGAAAGGCGATGTTCTCCGCGACGGTCAGGTGCGGATACAGCGCATAGGACTGGAACACCATCGCCAGCCCGCGCTCGGCCGGCGCGACATCGGTGACGTCGCGACCCGCGATCACGATGCGCCCGGCGGTGGGTTGCTCCAGCCCCGCGATCAGCCGCAGCAGGGTCGATTTCCCGCATCCCGACGGTCCGACGATGACGACGAACTCGCCCGCGTCGATCGACAGGTCGGTACGATGCAGCACCTCGCTATCGCCGAAGCGCTTCGTCACTCCCTCGATGATGACACCGGACACGATGTCCCTCCCGCCCTGTCGTCCCGCATCCGGCGTAGTCCCGCATTCGGCGCTCCTGCACAAGTCGGCGCCAAAGGTCGGGGCGACATCATCTTTTCCTGCCCAGCGACGCGATGATATCGTACGCGATCGGGCACCCTGCCGCCATGGCGCGAGCGGTTTCACGGACGCGCACGTCCGCGACCGGATGATGGGAGATACGGGTTGGATATCCTGCTGCACCAGTACGACACCTCGCCCTTCTCCGAGAAGGTCCGCGTCTGCCTCGGCATCAAGGGCCTGGTGTGGCGTGCGGTCGATCAGCCCGTCATCATGCCCAAACCCGATCTGATCGCGCTGACCGGCGGGTATCGGCGCATCCCGGTGATGCAGATCGGGGCGGACATCTATTGCGACAGCGTGCTGATCGTCCGTGAACTGGAGCGTCGCTATCCCACGCCGACGCTCTTCCCGACAGGTACGGCGGGGATGGATCACGCCGCGGCGCAATGGACCGACCGCGGCATGTTCCAGGCGGCGGTGACCGTCATCTTCGCCGGGCTGGGCGACGCGGTCGATGCCGAATTCATCAAGGATCGCGAAGCCATGAGCGGACAGCCGTTCGATCCCGCGGCGATGCGCGCCGCCGTACCGCATATGGCGGCGCAGCTGCGTGCGTATGCGGCGCTGATCGACGAGCAGCTCGCCGACGGTCGCGCCTATCTTTCCGGCGACCGGCCGGGACTGATCGATGCCAATGCCTATTACAACCTGTGGTTCGTCCGCGCGTCCTACCCGCCCGCGGCCTCGGCGTTCGGGGACCTGGCGCATCTGGCGGCGTGGATGGAGCGCGTCGCGGCGATCGGCCACGGCGACCGCTCCTCCGCCACCCGCCCGGAGGCGATCGCCGCGGCGCGGGCGGCCAGCCCGCAGCCGGGCGAGATCGACGACCGCGACGCGGCGCTGGCCGGGCGGAACGTCGTCATCGCCGCGACGGATTACGGCCGCGACCCGGTTTCGGGGGTCCTGATCGGATCCTCGCCCCACCACGTCGCCATCAGGCGCGAGAGCGACGAAGCGGGAACGGTCGCGATCCACCTGCCGCGGATCGGATATGCGATCCGGTGAACCGCGCCGGCGGCTCGGTCGGCAGCCCCCTCGCCCGCAATTCCGCCGTCGCCGGTGGCATGGGCGGACGGCGGGGTTGTGAACGCGCCGGCGGTCTGCGATACGACGAACGGGTGTTCGCGACAGGCTGTGCGGGCAGGTTCTCAAGCGTTGGTCGGGCCGCCAGCGTGGGAACGCCTGCGCCTGGAGCATCCGCCTGTCCGTGCCACCCCTTGCGACCGCCCTCGCTCGCCTGACGCGCGCCGACACCCCCGTTGCGACGGGATCGGGCGGCGCGCGTCGATGTGTCTCGACCCGCAACGTCGTCTAGGGGACCGGGCGTGTCGTTGCTGGCCTTGATCCTCCTGCCGTTCCTGACGGTCGTCGCCCTGATGGCGATGCGGCGGGCATCCCGCGGCGTTCATATGTCGCTCGCCGCGATCGGCAGCGCGGGCGGCCTCGCGATCCTGCTGTCGCAGGCGGGCGAGGTTCTTGCCGGCCGGATCCCCCGAACGACCATCGCGTGGATGCCGACGCTGGGCCTCAATTTCAGCCTCTGGCTCGACCCGCTGGCGCTGCTGTTCGCAGGGTTGATCCTCGGCATCGGGCTGCTCGTGGTGATCTATGCGCAGGGTTATCTCGGCAAGGAAGAGCCGACCGCGCGGTTCCTGTCCTTCCTGATGCTCTTCCAGGGCGCGATGGTCGGCATCGCCGTATCCGGCAACGTGCTGCTCATGCTCGTATTCTGGGAATTGACCAGCCTCGCCTCGTTCCTGCTGATCGGCTTCTGGCGCGATCGGGCGGACGCGCGACAGGGCGCGCGGATGGCGCTGACCGTCACCGGCGGCGGCGGGCTTGCGCTGATCGCGGGTCTGATGCTGCTGGGCAAGGCGGCGGGCAGCTACGACCTGGCGACCATCCTGTCGCGCGGCGACCTGATCCAGGCGTCGCCGCTGTACCCCGCGATCCTGATCCTGATCCTGATCGGGGCCTTCACGAAGTCGGCGCAATTCCCGTTCCACTTCTGGCTGCCGCACGCCATGGCGGCGCCCACGCCGGTGAGCGCCTATCTCCACGCCGCGACGATGGTGAAGGCGGGGGTGTTCCTGCTCGCGCGGCTGTGGCCGGTGCTCTCGGGCACCGACTGGTGGTTCGCCGTCGTGGCGCCGGTCGGGCTGGTGACGATGCTGTTCGGCGCCGGCGTCGCGCTGTTTCGCTACGACCTCAAGGCGATCCTCGCCTATTCGACGATCAGCCAGCTGGGGTTGACGGTCATGCTGCTCGGCTTCGGCACGGCCGCGGCGGTCGCGGCAGCGATCTTCCACATCCTGAACCATGCCGCGTTCAAGGCGGCGCTGTTCATGCACGCAGGCATCGTCGACCACGAAACCGGGACCCGCGACCTTCGTCGCCTGGGCGGTCTGGCGGCGATCATGCCGCTGACCGCGACCCTGGGGGTCCTGGCGGCCGCGGCGATGGCGGGCCTGCCGCCGCTCGGCGGGTTCATCTCCAAGGAGATGATGCTGGAGCAGAGCGCCGGGACGATATGGGCCGGGCAGTCTTTGCTGGTGCCGGTTCTGGCGACGATCGCGGCGATGCTGTCGGCGGCCTATTCGCTGCGCTATGCGGTGGCGCTCCATTTCGGGCCCCGCGCGACCGGCGAGACGACCGCGCCGCACGATCCCGGCGCGACGCTGCTCGGTCCGCCGGCGATCCTCGGCGGGGTGGCACTCGCGCTCGGCCTGCTGCCGATGACACTGGCGGCGCCGCTGGTCGCGGCGGCCAGCGCCGCGGTGACGGGCGGCGAACGGCCGGACCTGCATCTGGCGCTGTGGCACGGCGTCAACCCCGCGCTGTCGATGAGCCTGGGGGCGGTCGCGATCGCCGTTCTGCTGCTGTGGCGCCATCGCGTCATTGCCCGCGGCGTCGCCCGCCTGCCGTCGCCCGACGCCAGGCGTCTGTTCGACCGCGGCACGACCGCGGCCGTGGGGGGGCTGCGTCGGCTGTCGAACGCGCTCCACGCCGCGTCGCTGCAACGATATCTGGCGGTCCTGCTCGTCGTCGTGATCGCGCTCGGGGTCGAGGCGGGGGTGGCGCCTCGGCGTGCCCGCCGGGGGGCGGTCGACGACGCCCGCCTCACCCGCGGCGATCGTGGCCTGGGCAGCGCTGGTCGTGGCCACGGTGGCGGTGCTGGCGGTCGACCGGCGTCGCTATCTCGCCCTCATCTTCATCAGCGTCATCGGGCTGGTGATGGCCCTGGCGTTCATCCACCTCTCCGCGCCCGACCTCGCCCTGACGCAGATCGCGGTGGAGGTGGTGACGATCCTGCTGATGCTGCTGGCGCTCCACCTGCTGCCGGGCGGTCCTCCCCGCCTGTCCGGCGTCACCCGGCGAGTGCGCGACGGCGCGATCGCGGTGGTCGGGGGGATCGGCACGGGCTGGCTCGCCTGGGCGATCATGACCCGGCCGGAACGTGCGGGGATCTCGCGCTTCCATTGGGAGAACAGCTATACCGGCGGGGGCGGGACCAATGTCGTGAACGTCACGCTGGTGGACTTCCGCGCGTTCGACACGCTCGGCGAGATCATCGTGCTGGGGATCGCGGGCCTTGCCATCTACGCGCTGCTCGAACCGGCGGCGCGCGGTGCCGCGGGGCGGCGGCTGCGGACGTGGCGTTCCGACGACCGGCATTCGCCCGAGCGGCATCCGATGATGTTCCTGATGGCGACCCGGTTGCTGCTGCCGCTGGCCTTGCTGGTCGGCAGCTACATCTTTCTGCGCGGTCACAACCAGCCGGGCGGCGGCTTCATCGCCGCGCTGGTGTTCTCGATCGCCATCCTGCTGCAATATCTGGCCTCGGGATTCGACTGGACCGACGAACGGCGCAAGTTCGGCGAACATGCCCTGATCGGGGCCGGGGTCCTGATCGCGGTCGCGACGGGGGCCGGAGCGCTGCCGTTCGGCGCGCCTTTCCTGTCGAGCAGCTTCGGCCATTTCCACCTGCCGCTGATCGGCGAGTTCGAATTGGCGACGGCGATGCTGTTCGACCTGGGCGTCGCGTGCGTCGTCGTGGGTGCGGTGATGATGGCGCTGGCGCAGCTCGCGCATGTCGCGCAGCGCGCGGCGCGGCACGACGACGACGGGGAACCGGCATGACGCTGGAGTTCCTCGTTGCCTCCGCCATCGCGATGCTGGTGGCGGGCGGCATCTATCTTGCCCTGCGCGGACGTACCTTTCAGGTGGTGCTGGGACTGACGTTGCTGTCGTATGCGATCAATCTGTTCCTGTTTGCGATCGGCCGACTGGTCGTCGACCGCCCGCCGCTCTGGTCCGCGGACGTGACGGAGCACGCCGACCCCCTGCCCCAGGCGCTGGTCCTGACCGCGATCGTCATCACCTTCGGCATGACCGCCCTCACCATCATCCTGTCGCTGCGCAGCTATCTCGAAAGCGGATCGGATCAGGTCGACGGCGACCGGGACGATGCAGCATGACGCTGTCCGATCATCTGCCGGTCGCCCCCGTGATCGTGCCCGCGATCGTCGCGCCGGTGACGATGCTGCTGATGCGCCGTCACCGCGACATCGGCCGGTTGCTGTCGCTGGGAGGATGCGCCGCGCTGCTGGCCGCGGCGATCGCCCTGTTCGGCGTGACGCAGGACGACGCGATCCGCAGCTATGCGCTGGGGGCATGGCCGGCGCCGTTCGGGATCGTGCTCGTGCTCGACCGGCTGTCGGCGACGATGCTGCTGGCGGCGGCGACGCTGGCGGCGGTGGTGCTGCTGCACGCGATCGTCACCGGCGCGGATCGCAAGGGCTGGCATTTCCACGCGCTGTTCCATTTCCAGCTTCTGGGCATCAACGGCGCGTTCCTGACCGGCGACCTGTTCAACCTCTTCGTGTTCTTCGAGGTCCTGCTGATCGCGTCCTACGGCCTGATGCTGCATGGCCAGGGTGCGCTGCGGCTGAAGGCGGGCGTCGCCTATGTGGTCGTCAATATCGTCGGATCGGCGCTGTTCCTGGTCGCGCTCGGCCTGCTCTACGGCCTTACCGCCACGCTCAACATGGCGGATCTGGCGGTGCGGGTCGCCACCCTCGGGGAGGAGGATCAGGGGCTGCTGCGTATCGCGGGCCTGTTGCTGACGGCGGTATTCGCGCTGAAGGCGGCGGCGGTGCCGCTCCACCTGTGGTTGCCGCGCACCTACGCCGCGACGATGCCGGTGGTCGCCGCACTGTTCGCGATCATGACCAAGGTCGGCGTCTATGCGCTGATCCGCACCGTCCCGCTGATCTTCGGCGCGACCGCGGGTGCGGCGGCGTGGGTGCCCGCGCCCTGGCTCCTCCCATCGGCGATCCTGGGTGCCGTCGTCGGGTTCGTCGGCGTGCTCGTGGCGCGGGGAATGCGCGAGCAAGCGGCGTTCGCGATACTGGCATCGACCGGCACGCTGCTGATGCCCGTGTCGATGTGGCGGGAGGCCGCGCTGGCCGCCGCGCTCTATTACATGGTGCAGGCGATCGTCGCGGGCGCGGCGCTGTTCCTGGTCGCGGACGCGACGATGCGGCGGCGCGGCCAGTATGCGGACGCCCTGGTACCCAGCCCACGCTTTGCCGGACAGGATGCCGCGGGCCTCTCGTACCTCGTCGCGGCGATCGGCACCGTGGGATTGCCGCCGCTCGCCGGCTTCGTCGGCAAGCTGTCGATCCTGGACGCGAGCTTCGCCGGCCCCGGATGGCCCGCGATCTGGTCGACCATCCTCGGCACGACCCTGATCGGCGTCGTCGGCTTCTCGCGCAGCGGATCCTCCCTGTTCTGGAAGACGGCGGCGCCGGATGCCGAAGCCGTGGCCGTGGTGCCCCGGTCGCGCGCCGACTTCATCGCGCCGGCGCTGCTGCTGCTGCTGCTGGGGGCGCTGAGCGTCTGCGCAGGCTGGGCGGAGGCGCAGACCCGTGCCACCGCCGCACAGGTCATGGCGCCGGAACGCTACGTGGCCGCGGTCCTGGGGACGGCACGATGAGGCGGCTGCTGCCCCATCCCGCGCTGTCGGCGATGCTGCTGACCGTCTGGCTGCTGATGGTGAACGATGTCACGGTCGGCGGGATCGTGCTGGGGGCGGTCTTCGCGCTGGTCCTGCCGAAGTTCACCCAGCCCTTTTGGCCGGACCGCCCCCGGATACGCTTCCGCCGAGCCCTTCTCGGCTATCTGGCGATCGTCCTCCTCGACATCGTCGTCGCCAATTTCCACGTCGCGCGGCTGATCCTGTTCCGCCGCAACCGCGATCTGCGCTCGCGCTGGCTCACGGTACCGATCCGGCTGACCACGCCGGAGGCCATCACGATGCTGGCCGGCACGATCAGCCTGACGCCCGGTACGGTATCGTCGGATGTATCGGCGGACGGCCGCTTCCTGTTGGTCCACGCGCTGGACGTCGCCGACGAGGCGGCGGAGATCGCGCGCATCCAGATGCGCTACGAAGCACGCCTGCAACGGATTTTCGCATGATCGGCATCGCTCTCCACCTGGCGGCGGGCTGCATCGCGGTCGCGCTGGTGCTGAACCTCTGGCGGCTTCTGCGCGGACCCGCGCTGGGCGACCGCATCCTTGCGCTGGACACGATGGTCATCAACGCGATCGCCCTCATCGTCCTGATCGGCATGATCGGCGGCACCGATTCCTATTTCGAGGCTGCGTTGCTGCTGGCGATGGTCGGTTTCGTGAGCACCATCGCCTATTGCAAGTTCATCCTGCGCGGGGACATCGTGGAATGAGCGTGCTGGCCAACCTCGTCATCGTCGCGCTGCTGGTGCTGGGCGGCGGGTTCGCCCTGATCGGCAGCTGGGGCCTCGTGCGCTTGCCATCGACGATGGAGCGACTGCACGGGCCCACGAAGGCGACGACCCTGGGCCTGGGCGCGCTGCTGCTCGCCTCCGTCGTCCATTTCCAGGCGCGGCTCGGCATCTGGACCGCGCACGAGCTGCTGATCTCGCTGTTCCTGTTCATCACCGCGCCGATCTCGGCCAACATGATCGCCAAGGTCCACCTGCACCGCACGCGCGCCGGTGCCGACGGCGAGCACGACGGTATCGCCGGTCGGCCGCAGCGTCCCGGGGGAGATGCGGACTGGGCGACGTTCGAGGCGCCGAAGCGGGGCACGCCCGCGTCGACGGCGAGCGACTGAGCCGCCGTGACGATCAAGGGCCACCGTCCAAACTACCACCTCTATCGCCGATGTCTTGGGACGCACTGCACCAAAACGATACCGAACGTGACACTGGAGACTATCCATCCAATGGAAACTTACATTAGTAATGCAGGATGGAGCTGGATGATTTATATGAGGTTGCCATCCGACCCGAGCGGGAGTTCGAGGGCAAGTGGGGCATCCGCCTGCTGGAAAGCGGGGAGTGGATCCCCGTTACTTTCCGCACCGAGGATGACGCCCGCGAGGCGGTCGCCGCAGCAGGCAGAACGGATTGATGCAGCGCGGAGAAGGGTTTTCGGTGATCAATAATCCGTATTCCGAGGGTGTGGCCGCCCGGGCGTCGCAGCGCATGCGCGTGGAAGATTGTCCCTACACCACGGAATTGATGCAGCAGGAGCGCGCGGATTGGCTGCGCGGCTTCGGCTCCATCGATCATCCGGGGGCGTCGTCGGCTTTCCCGCGCCGACCCGAGCAATAGGCCGCGCGCGGCGAATCGCCCGGCATCGGCTTGCGTCAGCCACCCGCCGGCCGTCGGGGCCACGTGGCATGTCACCAGGAGAATGTCGCGGTCGATCGGCGACGGCCGATCGCGAGGGCGTCGGCCACCAGACGGCTCGGCTCGTCGTCCAGATCCGATCGCCCGTCGTCGATCAGGCCGGCGAAACGCCGGTAGAGACGCGGATATTCCTCGTTCGGGTATGAACGGCGCTGGCCGTCGAGGAGCAGGACGCGGCCCCCGTCGTCCAGCCGCAACACGCCGTCGTCACACTCCACCACGATCGTCCAGCACGGCGCGTCACGCTCGAGGAAATCGAGCGACATGCGCCCGTCGGCATCGCCGCAGGCCAGCCCGACCTCCGCGGCGATCGGGCTTTGCCGGTCGTTCGGGATCGCCAGGTCGGCCTGCGTCACGAGCAATCGGCCGGGCAGGATGGCGGTGGCGATCGACAAGGCGTTGATCGCGGGGTCGAACACGCCGAAGCCGCCGGCGTCGAGGATCCAGTCCTGCCCGGGATGCCAGCGGCGGATATCCTCCTTCCAGTCGATCCGGATCCCCGACACCCGGCGCGATGCGAGCCATGCGCGGGCCGGCTCCACCGCGCCCGCGGCGCGCGAATGCCATGCCGCGAAGAGCGTGCGACCGGCCGCGGCGGCCGCCTCTCGCAACAACGCCACCTCCCCCAGCGTCGCCGCAGGCGGCTTTTCCAGCAGCACGTGCAGCCCCGCCCCGAGCGCCTTGGCGGCCAGCGCGGCGCGCCCCTGCGGCGGGGTGCAGATGGCGACGGCGTCGAGCGTCGGACCGGCGCGCAGCAGATCGTCCAGCGTCGCGAACGCCGGCACGCCGTCGATCCCGCCGCACGGGTCCGCGGTCGCCGCCAGCGTGAACGCCGGGTCGTTTTCGATCGCCGGGACGTGGCGATCGCGCGCGATCTTCCCGACCCCCACCAACGCCACCTTCATCCCGTATCGCTCCAATTATCGTACAAATGTCTTCCTAGCTGCGTGCCGATCGGCTATCAACCGCCGACATCGCCGCCGCATGGCCATTTGACGAGAGACCGGATGAGCAACGACGACCTGCCGCCAGAGGCCCGGCATCGCACGGGGTTGCGCTCGCGCGCCTGGTTCGACGATCCCTCCAACCCCGACATGACCGCGCTCTATATCGAGCGCTACCTGAACTACGGGCTGAGCCTGGAGGAGCTGCAGTCGGATCGCCCGATCATCGGCATCGCGCAGACCGGCAGCGACCTGGCGCCGTGCAACCGGCATCACCTGATCCTGGCGGATCGCGTGAAGCAGGGTATCCGCGACCGCGGCGGCATCCCGATCGAATTTCCGATCCACCCGATCCAGGAAACCGGCAAGCGCCCCACCGCCGGGCTGGACCGCAACCTGGCCTATCTCAGCCTGGTCGAGGTACTTCACGGCTATCCGATCGACGGCGTCGTGCTGACGATCGGGTGCGACAAGACGACGCCCGCCTGCCTGATGGCCGCCGCGACGGTGAACATTCCCGCGATCGCCCTGTCCGTCGGGCCGATGCTGAACGGCCATTACCAGGGCCAGCGCACCGGGTCGGGGACGATCGTTTGGAAGGCGCGCGAGCTGCTGGCCGCGGGCGAGATCGACTATAAGGGCTTCATCGAACTGGTCGCGTCCAGCGCGCCGTCGACCGGCTTCTGCAACACGATGGGCACCGCGACGACGATGAATTCGCTCGCGGAGGCGCTGGGCATGTCGCTGCCCGCCTCCGCCGCGATCCCCGCGCCGCACCGCGACCGGCAGCAATGCGCATGGGAGACGGGGCGTACGATCGTCGAGATGGTACGCGCCGACCGCCGTCCGTCCGACATCCTGACCCGCCCGGCCTTCCTGAACGCGATCCGCGTCAATTCGGCGATCGGCGGCTCCACCAACGCGCCGATCCACCTCAACGCGATCGCGCGTCACATGGGGGTCGAGCTGTCGCTGGCCGATTGGGAGGAACAGGGGGCGGGCATCCCGCTGCTGGTCAACATGCAGCCGGCGGGCCAGTATCTCGGTGAGGATTTCTACCGCGCCGGCGGCGTTCCGGCGGTGATGGCACAGCTGCTCGCGGCCGGGCTGATCGATGGCAGCGCGCTGACCGCCAACGGCGCGACGGTTGCAGAGAACGTGGCGGGCGCGACCATCGCGGACGAGGATGTGATCTACCCCTTCGATCGCCCGCTGAAGCCGGCCGCCGGGCTGACCGTCCTGTCGGGCAACGTGTTCGACGCCGCGGTCATGAAGCTGTCGGTCATCTCCGACCAGTTCCGCGGCATGTACCTGAGCGATCCCGAGGATCCCGATGCCTTCACCGGCACCGCCGTCGTGTTCGACGGACCGGAGGATTATCACGCCCGGATCGACGACCCCGCCAGCGGGATCGACGAACGCTCGATCCTGGTGATGCGCGGCGCGGGTCCGGTCGGCTACCCGGGCGGCGCTGAGGTGGTCAACATGCGGCCGCCCGCCGCGCTGATCCGCACCGGGGTCCATGCGCTCCCCTGCCTGGGCGACGGGCGGCAATCGGGTACCAGCGGCAGCCCGTCGATCCTGAATGCCGCCCCCGAAGCGGCGGTCGGCGGCGGCCTCGCGCTGCTGCGCTCCGGCGACCGGATGCGGATCGACCTGAAGGCGAACCGCGTCGACATGCTGGTCGACGAAGATGAACTGGCGCGCCGCCGGGCGGAGCTGGAACGCGTGGCGATCCCCGCCTCGCAGACGCCGTGGCAGGAGATCCACCGCGACACCGTCGGCCAGTTCGACACCGGCGCGGTCATCGAGAGCGCGGTCAAGTATCAACGGATCGCCGAGCGCGGCCTGCCGCGCGACAGTCACTGAGATGGTCGCCGCGGTAGCGGGCAGCGGACGGGCGACACTGGGCGAGGGGCCGCTGTGGTCCGGCCGCGAACGGGCCGTCTACTGGGTCGACATACTGGGGCGGTGCGTGCGGCGGCTGGCGCTGGCGGACGGCACGGTGACGGCATGGGACATGCCCGCGCCGACCGGCTGGATCATCGAGCGGCAGGATCGCGCCGGCTTCATCGCCGGCACGGCCACCGGCTTCGTCGAACTGCTGCTGCCCCCGGGTGCCGCGCCGGTCGTGACCCCCATCCACGACCCCGAGCCCGACCTGCCCGCCAACCGCATGAACGATGCGAAGGCGGACGCCGCCGGTCGCATCTGGGCCGGGACGATGCCGTTTTCGTGCCAGGGGGAGACGGGCGCCTTCTATCGGCTCGACCCGGACTTCAGCTGCCGCCAGGTGGATGCACCCTATACGATCGCCAACGGCCCCGCGATCGCGCCGGACGGCCGGACGATCTTCCACACCGATACCGCGCGGCGCACCATCTTCCGGTTCGACGTTCACGACGACGGCACGCTCGGCCGACGGGCGCCGCACATCGTGTTCGACGAGGCATGGGGCAGCCCCGATGGCATGACGCTGGACGCCGACGGCTGCCTGTGGGTGGCGCATTGGGGAACCGGGCAGGTCAGCCGCTTCGATCCGCCGGGCGCACGGATGCGGTCGATCGCGCTGCCCGCGTCGCAGATCACCAGCATGACCTTTGCCGGCGACGGGCTCGACCGGATGTTCGTCACCTCCGCCGCGGACGGATGCGATGACGAGCCGCTGGCCGGCGCGCTGTTCGAGGTCGATCCGGGATGCCGCGGGCTGCCGACCCAGCGGTTCGGCGGGTAGCGGACGCCTGCCACCCCGGCCACGCCTGTCGATCGGGCCTAGTCGCGCTGGTCGCCGATCAGGTCGAGCACGTCGCCGATGATGCGCCGCATCGCCCGGCGGCTGGCATCGGCGTCGCGGGTCGCGATCGCATCCGCAACGGCGGCGTGATCGGCGATGTTGGCCGAGCGCCCCTTGATGCGGTTGGTGAAGCGGATCGACGTGTGGAGCGCCGTCGCCACCACGGTGCGGAACTGGGCGTAGAACGGGTTGCCCGACGCCTGGAGGATCGCGACGTGGAAGGCGATGTCGGCCTCCAGCGGATCGCCGGTGCCCGATTCGGCCGCCGCCATCCGCGCCAGCTCGGCGCGGATCGCCGCCATGTCCGCAGCGGAATGGAACTGCGCCGCCAGCGCCGCCGCCTCCGGCTCGATCGCGATTCGCAGCTGGTTGAACTGGCGCAGCAGGTCGACCGAGAATTTGCGCTCCAGCAGCCAGCGCAGCACGTCGGTGTCGAACAGGTTCCACTGCGACGCCGGGCTGACGACCGTCCCCTGCCGCGGCCGGGCGGTCACCAAACCCTTCGCGGTCAGCATCTTGACCGCTTCCCGCGTCACCGAACGGCTGACCCCGTACGCCTTGGCGATCTCCGCCTCGGTCGGGAACGGGCGCGTTTCGTAGCGGCCGATGACGATCGCCTTGCCCAGCGTGTCGAGCATCCCGTGCGTCAGGTTGCGGCCGAGATCGTGCTGCAAGGCGCGATCGGATGTGGTGTGCCCCCTCTCCATAATGCTTCTTCTGCGCCAAGCTATGCGCCATGTGAAGTCGTCGGACTGGACTTGCACAATTTATCGTATAATTCAGCAGCAGCTTGGGGAGGAACGGCGCGATGACGCTCTCGACGATCGATCTGGCGGTGGTGATCGCCTATGCAGTGGGCATCTTCGCGCTGGCGCAGTGGGTGAGCCGCGACAAGGCGGGCGAGACGAAGGACTCCTCGGACTATTTCCTGGCGTCCAAGTCGCTGCCGTGGTGGGCGATCGGGGCGTCGCTGATCGCGGCGAACATCTCCGCCGAGCAGATCGTCGGCATGGCGGGGTCGGGCTATGCGATCGGGCTCGCCATCTCCTCCTACGAATGGATGGCCGCGCTCACCCTGCTGATCGTCGGCAAGTGGTTCCTGCCGATCTTCCTGAGGAACGGCATCTACACGATGCCGCAATTCCTGGAGCAGCGCTACGGCCCGAACCTGCGCACGCTGATGGCGGTGTTCTGGCTCGGGCTGTACGTCTTCGTGAACCTGACCTCGATCATCTGGCTGGGCTCGATCGCGGTCAATCAGGTGGCGGGCGTCGACCAGGACGCGGCGCTGATCGCGCTGGGGCTGTTCGCGCTCCTCTATCAGCTGCGCGGCGGGTTGAAGGCGGTGGCGCTGACCGACATCGTCCAGGTGACGCTGCTGGTCTTCGGCGGGCTGTGCGTCTCGGCGATCACGCTGTCGCGGATCGGGGGCGCGGGCGGCATCATCGGCGGGTTCGCGCGGTTGCAGCAGGTCGCGCCCGAACATTTCGAGATGATCCTGTCGCCCGACAATCCCTTCTACAAGGACCTGCCCGGCATTTCGGTGCTGATCGGGGGCATGTGGATCGCGAACCTGAGCTATTGGGGGTTCAACCAATATATCATCCAGCGCGCGCTGGCGGCCAAGGACCTGCCCGAGGCGCAGAAGGGCATCGTGCTGGCGGCGTTCCTGAAGATGCTGATGCCGTTCGTGATCGTCGTGCCCGGCATCGCCGCCGTCGTGCTGGCGCCCGACCTGGCCAAGCCCGACCAGGCGTATCCGACGATGCTGCGGCTGTTGCCGCCGGGGCTGCTGGGCCTCGTCTTCGCCGCGCTGGTGGCGGCGATCGTCGCCTCCACCGCGTCCAAGATCAACTCGATCGCGACGATCTTCACGCTCGATCTCTATGCCAAGCGCAAGGGCGCCGCGACCGCCGCAGAGGACGGCGCGGCGAAGGACCCGGCGACCGAGCGGCGGCTGGTGATGGTCGGGCGCATCGCCGCGGCGGTGGCGATCGTGCTGGCGATGGTCACCGCGCGCCCGCTGCTGGGCAAGTCGGACCAGGCGTTCCAGTACATCCAGGAATATACCGGCTTCTTCACGCCGGGCATCACCGTCATCTTCCTGATGGGGCTGTTCTGGCGCCGCGCGACGGAGGCCGGCGCGCTGACCGCGGCGGTCGCCTCCTTCGTGCTGTCGCTGGTGCTGAAATCGGCGCTGCCGGCGCTGCCGTTCATGAACCGGATGGTCGTGGTCTTCGTCGCCGCCGCCGCACTCGCCGCGATCGTCTCGCTGCTGCGCCCGCAGGCGCGCGAGGCGAACCGCGTCGTCACCGGCGACGTCAGCTACGCCACCACCACCGCGTTCAACGTCGCCGCCCTGGGCGTCCTGGCGATCCTCGTCGCCCTCTATGCGACATGGTGGTGAGATGAGGTTCCTCGCCGTCGACTGGGGCACCACCAACCGCCGCGTGTTCGCGATCGACGACGGCCGCGTCGTCACCACCGAGCGCGACGATCGCGGCGCATCGGTCGTGGAGGACTTCCCCGCCGAGATCGCCGCGATCCGGGCGCGGCACGGGGACCATCCGCTGCTGCTCGCGGGCATGGTGGGATCGAATATCGGGTGGCGCGCCATGCCCTACGTCCCCGCGCCCGCCGGACTGGCGGAGGTCGCCGCCGCGGTCGCGCAAGTGGCGCCGGGGGTCCGGATCGTGCCGGGCGTCTCGTACCGCGACGCGCGGCGCGGCGACGTGATGCGCGGCGAGGAGGTGCAGTTGCTGGGCGCGGTCGCCGCCGGACAGGTGCCGGCGGACGCGCTGCTGTGCCAGCCGGGCACGCATTGCAAATGGGCGACGATGGCGCAGGGGCGGATCGCCGCCTTCGTCACCGCGATGACGGGCGAGCTGTTCTCGCTGCTGCGCACGCACGGGCTGCTGGCGCGCCAGCTGACCGGCCCGGTGAGCGACGGCGCTGCGTTCCGCGACGGCGTGGCGGAGGGGGCGCGCGCCGACCTGGCCGCCAGCCTCTTCGGCATTCGCGCCGCCGCGCTGCTGGGGATGCGCGACGATGCGGCGGCGGCCGCATATGCCAGCGGGCTCCTGATCGGCGCCGATGTGGCGCAGCGACTGGCGCAGGCGCGCCACGACCTCGTCCACGTCCTCGCCGATCCGGCGCTGGGCGGGCTGTACGCCGCCGCGATCGAGACGCTGGGGCGCCGCGCCGCGATCGTCGACAGCAACGCCGCCTTCGTCGCCGGAATCACCCGCATACAGGAGCTTGCCGCATGACCCACCTCGCCGCCTTCGACACCGCCTTCGCGCATTGCCCGTTGATCGCGATCCTGCGCGGGGTGCGCGTGGACGAGGTGGTCGCGATCGGCGAGGCGCTGGTCGCGGCGGGGTTCACGATCATCGAGGTGCCGCTGAACTCGCCCGACCCGCTCGCCAGCATCGCCGCGCTGGCGCGCGCGCTGAAGGGGCGCGCGGTCGTCGGCGCGGGCACCGTGCTGCGCGTCGAGGATGTGGCGGCGGTGCAGGCGGCGGGCGGTACGGTCATCATCGCGCCCAACGCCAACCCCGCGGTGATCGCGGCGGCGGCGGCGCGCGGGCTGGTCGCGCTGCCGGGGGTGGCGACCCCGACCGAGGCGTTCGCGGCGCTCGACGCGGGCGCGGCTGCGCTGAAGCTGTTCCCGGCGGAGGCCGCGTCGCCCGCGGTGCTGAAGGCGATGCGCGCGGTGCTGCCCAAGGCGGTGCGGGTGCTGCCGGTGGGCGGCGTGACCCCGGAGGGGATGGCGCCGTGGCGCGCGGCGGGCGCGGCGGGGTTCGGGCTGGGCTCCGCGCTGTACGCGGCGGGGATGACGGCGGACGAGGTGGGCGCGCGGGCGGCGCGATTCGTCG
The DNA here is from genome assembly GCF_036946125.1 of Sphingomonas adhaesiva. NCBI lineage: Bacteria > Pseudomonadati > Pseudomonadota > Alphaproteobacteria > Sphingomonadales > Sphingomonadaceae > Sphingomonas > Sphingomonas adhaesiva. Next base: position 2,594,305 of record NZ_JAQIJT010000002.1, read on the forward strand.
CCGCGCTGTGAGCGGAAGTTGACAAAGTTGACGCCACGTCGGCGCCGGAAGCGGGTTCGTGCGGGGGTGTCGCGGGCGGCGTGAGCTGGGCGGGGGTCGACGGGCGCAACACGATCCGGCGGGCATGCCTGATGACGGGGCGTGTAGGACAGCGGTTTTCCGGAACGTCATCCCGGGCCTGACCCAGGACCTCTGCGAACGTCGTGGATCGCTTGACGATGTCGCCGTTCCCCGGCGCAGGCCGGGGTCCAGCTGGCGTGGCTTTTCCGTCTGTTACCGCCGTCCCCCAGCTGGGCCCCGGCCTTCGCCGGGGAACAAGGAACCGAGTTTCGCAGAGGCCTCGATCAAGTCCGGGACGACGCGGGATGCGGCCGCCTTGCGCCCGCGCCGTCGTCCCCGCGGAGGCGGGTGGACGGCGCTACTTCGCCGTCGCGCCCCGGCGGTAGTCGTGCGTCAGGAAATCGAACGCCGGCAGCGCCTCGTGCCGCCGGTAGTCGAACCAGGCGGCGTTTTCCCAGTTGGAGCCCTTGCCCCACCGCGTCCCGCAGCGGGTCGACACCCAGTTGGGCTCCCAATAGACCACGCCGACGCCGCCCGCATCGACCACCGTCTGCGTCAGGTCGATGAGATACCGGCGCTGCCCCGCCGGCGTCGCGGGATAGCCCGCCACCAGCGTATCCTCGCCCAGCAGGTTGGGCGAGGTATCGGCATTGGCCATGGTGAAGGGATAGGCCGTCTCCACCACGATCACGTCCGCCTTGTAGCGCGCCTTCACGCGCGCCAGCGTCGCGCCCATCTCGGGCATCGATTGGGTCGACCACTTCTTGTAATAGCTGATGCCGATCACGTCATAGTCGAGCACCCCGGCCGCGGTCGCATCGTCGAACCAGCGCTCGACATTCTCGGGCTGCGCGATGTGGAGCATCACGCGCGGCGCGATCCGGCCCGCCTTCCCCGCATCGCGCACCGCCTTGATCCCGGCGTTGAATAGCGTCGCGTTGCGGGTCCAGTCGATCGCCTTCTTCGGCCCCGCCATCAGTTCCGGGTTGGTTTCGTTGCCGACCTGGACCATCTCCGGCATCAGCCCCTGTGCGTCGAGCCTGCCCAGCACGTCGCGGGTGTAGGCGTAGAGCGCCTTCGCCTGCGCGGGCGTATCGAGCGCCGCCCAGGCGGCGGGCACGATCTGCTTGTCGCCGTCGGCCCAGTCGTCCGAATAATGGAAGTCGAGCAGCACCTGCATGCCCGCCGCCTTCGCCCGGCGGATCGTCTTCGAGACGTCGGCCAGGTCGCTGTACTTCGTCCATTTCGCATCGTTCCAGATGCGCACGCGGACGATGTTGCCGCCCTTCTTCGCGAGCAGCGCGTACGGATCGACCGGCTTTCCGCCGCTGCGATAGACCGCGCCGCAATCCTCCATCTCGTTGACGTAGGACAGGTCCGCGCCGAGGTAGAGCGGCGGCACCGGAGCGCGTGGTCCCGCGAGCGCCGGGGTGGCGGCCAGCAGCGCGGCGGCGGTGAGGAGCGCGCGGCGCATCAGAAGCTGAACCCCACGCCCGCCAGGAAGCGGCGGCCGAACTTCTCGTACCGGCCCTGCAGGCGGCGGTCGCCGTAATAGGTCTCGAACGGCTCGTCGGTCAGGTTGTTGGCCTGGAACAGCAGGCGCACGCCCTTCAGCGCGCCGGCGCCGAATTCGTAGCTGGTCTGGAAATCGAGCACGCTTTCGGGCGCGGTGAACAGGATGCGGTCGGTATCGCCCAGCTCGGTCGCGTAATTGGAGCGGTAGCGGAAGGCGACGCGCGCCTCGAACCCCGCCTTGCTGTAATAGAGCGTGGCGTTGGCGACATGCTTCGACAGGCCGGGCAGCTGGATCGCGCCGATGGCATTGTCGTTCTCGGTCACCGAGATGTTGCTGTCGGTATAGCTGTAGTTGAGGTACGTGCCGAAGCCGTCGAACGGCGCGGGCAGGAAGGTGAACGCCTTCTGGAACAGCACCTCGACGCCCTTGATCGTGCCGCCCGAGCCGTTGATCGGCCGGCGGAAGGTGCCCTCCACCGGGTTGCCGTTGGCATCGTTGACGAAGATCGGCGTGACCTGCTGCGCGATATAGGTGCTGAGGTCCTTGTAGAAGCCCGAGATGGTCAGCGCGCTGTCGCGGTCGAAATACCATTCGACGGTGGCGTCGAGCTGCTTGGCGCGGAACGGCTCCAGCAGCGGGTTGCCGCCGAACGCGGACGGCGCGCCGAAGGTGAAGACGCCGAACCCGGCGCTCAGATCGTCGAGCGGCGGGCGCGCGAGCGCCTGGCTGGCGCCCAGGCGGATCTGGAGCTTGTCGGTCGGCTTGAACGTGAGATTGAGGTTGGGGAGCCAGTCGGTGAATTCGTTCGTCACGCGCACGGGCACCGCGGTCTGCGAGGTCGGGTCCTGATCGATGCGGATCGAGCGCGAGTCGGTTTCGGTGCGGATGACGCGCAGCCCGACGTTGCCGTTGAAGGGCAGGCCGAAGAGGTTGCCCTCCAGGTCGACCTGCGCATAGCCGGCGTAGGTCTTCTCCCCCACCTGCCAGCTGGAGCGCTGGTCGAAGAAGGATTGCGTCGGCGCGATCGGACCGAACAGCGTCGTGACCGCCTTCAGGATGTCGATCGACTGGACGGCGGGCAGCCCGGCATAGGCGCCGGAGAAATTGTAGGTGCCGTTCAGCAGCGACGCGGGGGTCGCGGTGCGCTGCGCCGGATCGATGAAGCCGAACTGCGTGCGCTGGGTATAATCCTTCGATCGGTCGGTGTAGCGCGCGCCGAAGCGCAGGGCCGCGAGCGGGCCGCGGCCGATCTGGCGCGTGGCATCCAGGCTGGCGGTCCACAATTCGTCGTTGATGAGCGGCGCGCCGCCGCCGTTCTCCGGGATCTGGAAATCGGCGATGCGGAAGGCGGACGGATCGGCGAGGTTCGCGTTGATCGTCATCGCCGGCACGCTGTCGTTGCCCGAGCGGAAGGTGGTGGTGGGCGCGAAGCCGAACGGCTCGGTGCGCAGCGTCAGGAACTGCTGGTCGCGGTGCGTGGTGGAATAGCCGACGTCGGCGGCGATCTCCCACCCCTCCGGTCGCCACTTGGCGTTCAGGCCGCCGGCGTAGAGATCGTCCTCGAAGAAGAACAGCTCGTTCACGCCGCGCACGACCTGGCCGAAGCTTTCGTTGCCGGGGAAGACGGTGGTGGTGATGCCGGTCACATAGTCCTGCGTGCCGCCGCCCGCCTGCGGGATCGTCACCGCGCTGACGCCGCTCTGGGTGTTGCCGAACGGCAGGTTCTCGACGCGGAAGCCGCGCTGCGTCTCGTCGAACTTCACCTTGCTGTAGAAGAAGTCGCCGTTCAGCTCGAAGGCGCGGCTGGGCTTCCACTGGAGCGCGGCGAGCGCGCCGTGGCGGATGTCGTCGCCGCCGCGCGCCAGCCCCTCGAACCCGAAGGGAATGTTGTCGTTGCCCTGCCCGTTGCCGTTCAGGTCGGCAAAGCTGTTGGTGTAGCGGAAGATGTTGGTGCGCACCGTCGCGACCGACTGGCGCCGCCCGGAATAGCCGACCGCGATGCCCAGCGTGTCGTCGAGCAGCTGCGTCACCACCGAGGCGCTCGCGATACAGCCCCAGGGGCTGGTGTCCTGCACCTTTTCGGCCAGGTCGCTGTAGATCGCGCGCGCGTTCAGCACGACCTTCGTCTCGGAGAAGTCGAGCGGGCGCAGCGTGCGCAGGTCGACCTGGCCGGCGATGGCACCCTCCACCTGCGCGGCGGTCGGCGACTTGAAGACATAGGCGCCGTTGATGAGCTCGGCGGGATATTGCTCGTACCGGACGTTGCGGCTCGCCTCCGCGGAGACGATCTCGCGCCCGTTGAGCAAGGTGTTGACCAGGTTCGGCCCCATGCCCCGGATCGAGATGGCGGTGCCGTTGCCGCGGTCGCGGTTGGTGGCGAGGCCGGGAAGACGCGCGAGCGATTCGGCGATGCTCGCCTCCGGCAGCTTGCCGATGTCCTCCGCCGCCAGCACCTCCTGCACGCGGGTCAGCGGCGCGCTTCGCGTTGATCGCGGTGCGCAGCGACTGGCGATAGCCGGTGACGACGATCTCGTCGCCGTCCGCGGCCGGAGTCGCGGCGTCGGTCGTGCCGCCCTGGCTGCTCTGCGGTGCGGCGTCCGACGCCGGTGCTGCCGTCTGCGCCTGCGCCTGCGCCTGCGCCTGCGCCTGCGCGGCCAGCGTGCCGATGCTCGCCGCGGCGAGCAGGAATGCCTTCGAAATCACGGTCGTCCTCCCCTGTCGGCCCCTCTTGCGAGCGCCCGACGTTTTTGTATGATAAATCAGCCAGCCGTGGCA